>NZ_JACJKP010000005.1 GCF_016901605.1 Gemmiger formicilis
TTCAGCTGGACAGCACCAATATCCACCCGGATCACTGGAAACAGATTGCGCAGGCAATCTGGAACCACTATGAAGAATACGATGGTTTTGTGGTGACCCATGGCACCGACACCATGGCCTACACGGCAGCAGCGCTCAGCTATATGCTGCCCGATTCCCGTAAGCCCATTGTGCTCACCGGCGCCCAAAACTCCATCGGGGAGCGGGAAACCGACGGCCGCCGCAATTTGCTGGATGCATTCCTCTATGCGGCGTCTGCCTGCGCCTGGGGCGTTACCATCGTCTTTGACGGGCAGGTGATGCTGGGAACACGTGCCAAAAAGCTGCGCACCAAGAGCTACCATGCTTTTTCCAGCATCGGGTACCCGGAAGTGGCCCGGATTCGGGACCGCCGCGTTTATCCGGTGTTTCCGGCGCCGCAGCATCTGGGCAAACCTGCGCTTTGCACGGCGCTGGACCCCGAGGTTTTTGTGTTAAAGCTCATTCCCGGTGTGCGTCCCGACGTGCTGCGTCTGCTGCGCCCGGCTTACCATGCACTGATCGTGGAAGGCTTTGGTGTCGGCGGCGTACCTTATTATGCATCTGCGGATTTTGCCCGGGAGGTTGGCGCCTGGATCGAAGCCGGAAAAGTGGTCATTATGACCACCCAGGTGATCTATGAAGGCAGCGATATGAGCGTGTATCAGGTGGGGCATCAGATCAAACAAACCTACGGCGTGATTGAAGCCTACGATATGACCATGGAAGCAGTCGTTACCAAAACCATGCATCTGTTGCCGCAGTGCCCGGATCTGGAAACTTTCCGCGCGCGTTTCCTCACGCCGGTGGCCAATGATATTCTGCTCCCGGCTGAAAACTAAGCCGCCCAAAAACGGTGTTATAAAATAAAAGGACGTACCCGCTTGATGGAGCAGGTGCGTCCTTTTGATATAGAAAAAATGTGTGATACAAATACAAAACCCGCGAACACCTTTTCAGGTTTCGCGGGTTTTGTTGGCGGAGTAAGAGAGATTTGAACCTAGATAATTATATGGAATGTCGATAAAATTACATATTGTACGGCCATGTTACGAACCAAAATGTGCATTTAGTATTTCGGCTGCTTCATCGATAGCGCTGGTTTTTGCTTCAGCGTACCAACGCTGCGTCGTAAGGATATCCGCATGCCCCATGAGTTCCTTGGCCACCTGTGGGCTGATTCCACACTGTACCAGAGTACTGGCAAATTCATGGCGCAGCTGATGGGCAGTAAAGTCAGGCTCCATAACGATCTTGTAGAGCTCTTTTCCGTCTCTGGACTTCTTTCCGGTTTTATATCGCTTGCCACTGTCGTGGGCACGACCGATACTGATGCAGTACTGGAGCCAGGCATTCTGATAACGACTTTTTGTAAAAGGTTGCTTTCCACCAAAGAGAAAGTCATCGTCCTTTAAGTTATCCAAACGATTGGCCAGAGCGGCCTGCAAAGGTTTTAGGATTGGAACAGTTCGGTAGGCACTTTCTGTCTTTGGCTTTTCCAGTTCGGGGTAGTTGTTATGCCAAACCACCGCTTTGGTTACATGGATGGCTCCATTGGCAAGATCCTTTTTTTGCAAAGCCATTACTTCACCCAAACGCAGCCCGGCATACATCATGATTGCGGGGCATAGTCCAAAACCTTCTGGATGGGCTTTGACCGTATTGACTTCCTCATCATCAGGGGCACGCCGCTTAGTTTGAGGGAGACCTTGAGGAAGCTTCAGCAGGGAACATGGGTTGCAATCGCCGCGCATTTCAGCGCACCAATACTGCCATATCATAGACAGGATCGACTTCTGTCCGGCAATGCTTTTGTACGAATATCCTTGATTAGCCATGCGGCTTAGATAGCGGTTGATATCAGTACTGGTGATTTCACGCATACCTTGCTGGCCAAACCAATCTTTTGCCACTTCCACTTTATGCCGATATCCCCGGCGGGATCCGTACTTAATGGTAGGCTCTTTGCTACGCCAGAAAGCATCGGCAACCTCGCTGAACGGCGAGCCTTTTTCTATTGTGACCGCCGCCTCTGCAATTGCTGCATCTATTTTACACTGAACTTCCCTTGCGGTCTTACCATAAAAGTGGCGCTTTTTACCATTGATGACCCGGCAGCGCTCAATCAGGCCATTGGATCGTCTCTTCACGTTTGCCATATTAACCTCCTCATGGGTACACTTTGACAAGCCTGCCCAGAGGTGGTACAATACGATTGCAGGGTCGTTTGTTCCATAAGGGCAAGCTGATCTATTTTAACGCTCACGGTGCGCCAACACCGTGAGCGCTTTTTGTTTTTGTTCTTGCTTTTTTGTGAATATATCCTTCTCTATGGATATTCACAGAAAACTTAGAATTATCATACTTTACGAAGTTTCAAGTAAATCGAAAAATGCGGCTTCAGAAATGATTGTGATTTCGTTTCCCTTTAAACGCAAATCCTCGGCTTTCTTCATCTTGGTTGTTTTACCATCTTTCACGCTACTTGCAAATTCTTCAGATCCGATAACGAGATAGTTTGTTTTCTTTGTTACAGAATTCCCGTTCTCTCCACCTACATTCGCTACAAGCTGCATTGCTGCGCGTCTAGTCATACAGCTTAAGGCACCTGTGAAAACGACCGTCTTACCATACAATGGGTGGGTTTCATCAAAATCGTTTGTTTGAGGTACAATATCATTGGCATCCAGCTTTACACTATGGCGATGCTTTTTAAAGCTGGAAACAAATTGTTCCTCGGATTGATTGGCGAGAATTCGGCTTCGTATTTCCAAATAGCACATATTAGTGGTCAGACAGTCCGCTTCCGCTCTATGGTAGCAGTTGACAGATATACCAAGTTCATTGGAAATGTCCAGAAGCCTATGATGCGATAGATTTGGTAAAGCTTTTCTGAAGATACGCAATGTATCAATAAAGTTGTTCGAAAACTTCATGCCTAGCCGATTGCAGGCATCATAAAGAAAGTTTATATCAAAATTTGCGTTATGAGCCACTAAAACAGAATTACCCACAAAGGATAGAAATTGTGGCAAGACAGTAAAGGGCTTAGGAGCTGATACCAACATTTCATTTGTAATTCCAGTTAAAGCTGTTATGAAGGAATCGACATACACCTCTTTTGTATTACCTTCTTCAAAATACGGGGTGGGTTGAACCAGGGAGGAAAAGCGGTCTACTACCAAACCATTACACACTTTTATAGCGGAAATCTCGATGATTTCGCAATAGGTGTAATCAATACCGGTAGTTTCGACATCGATTACAGTATAATCTAATGGAAGTCCAATTAAGCTACTTCCTTTTCCTTCTCTATCCATTGCAAACCTCCGCCAGCAAAAGAAAACATCATTTAAATATTACAGTTTTCACCATAAAAAATGGAGCCACTTTCTAAGCGGGACCTATAAACACAGCCAAGAGAGTAAAATGGATTTTCGTGAACGCACTGCCCTTTATTACTGCACTCTTCGTATTTCGAACAGCAACCAAAGGATGCGGTAGTACACGAAGCTTTTACGCAACGAAGTAGCAAATCACGAGCTTCTTCTATGTCGGAAAAATACACCCATTCACCTGTATCGGGGTTGTATATCATGTCATCGCAAAGTTTGCATAAGACAATAGATTTACCTGTTGGATAATACGCGGAGGGACGGATATTTGCAACGATGTTATAGGTTTTATCTACTTTTACTCCGTTGATTTTATATTTCGCTTTTAATTCAACAAGAGTAATAGATGACATTGCAGCTACGTACTGTCGGGGGAAAAGATACCATATCTTTTGCTCTCTAGGGTTCATAACTATGCACTCCTTTACAATTGACAACAGAGGCCGACGGCCTTACTTTCAATTTAGACATTGTTCATTATTGTGAAATTATATTTGCAATTATTCTGAAAGGATTGCATTTGCAAGAACCTTGTCGAGCTTTCTGATTTTACATTTTGGCGACAGATTGATTTTGATATGGCCGGCTTTTGTCCACAACTCAACTTCGCTGTTCACATCAAATGTGCCTGCATTTTCCGTTGAATACATGTTAATGGAGGAGTATGGTAAGGTATAAACTTCAACCTTCTTGCCAGTGATTCCCTGTGCATCCCGAACAATAATTCTTTTAGAAGTGAAGATGGCGATGTCGCGAATTGTTCTATACGCGCATACAGCCGTTTCCCCAGGAATAAGCATTTTATCTACGTCCTCAGGGATAGGGCATTCTTGCGAAAACGTCCAAACAATATACCTATCCAATTCAGTAGCCATAATTTACCTCCTTATGATTTCCGGCTGATGCCGGTGAATTCACAATTAACAACAATAGGTTGTTTGTTGGTGGAAAAAACATTAAAAATACTGTGAAAATTGCACATATACAAACAACGGATGGTTGTGTATAATGTTGTCAAATGATTGAGGTGTTAAACTTGAAAGGAGCCGCTCATGTACTTAGAAGAACTGTTAAGAATCATTCAAAGAAACGATGAAGGGTTCCTTCGAGCTCTGCTTGCCTATGCCATTGGAAGGGAAAAGTCAGAGAATAAAAAACAGGATCAGTAAAAGATTACCCCCGGCCCGACCGGGGCTTTTTTATTGCTGGGAAAGGCTGTCAATCAGTTTTCTGATGACGGCCTTTTCGTTTTCTTCCAGGTTCCAGTAGGCCCGGATGAACCGCTTGATGGTCTCGTCCCGACTACCGCTAATCTGGCCCAATATAAAGTCCATTTCCTCATCCTTGCTTACTTTTACAAACATAGCGTCATCGCCACCAGCGCCGGTGCGAAGCCAATCCTCAGAAACGCCAAATTCTCGGCAAATGGAAGTGATAATTGCATCAATAGGTGCACGGCTTCCATTTTCATAACCCGCAACAGTGGTTTGCTTTACACCAATGCGCAATCCAAATTCTGTCTGATTAAGATTTAACGCAAGTCGCAATTTCTTGATGCGTTCATTCATTCCTGTTCACCTCCCTTGTCTGCATTATATCACATGATATAACGCAATGCAATATTTTTTCCTGTGAAAGCCTTGCATAATGTATCGCGATGTGCTAATATGATATTGCAAAGAGTTAACAAGGTTGGAAGGAGGTACCAATATCATGATGGTTCAGATTGATGCGAAGAAGTTGGCAGACCTGCAGGCGCAGGTCACCAAGATGCAGAACATGTCCCCGCTGGCAGCCGGGTATGTTTTGGGTGTAGCCGAGACTCTGGGCCTGGTGGTTTCTACTCCGCCTCAGGGCCAGCAGTCCGCATGAGTTTGTGCCCACATTTGACACAGGAAGGAGGTACCCATGGCAAGAGAAAAAGAAGGTTACCGGGATGCGCTGGAACGCATCCGGCATGAGGCCAGTGGCGAGTTGGTGACCGTGGCGGAAGCAGCCCATATCGTTTATGGAACAGACCCGGCGGCAACTCGTAAGGTCACCCGCAATTTGAAAGGCTGGATAGGGCAGGGGAGAGACAAGCGTATCCCTGCCACGGCTCTTGCCCGGCAGATCTGCTAAGTGATGTGTCCACATTTCACACGGGGAGGTGATGGCGATGGAGGACATTTCCATTAACGATTGGCTGACAATTCTTAGTGCGTTGGGAGAGTACCACGATAAACACGCCGCGTTGGCAGAGTCTATGGCTGACTATCATCAGCAAGAGGCCGATGCAGCCGTCAGGCTTCGCAAACTTATCCGCGATAATTTTTTGCGATAATCCTTTTATTGCAATGTGTCCACATTGGACACGGGGAGGATGTTATGGGAAGCAGGTACGAATACCTTTATGATGAACAGGCTGTCCACGTTGCTTTTATGGGAGCTGTTCAGGCCTACACCACTATGTTTACAAGATGTGTGCTTTCTTCGGAAACGGCAATGTCGAATTTGAGCGATGAGCTGAAAGCGGCCCAGCAGCGGTTAAATGAGCTTCACGCAATGAGGGAGCAGATTTCGGCGCAGGATGCCCAGCAAATTGAGGGGGGCTGCGAAGGGTGTATGCATATCGACTGTGAACGGGATGAGCGCCCTTGCAGCGAATGCTGCCGGCTGGATCGGGCAGACCGGTACGAAGAAGAGGATGAAACTTTGGCCGATGTGTTCCCGGATTTGAACGCGGAAGGGTGAGGCAGATGGATATTTACGAGGCCATGATGGCACGGGATATTACCCATCCTTTTTTGACAAGAACTTTATGGGAAAATGTTGTGCATGAAACCGGGGAACGTCCCATTTATATTCAGCCTACCGATACGCCTGATGGCTGCCTGTATTACAGCCCTGCAACAGAAAATCCCCGGCCCGGGTGGCAGCCCAGGGCAGAAGATCTTTTGGCCAGAGACTGGAAAGTTACAAATGGAGTTGGATTCTGAATGTGTTCAGTATGAACACGGGGAGGTGAGAACGATGCGAAAAGCTGTGGCTTTGGTTGGCGCTGTTCTTTTGGCTTTTTCTCTTTGTTCGTGTGAAGAGAAAATCTCTGAGGGAACAATCTACGAGAAGAAGTTTGAACCGGCACATACCGTAACGTGGACGCAATTTATAGTGGCAGAGAAAGTTCTTGTCCCTGTCGTGCATTCAAACCCTGTTCCCGATTCTTGGTACTTTTCCATTTTCCAGGGTGACGGGGACGAAAGAGAAACCGCCCGCTGGAAAGTGTCCGAAAGCCAGTACAACAGCTATGAGGTGGGTGACTACTTTGTAGCAGAATAGTTATGTCGATATGTACACCGTCATACGGCGGTGGTGGAGATAAGGAGGATACTATGGACAAACAATACCCGGCGGGTCTGCCAGACTGCTGCTACAGCATCGGGCCTAAAACGCGGGCACCGGTGCAGATTTACCGGGGAGACAGCACGCTGTATGGCGTGGCTTTGCGCGAGAACGTGGACGCCTTGAATGCCAAGCACGGCGTTGACCGCCGCACCGAGGCCGCTATGCTGGGCGGAGCCATCAAAGGCTGGGACAGCCCCTGGGCGGACCCGGCGCACTACGATGATAACGGGGCCTACATTGGCCCGGAAGTGGAGGAAAACAATGGCTGAAGAAAGCAAAATCCCGCGCCTGGACCGCCCGCTGCGGGCGGATGAAGTGGTGCTGCAGGTGCTGGAGACAACCAAGGATTGGGTGCGGGTGCGCCTGTGGCCCAAGGTGGATGCGGTACGCAGCATTTTGGAAGAATATGACAGCGTGTGTTCCCTGTCTTATGCGGTCCGGCACTATGCCTGTGGGCGCGCTCTCTATTGTGGTGTTGGTATCTCAGACAATACATCGGACGAACTTGTTTACCGCGATGCCTGCGCGATTTCCACCTATCATGTGACCGGAGACCCGGCACAAGATGAATGTGACAGCAGCTTCCTGGCGGCTGCCAGCCTGTGGGGCGTGGCCCTGCCGGTGCTGCGGATGCCCTTCATGCGCTTGTCGGCGGAACAGGTGCATATTATTCCGGACGCTCTTCCCGGTAGCGACCGGATTAAGGGATATGTGATGGACGATGTTTTGACCTGCACAGAATTGGGATATGAAAACGGGGATCTTACACTGGTGCAGTTTACAAAACCGAATGGGAAGAAACTGTTATGGCAAAAAAGCTGATCGCGCACCTGGCCGCCTGGTATGAGCCTGGCCCGGCGGGCGGCCGGGGACGGTTCCAGACGGACGGTGGATATCTGCTGGAAGAACAGCGGATGTACGCCGAGCTGGAAGCCAAGGCACGTGGCCAGCCCCTGGCGGTGGAAATCGAGATCCGGCCTGTGCGGGACCGCCGCACGCTACAGCAAAACAGACTTATGTGGGTTTTGCTTACAAAAATGGCAAAGCATTACGGAAACATGACAGCAGAGTCATGCTATCTGAATATGTTGGATGAGGCCGGAATTGACACCGAAATATGGCAGGTGCCTGTTAAGGCGCTACCGATTATCCGCAATGAGCGAAAAGTGGTAGATGTGCAAGAGCTGCTAAGTGATGATGTGTGTGTAGTCAGAGTGGGTCTGGGCAGCAGCACATTTACCCGGGCGGAAATGGCCGAGTTTATCGACCGCATTTTTGACCGGTTGGCCGAGATGGGCGTGAGCGATGCCGAGACTACCCAGCAATACAGAGATTGGAGGTTGCAGCGGGATGGCTAAGAGCATTATGCAGGTGGGCCGATATTGCTATATTTGCAAAAAAGATTACAACCTGTATACCACCACAAATTTGGAAGAACACCATGTGTTTGGCGGCCCGCTGCGGCCCCTATCCGAGCACTACGGCCTGAAGGTCTACTTATGTCACCGCCACCACAATGAGCCGCCCCTGGGCGTGCATTTTAACGCCACGGCCCGCTGGCGCCTGGAACGGGATGCCAAACGCGCGTTTGACCTTAGGCACGGCGCCGGGATGCTGGACAAGCTGATCAAGCGTGTGCAGGAGGAGGCCCCCCATGCGGTTTGAAATCAAAGACAAGACCGGCCGGGTGGTGATGTGGACTGTGGATGTCTGCTGTGTGCCTTCTTCTTCCCTGCTGGCCGATATGAGGGCCGCTGGGTACAAAACTTATGTGGACGGGAAACTGATTCGCAAAGGAGGATTGGACGTTGGAAATTGCCAATAAAAAAAGCATTTTGGAAATGGCTATGGGCGGCATTGCAGAGGTGGTAGACCGTGAGGTTGACCGGGTAATCTGCAACGTGATGGACCCCAGTACCAAGGCCACCGCAAAGCGGAAAATTGTTTTGACGATGGTCTTTGAGCCGGATGAATACCGGGAGCGCCTGGATATGGATGTACAGGCCAAAGCTACCCTGGCCCCGGTGACACCTATCAAAACTACCCTGTGCATTACCAAGGGCCGGGGCGGTGAACTGCTGATGGCGGAAATGATGCCGCAGGTGCCGGGCCAGATCGACATGGACGGCGGGGAAAGCCCCGAACCCGCTATTGCCAAGGTGGGGCGCATGACGTACTAAGGAGGTACATACCATGGGAGAAAGTTTTTTGAAAGACGCCATTGACCGCATTTTGGAGATGGCAGCACCGAAGACGTACCAGATCGGGCCGTATACTTATGCGTCCCAGGAGTTGGTATTGGTGGACACCGCACCCAGCCGTCCGAAGGATTTTTGCGTGGACACGCTCAGCGGCCTGGTGCGGATCATCAAAGAGGAAGGGGCGCGGCTGGATGTAAAGCTGTTGGTGCAGGTGGAAGACCAGCGCCATGTGGCTGTTTGGAGCGACTATTTGGGCGACCGTGTGGAACGCGCCCGCAAATATGATCGCTGGCGCCTTTACACTGCAGAGGCGGATGTGCCCCGCATTACGGTGGGCCAGTACATGGACCAGCAACAGGCCATCATTGAGCTGCAGAGCCTGCACAACGCCACCCCGGACCGTGATTATCTGCTGGACCTGTTGAGCAAGATCGACGTGACCCAGGGCGTCAAGAGCACCGACAACGGCGTGACCCAGGAGGCCACCGTCAAAACCGGCGTGGTGCTGAAAGATACAGTGCCTGTCAAGCCTATTGTGGAATTGCAGCCGTTCCGCACCTTCCTGGAGATCGACCAGCCGGTGAGCAAGTTCCTGCTGCGGGTGGATGAGTACGGCAGAGCGGGCCTGTTTGAGGCTGACGGCGGCGCCTGGAAACTGGAAGCCAAACGCAGCATTGCAGCCTGGTTGAGCGACGCACTGGACGCAGAGATTGAAGCGGGCAAGGTTGTTGTTATGATCTGAGGTACCGGGATGCTGAATGTAGTTGCTATTATGGACCGTCTGGCCTTTGACCCTCAGATGCGTCAGACTACCACCGGAAAGAGCGTGGCAACCTTCCGCATTGCCTGTGACCGGGGCCGCAAGGATGCCAACGGCCAGATGCAGACCGATTGGCTGGACGTGGTGGCCTGGGACAAGCTGGCCGACTTTGTGTATAAGTGGTTCGGCAAAGGGCAGCTGATTGCTGTGTCGGGCCGCCTGCAGAGCCGGACTTACCAGGACAAGAACGGGAACAACCGCACTGTGGTGGAAATCGTGGCCAACTCTCTGAATTTTGCCGGGGGGAAGACCGCTGCGGAAACGCAGCAGGGCACCGCATACGCTGCGCCAGCGCAGCGCCAGACGAGTGCTCTGGACGATGATCCCTATGCGGTGATTTCCGACGATGAAGAAAGATTTACCCTTCTGATTTTGGAGAACGTTTATGAAGCAAAAGGCTTTATTGGACTATGTTACCGAGTGGGGCCGTGAGTATGGGAAACAGATGCAAGTGGCCACCGATCCGATACAGAAGGCTGAATTGAAAGGGCAGTATCTGGCCTTCCGGCACATTGAAAGTATCCTGACATCTGATTCTATTTGTAGGATTCATGTGTTGGTATACCCCGGTAATCATAGGATTGGTATCTAACAGTTTTTTGAAAATCAAAAAGCTGTTATGAGCGTGAAAAAGACCTGGCAGGGACGCGCTGAAAAAGCGTGCGGCGCGCCCCTGTATTAAGGTCGGCCATTTTTAGAGGTAAAAATTATGGAAACGCCTACATTTTACGCGACAATACCGGCATCTGTCAGGTATGACAAAAGGCTCAAACCGGCAGAGAAACTTCTTTTTGCGGAAATCTGTGCATTGACGAATGTGACTGGTTACTGCTATGCGACCAACTCATATTTTGAGACGCTGTTTGATGCCAGCACCAGAACGGTGCAGGGCTGGTTGAAGCACCTACAGGATTGTGGGTTTATCTCGATTGTTCAGGTTGGTGGTGGAGCCGGCGAACCAAGGGCAGAAAGAAGAATCAGCCCGCTGGTTGGGATGGCATGTGTGCCGATGACCCCCGCAGAAAAATGCGCCACCCCCGCAGAAAATTGCGGGGGGACCCCCGCAAAAAAATGCGCCACCCCCCCGCAAAAAAATGCGGGTAGATTATTACAAGATAGATTATTACAAGATATATCAATACACGCGGGCGCGCGCGCGAAGAAATCCCCGGAGGATGTGTTTGCAGAGTATGCTGATGGACACCCAGCCCTCCTGAATACCCTAGGCGATTTTATCCGACACCGGGAAGGAAAAAAGAAGCCGCTTTCCATTGAGGGCGCCGTGAGGGTGTGCAGGCGGTTGGATGCCCTGGCGAAAGAGGCCAGTGTTTCCGATGTGGACGGCTACAAGGTGGCGGTGCTGGATCAAAGCATGGAGCGAGGTTGGGACGGACTCTTCCCGCTGAAATATGAGTTTGCGGACAAACCCGTGGTACATGCATCGCCCGGCGGGGCCGCGCCGGCGCCGCGCCAGATCGGGCCGGATGAGGATATCAGCAAGTATTTTTGAGGGCATGGTGTTTTATGAAAAAAATTCCTACTTTGTTTGACCGTCTTTATTGCGGGCATAAGATTGTTGGCATTACAGATTCGGTCCATGAAGGCATGGATTGGGTTCTAAATGGAGAAGGCGTTGCAACTGTTAAAATTGACGGTTCTTGCTGCGCGATTATTAACGGGGTACTGTACAAACGGTACGATGCAAAGAAAGGAAAAAAGCCTCCCATTGGGGCAATTCCTTGCCAGCCGGAGCCTGACGCTATTACAGGACATTGGCCGCATTGGATAAAAGTGGACTACAACAATCCGTCTGACAAATGGTTTAGGTTGGCTTTTATTTATACCTTGGATGATTGCTATGTTGCTGGGCGGCATGAAGGTCTCATTGATGGCACATATGAGGCAATTGGCCCTCATTTTCAGGGCAATCCTTACAATTTGCCGGAGGACAGACTGGTTAAGCATGGAACGGAAATCGTATATGTTGAGCGGTCTTTTTCTGGAATTAAGCAATATTTGGAAAACCATGAAATTGAGGGGCTTGTCTTTTGGAAAGATGGAAAGCCTCAATGCAAAATCAAGAGAAGTGATTTTGGGTTTGAATGGCCTGTAAAGAAAGGCGGCGAGAATGAACAGCAGTAAACGTCGCCACGACGGTGGGGCTTATCGTCAGTACAAGACGATGATGGCTGCCCATGCCAAAGAAGGCAAAGACCGGGCTGCATCCCGGCGGAAGATTCCAAACCACAAACGTGACCGCCCGGCGGGCGGCAAACGGGAGGCGTAAACCATGAGCAAGCTGTCACCAGCCCAGCAGCACCAGCTGGCTTTTATCGGCGCTGCCCTGCTGGTCCCAAAAGAAGCCAGGGACAGTATTATGCGTATGTCCCCGGCCATGTTTGAGCAAGGCGCGCTGCGTGATGTTTTTACCGCGATCTACCAGTTGTCGTTTGAGGGTAAAGGCGTTGACCCTCTGACTGTTGCCCACCGAGCCGGTGATCAGCACCGGCAGTTGATCTTGACTGCAGCCCAGACCTGCCCTAGTGTGAGCCATGTAGCGGACTACGAAACTCTGATCATTGAAGACTGGAGGCAGAGTTTGATTCAAGCCGCCATGGCCGAGGCCCAGATGAGTGGAGATAGCAGCGACGCGATTTGCGCCAAACTGCGGGCGGCGTTGAATATCCAGGATGCTATAGCGGCCCAGCAGCTGGACAGCAGTGCCCAGGAATTTGACGCTGTTCTGGATCGGACGGTTGAAGGGCTACATAAGCCAGACAACACACTGAAAACCGGGTGGAAGCCTGTGGACCGGTTTGGAATGTTTGAGCGCACCAACGTGGTGGTGCTGGCCGGTCGGCCCGGCTGCGGCAAAACTGATTTTGCTATCAATCTGGCAGCAAGGTTTTCTAAACGCTACCACACCTACTACCTGACTTTGGAGGAAACTGCTGAAAAGCTGATGACCCGCATCCTATCCAAGGCTTGCAGGATTGATGCCGCCAAAATGCGGGACAAGACTTTAAGCGCGGATGAATTTGCCATTATCGACAATGCCCGGCAGGCCTTGAAGCATCACCACAACATGGTACTGGAGGACGGTGCCAACATGACTGTGGAGAGCATCCGGGCGCGACTGCTGAAACATAAGCCCGACATTGCCTTTATTGACCACATCGGTCTGATTGCCGGTGATCCGCGCGCTAAGGAGTACGAGCGGCTTAGTGATATTACCCGGCAGCTGAAAGTTCTGGCCATGCAGATGGGCATTGTGATCGTGGAGCTGTGCCAGCTTAACCGGCAAGTGGTGCGCACTGGCGGGAAATATGCTTCCCTGGCGGATCTTCGCGGCAGCGGCACGATTGAACAGGACGCCAACGTGGTTATGTTTGTACAAAACATCCCGGCGGATATGTCGGATGAACTGCATGACACTGACGATTACCGCCCCAGCGGTGTGATGGTTGGGAAAAACCGGGAAGGCGGTCTAGGTGAGATCCACATGCAATGGCGCCCCCAATACCATGATTGGTTGCCTGAGGGGTCGATTTACCCCCAGGATGAAGGCGGCGAAGCCGGGCCGAGATTCCCGGAGGAATGAGTTTTAGGAGGAAACTATGGAAAAGATTGCAATTATCAACCTGAAAGGCGGTGTGGGCAAAAGCGTCACCACCATCAATTTGGCAGCTGAGTTTTCGGCCCGTGGCCTGCAGGTGCTTGTGGTAGATTTGGACAAGCAGGCCAACACCACGAAATTTTATAACGCCCTGGATTATGACAAGCCCAGCACGGCGGACATTTTGACTTGTGCACATGGAATTGCCTACACCATGCAGGTCACCGATACACAAAAGGTCAATTTGGTTCCCGCCAACATGCGATTGCTGGCTGCAAACAAGCAGGTATTGCTGGATACCACAGAACCGCAGCAAATCCGGCTTCGGGATGCATTGGAACAGGTTCAGGACCTGTTTGATATTTGCCTGATGGACTGCCCGCCGGATCTTGATATGGGCAGCATCAACGCCCTGTGTGCAGCTGACTGGGTGATTATCCCGGTGGATTGCGACGAATGGGCCACCGACGGCCTGCGGGAAGTGCTGGACCAGATGAACAAGTTGCGCATGTACTACAATCCCCGGTTGAAGCTCATGGGAGTGCTGCTGACCAAGTACAACCGCACCAATGCCGAAAAGCAGGTGGTGAAGGACGTGGCAGAACTTGGTGTGCTGGTGATGAAATCCATGATCCGTTACACCGTCAAGGTCAAAGAGGCCCGCAGCGCGCACAAAGCCCTGCGCGATTACGCCCCCGGCGGGACCGCTACCCAGGATTATGCAGACCTGGCCGATGAGGTTTTGGATGTTCTCGGTTTGGATGTGTCCAATGTGGACACGCAAAAGGATGGTGCACATTGATGGTTTTTTATGTGGAGGTATTTGTTGGTGCATTTTTGGCGGGCTTTTTAGTGGCGCTGATTGCCTGGGCCGCAAATAAACCGCAGTGTACCGCGTTGCGTGAGCTGCCGGACAAACCTATCCCGATGGAGCATGAACACGGGGATGAAGACCATGGCTAAATTGTTGAAAAGGTTGAGTTACAAAGATGCGTCTGGAAATTGGGTAATTGCCTGTAACCAATTTTGGAATTACATAAAGCTAAAACTACCGGCGCATTTAAAAGGCAATGCTGTTGATCGCCTTGCACAAATTGAAGATATCCTTGGCGAAACCTACGACCTTGACCAGCTGCGGGAACTGGTGGAAGCTGACAAGGTAGGAAAAATCTTGGTTTCACCGTGCAATATTGGAGACACGGTTTACATTTTGCATTATGGGAAGTGCCCACATTTGAATTCTGCAACAGTGTCAGGTATTCACCTTAGGGACGAAACGTATCGCGGCGGGAAGAAAAGGCGAGAGTACGTTGTTGTAAGAAAAAACGGATTCTCAAAACATCTTCCAATTGACAAAATAGGGAAAATGTGGTTTTTGCATGAACATGCCGCCAAAGCCGCGCTTGCAAAGGAGGAAAACATAAATGTCTAAAGGCTTTTCGATTGACGATGTACTGGGTGACCAATCCAAGGTGACCCGCCCGGCGGGTTCCAGGATGGACATTGTCATGTTGCCCATTGAGGACATTGTGGATAATCCTGAAAACGCCATCTATGAGATCGGTGACGTAAGTGGGTTGAAAGATAACATTGCAAAATATGGCCTGCGCACACCGCTGGAAGTCACCCCGGCTGGTAACAAGTACATGTTGGTGGCCGGACACCGGCGGCACACTGCTTGTTTGGGGTTGCATAATGGCGGAGATGCCCGTTTTGACCGGCTGCCCTGCATTATTGTCAACTACGATAGTCGGGACGAAGAAGTAGTGGCGCTGATCACGTCCAACGCCACGGCCCGGGAATTGACAGATATTGAAAAAATCCGTCAATATGAAGCTCTTAAGGACGCATTAAGCCGAATGAAAGAGGCGGGAAAATTAAGCGGACGTGTGCGTGATGCTATCGCGGAAATACTGGGCAAGGGAACGGGCACCATTAACCGGCTGAACATGGTATCTACGAGGTGTGTACCTGAAGTAAAAGAAATGCTTGCCCGTGGTGAAATCTCAATGAATCGCGCAATTGAGTGCAGCAAGCTGTACAAGGTGCAGCAGGTCCAATACGCTAAAAACGCTTGGGCGCCAATGCCGACCCTTAGCGGATCGCAAAAGATTGCGGTCATTGATGCGCTTGTCAAAGGGCCTCTTAAAGAGTTTTTATCCGGACTTAAGTACGCTGGAGCAAATGAATATAATTATACATATGGCAAAGATGGATTGCTTTCTGGGCCGTATTCGATACTTTGCGAAAATCACAATGTAGTTATTTCACAAGAATATGCCGATAGATTTAAAGCAATTATTCTTGACCCGGAAGATCAAACAGAAATATTGGCGGAAAGCAGCATTTATTTGCGCGAGATGTTTAGCAGAGCAAAAAGACTTTATCAACCGGAGGAAGAGAAAAAAGCAGAACTCCAAAAAGCCGCTGCCGAAAAAAGCCGCGAAAAAGCCGCAAAAGAAGAATCTGAACATTGGACTGAAGCGGCACGGGCAGAACTTGGACGATTTGATGAGTGGAAAAAAGTTGCCCAGGCCAAAGAGTTAGGGCTTGTTTTTCGGGAATATGTTTTTCTTGACGGCGGCCGCATGGTAGTGGCCGTTGATGAGGAAAGCCGAAACCCGGAAAGCGAGCAAGGTGTTTTCCCATACAGCAGATATTTTATGGCGCGTTTTTCTTCCAGCGGTGAGCGAGTAAACAGGATCACAGGAGAAAGAACAGATACAAAATACTGTGAGCTTTGGGACTGGATGAGCAACTTGGTTTCAAAAATTGCTGAAGATCTGCAGGCCCGTGCCCGGGCAGAAAGCGATTGACTATGACCTATGATGAAAAAAAACAATGGCTATGGCGCTACCGTGAAAGTATACACCGGGAAAAAGAGCTATCAGACGAAGTGAAGGAGCTGCGGGAACGCGCGTATAACGTTTCGCCTGCGTTGACAGGCATGCCCGGCGGGTCTTCTGATGGTCAGGCATTGCCGCGAGCGGTAGAAAGCATTACGCGAGCACAGCAGGAGTTGGAATGCCAAATAAATATGTGCGGTGCTATCCGGCGGGAAATTGTGGAAACCATTGAGCAGGTAACAAACGCCCGGGACCATGAAATCCTGCGTCGCCGGTATCTTCTTGGGCAAAAGTTGGAAAAAATATCTGTGGAAATGAATTACGATTTTCGGTATGTTTGCAAACGCCATAAAATTTCCGTATGCAAACTGGACATAGAAAGCGACAAAAAAAACTGATAAGATGGTACCATGGAAATCGGATAGAGAGCAGGTAGACGGTTTCCACGTCCATATGATGAACTCCTAGGGGTACAGGTCCAGCGCTTCCCGTAAGCGTCGCCCCGTGTATGGATCTACGCAGGCTGCAACGCCTGCATTTTGCAAGCGTCGTATAATGGTTAGTACATCAGCCTTCCACGCTGAGAGCGAGGGTTCGACTCCCTTCACTTGCTCCAACCCGCTGCGCCGCGCGCAGGCCCGGCGGGGACCCCGGCAGGCGGGAGATGGTCACACACATGACAAACAGCGTCGTCCGTGCGCTGCCGGGGTTCTATTTTTGAGAAAGGCGGTGGTCCAATGTTTTTCTATCCTGGATGGATTCTGTACATTGTGCCCTGCCTTTGGGACTTTTGCAAGGTGCCTATCCCCTGCACCGGCAGAGATCCCCAGTATGTATCCCATCCTCGACGGCTCAAAAGCTGGTATCCCACCGGGTACAAGTAGATGCGCCCAGTGATGGGGAACACGTTGATCTTTACAGCAGCGGCATGCTTTGGCGAGCGCATGCCGCTGTTTTATATGCTGCCGCTGGTGCGCTGTTGCTAGTGCGGTGTCCGGCTTGATTCCGGCGGGCGACTTCAAACAGATCCCGGCAAGCCTCTCAACGATGCGAAACTGCCGGGCCTTTATATGCCGTATAGCCACTCAATAGAGACGGGCAATGTAGGTGCGAGACCTGCATGCGGTGCCAATACACGAACACGGCCCGGCGGGCGCGTGTCCAATGTGGACACAAAACAATGAGAGAGTTTGCAAAAGCATTTTACAAAAGCAAGGCATGGCAGCGATGCCGTGAAGGATATGTTTCCCGCGTCGGAGGCTTGTGTGAGGATTGTTTAGCTAAAGGTTTATACCAGCCTGGAGAAATTGTCCATCACATGGTTGAGCTCAATCCGGCCAACATCAATGACCCCGCTGTTGCATTGTCTTGGGAAAATCTACGGTTGTTGTGCCGGGATTGCCATGCTAAACGGCATGGAGCCCACAAGCGTTACCGCGTAGATGCGTCGGGGAGGGTGACGCCTCGGGGGTAGCCCCCCAGGGGTCAAAAAAATGGGCGAGGCCGGGCGACCGGCGCTCCTAGATAGAAATTCCTCTCCCATGATGCATGAATTTTTTTGGAAAGGAGGCCTATATGGCATCTAAACCTAAAACTTATCAGGATTTGATGGAAGAAGCCAGGAAATATGGCGTGAATAACAACGCCCTGTTTGTTCAGGCCGCCGAACAGTATTCTATGCAGTTCGCCGTCATCCAGCAGATTAAAAAGACCTTGCAAAGAGATAAAAATCTCATCACCAGCAAAGAGTATGTCAAGGGCCGGGAAAACGTTTGTGCCCATCCGCTCATTCGGGAGTTGCCGAAACACGTTGACAGTGCCAACAAAACCCTGGGCGTTATGCTGGAAATCCTTACCAAACTGGGCAAGCCTCCGGCACCTGAAGGCAAACTAGCAGAGTTGATGAAAGATGATTAACTTCATTTTTGCGTACTATCAGGCAATTCTGGACGGCAGCGAAAATGTGGGCCGTTGGGTCCGCCTGATGTATGAATATGTAGTGAAAGGACTGCAAACGCAGTCCTTTTTCTTTGATCAAAAAAAAGCTAACAAAGCGATCCGCTTTATTGAGACGTTCTGCCACCATTGCGAGGGCCGGGACGACTTATTAAAGCTGGAACTTTGGCAAAAGGCTTTTGTTTCGGTGGTTTTTGGTGTTGTTGGTGCCGATGGCCTCCGGCAATTCCGCGAGGTCGTGCTAATCATCGCCAGAAAAAACGGAAAAAGCCTTTTTGCAGCTGCTATTATCGCTTACTGCATTTATCTGGATGGTGAGTACGGTGCGAAAGTCTACTGTGTGGCCCCGAAACTGGACCAGGCAGAAATTGTCTATTCCGCATTCTGGCAAACTATCCAGAAAGAGCCTGAACTTGCTGCCAAAATAAAACCCAGAAAATCCGATTATTACATTGCCAAGACAAACAGCAGTGTGAAAAAAATAGCGTTCAATGCCAAGAAATCCGACGGTTTCAACCCGCTGCTGACAGTGTGCGATGAGATTGCAAGCTGGCCCGGCCAGGCCGGACTAAAGCAATATGAAGTCATGAAATCGGCTCTGGGCGCCCGCAAACAGCCGCTGATCCTGTCCATCTCCACATCCGGCTATGAGAACGAGGGTATCTATGATGAACTGATCAAGCGCAGTACCCGCTTCTTGCTGGGTGATAGCCGGGAACGCCGTTTGGCTCCGTTCCTCTACATGATCGATGACATCGACAAGTGGAACGATATAAACGAGCTGCGCAAGTCCAACCCCAATTTGGGTGTTTCCGTGTCGGTGGATTATCTGCTGGAAGAAATTGCAGTTGCAGAAGGAAGCCTTTCCAAAAAGGCAGAGTTCTTTACAAAGTATTGCAATATCAAGCAGAATTCAAGTCAGGCGTGGCTGTCAGGAGAGATTGTCCAGCTTGCTTGCGGACCGCATATCAATCCGGAAGATTTCCGCAACTGTTATTGTGTTGGAGGAATCGACCTTAGCCGAACGACTGACTTAACCGCCTGCGTTGCTATCATCGAAAAGAAAAGAAAGCTATATGTGCTGGCTCATTTCTTTCTTCCTGGTGAAAAGCTGCAAGAAGCTACTGAGCGCGATGGGCTGCCTTATTCCGTGTACGTGCAGCGGGGACTCCTTACCCTGAGTGGTGAGAATTTTGTGGACTACCATGATTGCTTTAACTGGTTCCGAACCTTGGTCGAGAAATACAAAATATATCCGCTAAAAGTCGGTTATGACCGCTATACAGCTCAATACCTTGTGCAGGACATGAAACAGTATGGATTCCACATGGATGATGTGTTCCAGGGATTTAATCTGACACCGGTGATTCAAGAGACGGAAGGTCTAATGAAAGACGGTTCTATAAACATAGGGGACAATGATCTGCTGAAAGTTCACTTGCTGAACACGGCACTGAAAGTGGAAACCGACAGCGGCCGCCGCAAGCCGGTAAAGTTGAGTGCCAACGAACATATCGACGGGTGTGCTGCATTTTTAGACGGTATGACAGTGCGGCAAAAATGGTACGCCGAAATAGGCGCCCAGTTAAGAAACGCGGGGTGATGCAATGGGGCTGTTTCAGTCCATCTTTGGAAAAATTAGATTGGGAAAACCTACGGCTGGTTTTTGGACTACGTTGGATGGCTATACACCTACCTTTACCAGTTGGGGTGGTGAACTCTATGAAAGTGAAATCGTGCGTGCAGTTGTAAATGCTACTGCGACACATATAAGCAAACTGAGCGTGACAGTTCAGGGAAGTGCAAACCCAAAGCTGCAGACCAGACTTCGGCAGGGACCAAATGAGTGGCAAACCTGGGGCCAGTTTTTGTATCGGTTGAGCACTATTTTGGATATGCAGAACACAGCATTTATTGTCCCCGTGCTCAATGAATTTGGGGAAACCACAGGCATGTTTCCTGTTTTGCCGTCTGGATGCGAAGTTGTGCAGTATGGTGGAGCACCATGGCTTCGATATACTTTCCGCACCGGCCAAAAGGCGGCAATTGAAATGTCGCGATGCGGCATCATGACAAAGTTTCAGTACAAAAGTGATATCTTCGGCGAAAACAACCGGGCGTTGACTCCAACAATGGAACTGGTGAATTTGCAGAACCAGGGAATTTCAGAAGCAGTAAAAAATGGTGCCACTTTCCGCTTTGCTGCTAAAATGAATAACTTCTCCAGTGACGCAGATTTGGCGAAGGAACGCCAGCGCTTCAGTAAAGAAAACTTACAGGGAGAAGGCGGCGGGGTGCTGCTGTTCCCCAGCACCTATACCGATATCAAGCAGCTTGAAAGTAAGCCTTATGTAGTACCGACTGAAGAAATGCAGCGCATTCGAACCAGCGTGTTTGACTATTTCGGTATGAATGAAGAGGTGCTGCAGAATAAGGCCTATGGAGATGCCTGGAGCGCATTTTATGAAGGCCGCATCGAGGCTTTCAGTGTACAGTTTTCTGACGTGGCCACAAAAATGCTTTTTACTGAGCGGGAGCGTGCCGCTGGTTCTCTTTTGATGGCGACGGCCAATCGATTGCAGTACATGAGCACAAATGAAAAAATCAACTACGCGAAAGAAATGGGCGATCGCGGTTTCGTCATGATTGATGAAATCCGTGAAGTATTTAATTTGCCGCCTCTTCCTGGTGAAATGGGAAAGAGGCTCCCTATCCGCGGAGAGTACTACTTGATTGGCACCGATGGTTCAGTTGTGAAGAAGGGAGAAGAAACGAAAAATGGAACCCAAGATCACTGATATGCAGCTGCGCCGTATGGAAGATGGCTGCGAATACAGAAGCATGACGATGGAAGCCAGGGCTGATGATACGGATAAAATCGTGGAAGGATATGCCACCCTGTTCAATCAGCCCTATGTGCTTTATGAAAATGAAGATTACAAGCTCATTGAAGTCGTGGACCGGCATGCCTTTGATGGCTGCGATATGTCGGACGTGATCATGCAGTACGACCATGAAGGCCGCGTGTTTGCCCGGAATAAAAACGGAACTCTTGAACTTCCCATCGATGATGTGGGGTTGAAAACGGTGGCAAAGTTGGGTGGAACAGATTTGGGAAACCAGATCTACCAGGAAATTAAGGGTGGGTATTCTACCAAGATGAGCTACCGTTACCGCGTGGCCGAGGAAAAGCGCGATACTGTGTATGACCGTGACAATGGTAAGACCATTGTTACCCGCACGATTATGAAAATCAAGAAACTGTACGATGTCAGCGTTGTGTCTCTCCCGGCCAACGATATGACCTCGATCAGTGCCCGGAGATTCGCTGACGGAGTGATCGGCGAAATCAAGGCGGAGAGACTGGAACGGGCAAATACCGCAAGACGTATCAAAATCAAACTTTTGGAGGCATGAAATGCGTAAGAAAATTGAAGAAATGACCATCGATGAACTGCGTACCCGGGCAGATGAGATCCGTGCGGCGGTGAGTGAACCGGATGCGGATCTGGAAGCCTTGGAAAAAGAGGCCGATGAGATTCAGAAGCGCCTGCGTCAGAATGCGGACGAGCAGCGCCGTCTGGCTATTGCCGGCAAAGTTGCCCACGGTGCCGGAGCTGCGTTGGAAGACCCCACCGGTAACAGTGCAGAAGCCCGCGCGGCTGCTTTCGTCCAGGATCGCCGTGAAACCATCGACTGCGAAGAGGCGCGTGCATTGCTTGTCAGTGGTGGAAAACTGGCAACTCCTACGGCCGTATCCGGTATCAATGACCGTGTTGGTGCCAAGGTATCCAGTATTGTGGATCTGGTGAAGATCGTGAACTGCGAGGGCATGGGCAGCAACAAGGTGGCCTACGAAGATGTAGAAGCAGACGCGGCTGGTGATCAGACCGAGGGCAGCTCCGCCACAACCAAGGAAGGAACATTCGGTTTTGTGGAAATCAAACCCACTTCTGTAGCGGTTCTGTCCCAGATCAGTAAGCAGGCCAAGAAACAGACTCCGTTGATTTACGAGGCAAAGGTGAGGGAACAGTCTTTGAACAGCCTGCGCAAACGCGCAGCGGCAGAAATCGCCAAAAAGATGCAGGCGAGTACCCTGGTTTCCACCATCGATGCCAATCTGGACAGCGGGAAAAAAGGCGTTGTGGATGCTACGACGCTGCGCAAGTTGGCCCTGGCCTATGGCGGTGATGAGAGCGTCGTTGGTGGCGCATATCTTTTGCTGAACAAGGCAGACCTCATCGCGTTCGGCGATGTGCGCGGAACCAACGAGAAAAAGGCCGTCTATGAAATTACCCCTGATACCGACAACCCGAATACCGGTATCATCAAAGATGGCGGCCTGAGCGTGCGCTATTGCCTGATGAAAGCTTTGACTGCCTGTGCCGGAACGGCGCAGACCGGTGCTGTGCAGAAAACGATGTTCTATGGTGTGCCTACCTGCTTTGAGCTGGATCTGTTCAGCGACTACGAAATCAGCGTAAGTTCTGATTTCGCCTTCGACAAGCGGATGGATACCATTCTGGGTGATGTGGACCTGGGCGGCGATGTGGTTGTGAAGGGCGGCTTTGTGGCCCTGAGCATTCCGGCCAGCGCCTAACCAAAGGTATGACCCATGGTGGATATTGATCTGTTGAGTCGGGTAAAAACAGCACTGCGCAAAACAAGTTTATCCGAAGATCTGCAGCAAGAACTGCAAGACCTGATTGAGGCTGCATTGGCAGATCTGAAACGTGTGGGCGTGTCCAATTTGGACACACAGGATCCATTGATTCGCCGCGCGGTCATTACCTATTGCCGTGCTTACTTTTACCCGACAGAGGACTTCGACAAACTCAAAGCCTCCTATGATGAACAAAAAGCACAGCTTATGACGACTACAGGTTATACGGACTGGCCCGAGGATTGATCATTCTATGGTATGCCGCCAGGGAAAATTAACCCTGGCGGCAATTTTTTTACAGGAGGGAGCCATGTATTGGACTGAACAGATTGTTTTGATGCAGGACACCCCTGAAAAAGTACAGGGTGTTACGGTGCATAAATATACCCCGTTAAGTACAGTGTATGGGGAAAAGAAGGCCGTAAAGTGGAGTGAATTTTTTGCCGCAGAGGCTGCCGGTACTACGTTGAGCGCGGTATTTTCTATTCATGCGGATGAGTACCACGGTGAAAAAGTTGTGCAATGGGAGGGTAACCTGTACAGTGTGCTGCGAGCCTATAAAACCGGCGATAAAGTGGAACTCTCTGTCAGTGATTTGCCACAGACAAAAGGAGCCCTGCCGTGAAAATGAACCTGATATGGAGCGAAGACGTTTCTGCTCAGCTGGCTAGGATATCGGATCTGGATACTATTGCACCTGAGATGTTGACGGCAGCGGCACCCATTGCGACAGATGCACTTAAACAGCGCGTTGGAGAGCACAAAAGCAACCGAGCGGATAAACACCTGGTGAACAGTATTAAGGCCGGAAAACCTAAAAAGCGTAAAAAGGGCGGAGGTTATGGCCTGGATGTGAGCTTCAGTGGTTACGATTCCGGGCATGGATCCAGCCCTGGTCACAAGGACAAAGTTGCGCAGATGCAAAAAGCGGTAGCACTTGAATATGGAACGGCTACGCAACCCGCACAACCGTTCCAGGATCGCGCGGCAAGTGATTGTCAGCGAGCTGTAAGTGCAGCTATGGAAGATGTCTTGCGTAAGAGAGGAAAACTATGACAGGAATTGATACGGCCATCGAAGCACTGGAGAATGTGTGCGAGAGTGTGTCTTTTATGAAAAATGAAGAAGATCCACTTCCAGACAGCTATATTGTTCTGAGTGTGCGGGATGATCGGCCGGAAGTCTATGCTGGAGACCGTGATGAGCAGCAGGGGCTTCAAGTGCGAGCAGCTTGGTACACGAAAGATCGCCCGCAGCGCTGTGCAAGAGAAATGCGTTGTGCTCTGCGAGATGTCGGTTTTGTGATCGGCGTGACAGAGTATGGATATGATAACGAAACCAAACACCATGTCGCATTCGTTGAGGCTGAGATAGACGATAATTGCGATTGGAATGAAAGCGAGGATAAATAATGGCATATATCGGATTGCCGTATTACGGCTATTGCCCTATTAAGATTACCACCAGTGATGATGGTTCTGAACAGGAAACTTTGGGCACCGGAAAGATCACCCGTGCTGTTATCAGCTATGCCGGCGAGAATGACAGTGAGAGCGGTGAGCTCTGGGCGGGTGATCGTCGTGAACAGCGGGACAACGGTTCCCCGACGGCCAAGCTGACAATTGACCGGAGCTACCTTAGCCTTGCGGATGAGGCTGAACTCGGCGGCCACAAATATGAAGAAGCGACAAAGACTCTGGAGCGCAAAGACACGGACACCCCTGCCACTGTGCGTGTGGCAGCGCTGGGAAAGATGAAAACTCCCGAGCGGAAACTGGTGTACCGTTTGATCGGTTACTACCGCGCAAGCTTCGACCCGGTCAGCGATACTTTGAACACCAGCGGTAAGGGAGTGAGCTATGGCACCACGAAGCTGACCGGCGCAGCAGAGTGCAACGCCAAAGGCGAGTTTATGAAAAAACAGGATTTCGATGACTACAATGCAGCGCTGACCGCTCTGAAAACATTCCTGAATATTCTGGAGGGATGATTGCTATGGTTGAGATCGTACTGCGCGGGAGAAAATATCCTGCGTTATTTGACTTGCAGAATGTGAAGGAACTGCAGGAACGGTATTCCGATTTGACGCAGGTGGCCGAAAAACTGAATGATCCCGAAGAAGCTGCATTCATTATCTGGTTGCTGATCCGAGAAGGTGTAGAACTGGATAATGAAGAACACCATAAAGAGAATGAGGCACCCAGCCTTGAAATGGTGAAACGCCTTATTTCTTTTGCTGACCTTCAGGGCGGACTTGCTACCAGCGTAGAGGAAGCCTTTATGGAGTTTTACGGAAAAAAAGGATCAGGCCGTCAGGCGTTGAAAGCAATGCGGACGATGTTGAGCGAATCTGGGTTGACGATGCCCCAGAACGGCGCTTTGACGGCGACCGAGTAATCAACTTCCCACGGCTTAAGTATATCGCTGTTGGCTTGTTGGGTTATTCCCGGCGCGAAGCACGGTTCCTGAATCTGAATGAATTGCTGGAACAGTTTACAGAGTACTGTGCCATGAACGGCATTCCGCTGCCGGAGGAAAGGGGGCTTGCAGATGAGTTTGCCTAAAGCAGGCGTTAACTTGGTCGTTGAAAATGACCAGCAGTTCAAAGCAGCGTTAAGTGAGGTGAATGCCGGTCTGAAGGTAAACAAGCAGCAGATGCAGCTTGTTACCGAGCAGACCAAAGAACTTGATGACCGTCAAGTTGCACTGAAACAGAGATATGATGCTGCTGCCCAGACCCTGCAGAGTTATAAAGACAAGGTTGCCGTACTGCAAGAGGCCTATGAGAACTCCGTTCGCCGTGAAGGAGAAGCCAGTAAGACCACGATGCAGTGGAGATCTAGCCTGATCAGCGCTCAGACTGAGGTGGAACGCCAAAAAAATCTGTTGAAAGATTTGCGTGAAGAGCAGGAAAACGTGAATAAGTCTACGGCCAGTCTTGCGGATGTGGTAAATGGCCTGGCTGATGCTTTTGGCGTAAATCTGCCGCCCAGCATGCAAAGTGCGGTAGACGGGTTGGAAAAATTTTCTGCCAGCGGTGCTGCTGCTGTTACAGTTATTGGTGGGATGGTAGCTGCGCTAGGAAGTACAACTATTTCTATGAGCCAGCGAGCCGATGAATTGACAACACTTGCGGCGCAGACGGGTTTGACGGCTGAACGGCTTCAGGAACTTGAATATGCAAGTGAATTTGTTGATGTTGGTGTTGATACACTGCAGGATAGCCTAAAGGAAATGACCAATAGTATGCAGGCGGCTCGGGAAGGAAGCGGCGATGCAGCTGCTGCGTTCAAGGAATTGGATGTTAAAGTGGCAGATAGCCGTGGTAGCCTGCGGAATAACTACGAGGTGTTCCTGGAGGTTATTGATGCACTGGGTAGTATGAAAAACGAGACCGAGCGGGATGCCTATGCGATGCAAATTTTAGGTGAATCGGCCACACAGTTAAATCCCCTTATCGAAGCAGGATCCCAAAAGTTACAGGAACTTGCTGCCGATGCGCATGAAGTAGGATATGTTATGGACGATGAAACCCGTGAGAGTCTTGTACAGTTGAATGATGCACTACAAAAGCTTGATAAACAAGGGGATGCGGTGCATCTGCAGTTTGCGGAAGCTTTACTTCCCATTCTTACGGCTTTTGCTGAACTGTTAACTGCTATTCCCACACCAGTGTTAACAGCAGTCATTGCTATTACCAGTATTGCTACCGTAGTACTGTTGGTGGTTAAAGCTGTTAGAGAACTCCAGGGGCCAGTAAGTGCTGTGTCGGGATTGATCACGGGGGTCACTGGGCTTATGGACCCATTGTATATTAAAATCCTGCTTATTGTTGCCGCAATTACAGCGCTTATTGCTGTAATTGCTGTACTGATTGGCAAGGGAAACGACGTCACGAACGCAATGAACAGTATCACATCGGCTACCACAGGGACCATGCAGGCGGCCAACAGCAACATGCCTCGTTACGCTACCGGAACTCGCAGTGCAAAAGGCGGACTGGCTCTGGTGGGAGAAAACGGGCCAGAGTTGATCAATCTGCGTGGTGGAGAGCGAATTTATACCAATGGGCAAACCAGAAGTATGCTGGGCGGCGAGACAATCAGTATCGGAACTATTGTCATCGATGCCAAAAATGTGAAAGAGTTCAACGACATCGTAGAGATCGCCAAGAATGAAGCAGTTACTATCCGGCAGGGGGTGAAGAAGAATTGAAGCATCATAGCTGGACTTCCACAGGCGCATCAAATCCACAGATGTATCCAGACAGCTCTGAATTTGCATGGAGATCCTTCTTCAATTTTAGTACAGGCGGTTTTAGTAGTAGCAGATATGTCTATCAGATTTTTGTTCATGCTAAATATGCGCGAATGTCTGATAGTATTAGAGCTTCTATTCATCCGGCGGCCGGCGGTGGCAAGTATTATCCTAATACATCAATGTCTGCTGAAAGCAGCGATTGGAATCCAGAGATCACCAGTGTGGCAACAAACTGGTCTCAAGCAATGGTCCGAGCTGCATTGACCAATGGTATTTACATCAATTGCACAAATGGTACGGTAAACATTAAGTATATGCCAATTTTGGCAGTTGACTCATACCAGGGAAAAATCACTCCTACAGGCAGTACATTTACAAGCGGTTCAATCGCACGTTATACGAAATATCGTTTGGAGTGGACAACTGACGCCGAGGACGAATTTGAACGAAGCAATTCTACATGCCAAATTGTAATTACTGACCAAAACGGCGGTAATGTAAAAACCGTACCGCTTGCAAACGGTGCGACCTCGTATGATTTGGACACAACACAGTGGTCCGGTGGAACGGGCCTGCGCTGGAAGGTCCTGGTAGGTGCTTATGCATCTGGAACTGTAACGGAAAGCCCCACGTACACGCTTAGTCTGGTAGACCCCACTGCCAAAGTAGATGATTTACGTCCAACCAGTAAAACGTACTTTGGTTTTGAATCTGTTTTCAGTTGGGCATTTACAGGGTCAATTGCAAGTGGTTCCATCAGTGGAGCGTTGCAGCAAGGGTCTGCAGTTCTGCAGTATCGTACGGACAACATGCCGGAGCCTGCACAGTTCGCAAGTGTGAACAACGGAACAACGCATGTCAATGTAAATTGCGGAGTTCTTCCGGTTGGAAGCTACCAGTGGCGTGTTGTGGCCACTAGCACTGTAGGAACAAAACATACTTCCGGATGGGTTCAATGCACCAACGTTGAGGTGCCTATTTCGGTTAAAGGTGTAACGCCTGCCGAGGGGGCCCATGCTCCACGGGCAATCATTAACCGTTTCAGCTGGGCTTTCAGTGTTGACAGTGATGATGCGCCGGGTGACGTGGTGCAACGCAGTGCTGTGCTTCATTTCAAGACAGATAATGAGGTCACCTGGCACAAGATGAGCGTGAACGGATCACAGCAATACTGTGATGTTCCGGCATTTACGTTTGCTGAGGGGGCTGAAACTCTTGACTGGTATGTAGAGGCGGTGGCAAACACCGGATCTACCGCAACCAGCGATACAATTACAGTATCGACCAAGGACGCGCCCAGTACACCAGTGGCGATTAGTCCTGCTGGAGAATATCTGGATGATGCGGTGCAGGGAATTACCTTTACTTGGGCCCACGCAAACATAACCGGAACAGCGCAGTATGGATGGGAAATCAGCTATTCAAGCGATAGCGGCGCATCTTACAACGTTTTTGCCTCAGCCGATGATGATGCTAGCAGCTATCAGGCAAAAGCAGGGGTATTCCCTTCAGGTGTTATTTATTGGCGTGTGCGAACCAAAAATACAGACGGCGTATTTGGTGAGTATTCGGGTGCCGCTATTTTTGCGATTCGCCGTGCTCCTGTGGCTCCAATTATATCCTACTATGATAACAAGCCACTGGCACTGATGCGTTGGCAGGCAAAGGAGCAAGACGGCTATGAAATAGCTGTGGATGGAGTAAGTCTTGGTGTTCGATATGGTACTGGAAAGGTATGGCAGTCTGATGCTGTATTGAGTGATGGAAAGCACACCTTGCAGGTACGTATCTATAATACCTATGGAGATGTATCTCCATGGAGTACGTGCGAAATCAACGTGAAAAATCTGTCTGGAACTCCAGTAAATCTGCATGCCGAAAGTCGTTGGGGTGAGGTAATGCTCCGATGGAATGGTAATACAGGTTACATTTTGCGTGATGGTTTTCTGATAGGAAAGGCTTCCGGCGGAGTATATACGGACCGTACTAGCTCAAAAGCTTACCTTTATATAGTGCGTGTGTTTGATGAAGATGGATACTATACGGATAGCGCTCCTGTTATGGCCGCACCCAGTGTGCCTTATGCTGCCATAGGTCCATTACATGGGGATTGGTGGCTGGCGCTAAAATATGCAACCAGTTACCAGAACTACAGTAAGACCATCAGTGTCGGCGGTAGCTTGCAGCAGTATTGGAGTAAAGAAAAGCCGGTGTGGCATGATTCCGGAAATCGAGTGGTCACGCATGCGATTGCTCATGCTTGTAAGAGTGTCAGCGAATTATCTGTTTTGCGCAGTTTGGCAGGGCAGGAGGTTATTTATAAAGACAGGGATGGTCACCTGGCAATCGGAGTTTTTCAAGATATGCAGGAGAGTCGTGAGTTTGGATGTACAGCGATAACCTTGAACGTGACCGAAACGCAGCAGGAGGTCGTCAAGTATGATACGATATGAATTTATCGCCATGCGTGGCGGAGCCCCTTATAAAGTGTTGCATGTTCCGAGTGATTGTACGCCGCAAATCCGATTTACAGGCAATGCAGAGGTCAAGAGCACAATCAGCTTGACGGTAGAGCCAGACGATACAGTGAACTGGTTGACCGATATGTTGAGTGTGGTGCGCGTGAATAATGCCGAGCGTATACCGCTCGGCCTTTTTAATATCACGACATCACCGGTAATTACTGACGATTACGGCCACTCCACACAGGATTTGACTGGATACGATCAGGGATATGCGCTGCGAAATTTGAGTTCTCTGGAAAAAAGCCTGACGATTCGGGCCGGAACAAAATACACAACGGCTATCCGTGAGCAATTACTTGCAGCTGGTATTAGGGTGGTCAGCATTATCGAGAACGATGAAGTGTTGATGACAGACCATGCGTGGGAAACAGGAACAACGCGTTATACGGTTGTATCTGATCTACTGGCCGAAATAAATTACCGCGATATCTACTTCGATGGAAATGGTGTGGCTGTTGCCGAGCCGTGGGAACCTGCATCGATTCATAGCAAAACACATCGATATGGCAATGAGGAAACAACGCTATTGAGCATTCCGATGAGTGTTCAGGCGGATACTTTTGATGCAGCTAACGTGTTTGTAGATATCGTGTCCAGTGCGGACTTGGACCAGGAACTACGTGCTGTTGCAGAAAATGTAAACCCAACAAGCCCACTGAGTTTGATGCGCCGTGGTCGCCGGATTGTTAGTGTACAAACGGTGGATGGTATAGCATCCCAGGAGGCGTTAGAGACACACGTCAAAAATCGCATGCTGTTGAGTATGATGGGAGCTGCAAGCTATACCTTCACATCCTGTGGGGACATGGAGCGTCCACATGGCTTGAATGACAGTATTTTGATGATGCGCGACAGGATCGGTTTGCTGGAGGAACAGGACTGGACGTTGAACTGTATTCCGGGTGGTCAAATGGCGCATACGGCAAAGAAGGTGTATTACAGTGTTGATTAAGACTTATCAAGAGAAAAAATCGCTGGAGAGTACAGTCAAGAGTGGGAGTATTGCTACGGTTGCATCTGTTCATAGTGATGGTATCGCTTTGATACTGCCGGGTGATACTGCTGCTTCCGACAAGCATTACCCCTATAATGCGTCGGCTACTTTCGAACCTGGCCAGCGTGTTCATATTGCCAGGGAATCCGGGACAATCATCGTAGAATATCCAATCGGCGGAATGAAAAGCGCTCTGAAAGAGGAGAAGTATAATGAGTAAAGTTATGATCTATTCGCCTCCGTCAACCGCTCAGATCAAGCGCTGTTCTGTTGACTTTGACCTTCGCAGAGAACCTCCCAAGATTTATCTTGTACAGTACGACAAAACACTTCCTGTCGTTGAAGTGGCCTTAAATAAAGGCGGTACGGCTTATCAGCTGCCCGAGGATGCCGAAGTCAATATCCGGATGGGAAAACGCAATAAACTTGCTGTGTATAATCCTGTTCTGGGGTGTAATGAGGATCGCGATAGAGTTTATGTAGAAATTACAACGCAAATGACAACGCAAGAAGGTGTGTTTGATCCTATCTTGGAATTGCTGGTTGGCGGTGGAATTGCGGGCACATCTCCTATTCAATTTATCGTTCAACGCAATCCTGTTCAAGATGATGCGGTTGAAGATGAGACCGAGCGAAAGACAATCGCAGAGTATGCCAGACAGGCCAGTGAAAGCGCATCAGCCGCCGCCAAAAGCGCCGAAGATGCAGGAGAAAGCGTTCGGGTTGTTCAGGAAAACGAAGAGTCAATAAAATTTATTCAAGATAATATCGAAGATATCCGGCAAGCGAAGCAGAACGCGTCAGAAGCTGCTGACAGTGCCACGCTATCACAAAGCTGGGCTGTGGGTGGAACCGGAACCCGTGAAGGGGAAGATACGGACAATGCAAAGTATTGGTGTGCTGAAGCCCAAAAAGTTGCCCAGGGCGCTTTGGGCTGGTACGAAAATGAATCTGCGTTGAGAAGTGCGCATCCGACTGGGCAGGATGGACAATGGGCGCTTGTTGGTGATACTGATACAATCTGGACATGGGATAGTGACGCGAGCGACTGGATCAACACTGCCACCCGGATTGACTTGTCCAATTACTATACCAAAGCCCAGACCGATGCCCAGATCAAAACCGCAATGAGCAACACAGGTACACTGGTTTATGGCAGCTCAGTTACCACCGGCACTGTGAACAATGGCGGTGTTGGCACTATCGGCACGCTGAAAATACCTTCGGCGGGGGTGTGGATGGTGGCGGCCAGCGGGTGGAAACCCGACGCAATCGGTAAAGGAATCGTGAGTATCGATAACATTGGCGGTTGTTCACTGAGCGAGTATCAGTTTTGCCTGGCCGGTGTGATACAGTGCAGTGGCGTTACAACCATGAACCTGAACGTGACAAACTGGAGCGGTAATACAGTCAACGGCCAGCAGAGCGCGGGTCTGATTTTCAGAGCAGTAAAAATTTCCGGCTAAGGAGGGAGCCTTTGCTGTGTGTAACCGACTTCCGGATCAACCAATACAAGTAGGTGTATCCTATATGCTATTTATTCTGTAAAACTTTGAGGAATGGATGTGAATAACATGATTTATGCAATTGACGTAAGTAAGTGGCAAGGCGAAATGAATTGGGCGACGGTTAAAAATGCCCGTATCTCCCACGCCATGATTCGAGCAGGCTATGGAAACAGCACCAAACAGATCGATCCGCAGTTTAAGCGAAATGTGGCAGGGTGTGAATTGTACGGGGTTAACTGGGGCGTGTACTGGTACAGCTACGCCACCAGCCCTGCGCAGGCACGTCAGGAGGCCCGTTGCTGCCTACAGGTTATTCAGGGGCTTAAACCGACAATGCCGGTGGCTTATGATATCGAGTATGAGCCGGGCATCCTGGCGTTGGATAATGCCACCCGCACCGCCATGGTGAAAGCCTTCCTGGAAGAGGTGGAGGCAGCCGGGTATTACGGTATTCTGTATGCAAGTACCAACTTCATCCAGACAAAACTCAACTGGAAGGAACTTGCCTGCTACGATGTGTGGGCTGCTCAGTATGGAAGCCGGTGTACAAGCCCTCTGCCTTATGGAATCTGGCAGTACAGCAGCCAGAACGCCCTGGGGGTTCCGGGGTTCGGAAAGAGCTTGGACTGCAATCGGGTTTACAAAGACTATCCGAAGGTCATCCAGGACGCGAGCCTCAACGGATTTACGGCTCCCGAAGAGAATCCCGCGCCGGACCTGAGCGCATGCAAGCAGGTATTGGCTATTGGGCCGGTAACGATGGGAGATGCGCTGCAAATCGAAGCCCTCTGCAAGAGTTTGAACATCACCGGAGAAAACCATCTTTATACCAGCAAGTGGAATGACGCCGAGAAGATGCTGCAGACAATTAACATCGGACCAGTCAGCTCCGGGGATGCCTGGTACATTATGCGGCTTTGTGAGCGGCTGCAGCTGACTGAACAGAGACTGTATCACAGTGACTACACTAAAGTTTGAAGGAGATAAAATCATGGAAAACGATAACATTTTTCTGGCTGTAAAAGCGGCTGTGGTTGCGCTTATGGGGGCCTATGGCGCGGCTTTTGGTTGGCTGGGCTGGTTGATTTTGGCCTGGGTAGGCTGCATGGTTCTGGACTGGATCAGTGGCAGCGCGGCCGCTGCGGCAAAAGGTAACTGGTCCAGCGCCGTAGCTCGCGCAGGGATCTGGCATAAAGGCGGTATGGTGGTTGTAGTAATTGTAGCCGCCGTAGCTGACTGTGTGCTGGGCATGGCTGTAGCACACTTCCCGTCCCTTGGAGTCGATTATACAGTTCTGGTACTTCCTGTAATCCTGGTGTGGTACATCTTTACCGAACTGGGTTCCATCGCTGAAAATGCAACTGGAATGGGAGCAAACGTTCCCGCTTGGCTTACCAAACTCCTGGCCGCTGGCAAGCAGTTGGCTGAAAACCAGATTGACCTGCCGGACGATACCGACCATAACCTGTAAATAGTGAAAATCCCCCAGCCGTCCGGAAGAAGCCGGGTGGCTGGGGGATTTTTGTGTCCATTATGGACACAATTTTTTACGACCTTTTTACGACCTTACTAAAGAAATACGACCATTTTACGAACCAGTATATAGCATTATTGCGCATTATCTCACATTATTGAAAAAACGAAAACCCGCGTTACTACGGCTTTTTCAAGCTGTAACGCGGGTTTTACGGTGGCGGAGTAAGAGAGATTTGAACTCTCGCGGCCCTTTCGGACCCTACGCCCTTAGCAGGGGCGCCTCTTCGACCTCTTGAGTATTACTCCACAAGTCAAAGTGATGATATATTCACTTGTTATACAAAATGGCGGAGAGGATGGGATTCGAACCCATGGTCCGCTCACGCGAATCGCTGGTTTTCAAGACCAGTTCCATAAACCACTCGGACACCTCTCCTCAGTGGCTGCCGCCAAATGCGAGTATTATTCTAGCATGGAAAACCTGGCTTGTCAAGCCCGGTTTGAAAAAATATCAATTTTTTTTGCCGGACCTTTTGCAGTGCCTCCATTCCCATACAGTCCATATCGCTACAACCAGGCAAAGCCAGACCCCGCTGGTAGTCAACTGGCTTAGCAGATAAGCTCCTGCAAGCAAACCCGGCATTTGCTGCAGCACAAAGACCATAAAAAGCTGAAGCACAATCCCTATCAGACAAAGCACAAAGGGGACCGCATACCGCTTGCCGGAACCTCTGCGGCACCAGCCTGCCGCCAGAAATCCGGCCGCGCAGCCCAGAAGCCAGGGAAGGACTTCCCATAAACCGGAGGAAGTTTCTGTTGATACAAAAATGGCCGTGGGGCCGTCTGCCCCGCCGATGACGCCGATGCTGCTGGTATGTGACTGCAGTAAAAACAACTCGGGCAAAATGAACCTTGCCAAAAGGATGACGGCTGCCAGTGCGACAAAGGCCCAACGCCAGCGGCTGACGGGCTGCACGGTTTCATCATCCAGTGCCGCGTTGAACTCTGCGGCCACTTCCTCCGGGGAGCCGAGCTCCTGCATGATCGCTTCGTCGCTTTGCCCATTCTCTCGGCGGCTCTGAAAGTCGCTGGCCAGTTCTGTCATAATACGCACACGGGTTTTGCGGTCTACCCGCAAATGCCGTTCAATGGCATTCATGTACCGTTTGACCGGCGGCAGAACATCCAATGTTGTGTTGCCAATTTTCCATTTCATTGCGATTCTCCTTCCATGCATTGTTCCACACAGTCCACAAAGTGATGCCAGGTTTCACATTGCCGTGTTAGCATAGCGTGGCCCGCATCTGTTACCGTATAGACCCGTCTGGGAATTTTGCCTACCGAAACCTTCCCGTCCGGACTGTTCCATACAGAGGTGATGCAGCCTTCTTCTTCCAGACGATAGAGGATAGGGTAGAGCGTACCCTCTTTCAATTCCAAAAGCCCGCCGCTTTTTTCCCGCAGCCGCACAATCAATTCATACCCGTGGCTGGGGTTCTCCGCCAAAAAACGGAGCACCAGCATCTCCAACACACCTTTTTTCAGTTGTTGGGCAAACCTCTGTTCGCTGCCTGCTGCCATTGGCACACCTCCCATATCCATATGCTTAGGATTACTAAATACTATATATCACAAAAGTTGTGCCATGTCAATGACACTTGTGTGCCGGAGGTACTCTTTACATTTTGCGATGCTGTGCTATACTAATACCGATTGATAATTCATCCTGGGAGGTACTTCCATGAACGATCCGCGTTGGGCGTCCATCGACGCCTTTGCTGAACAGAACCGTGAAAATATTTTGCGCGACATTACCCGTCTGGTG
>NZ_JACJKP010000041.1 GCF_016901605.1 Gemmiger formicilis
CGCCATCAATATTGGTTTGCCCATCCTGGAATGCCCTGCTGCCAGCGAGGCTATCTCGGAAGGGGATGTGGTGGCAATTGATTTTGATACCGGTGTTATTACCGATGAAACCACGGGCCAGACTTTTCAGGCTGCGCCGTTCCCGCCCTTTATCCAGAACATCATCGCCAAGGGCGGCCTGATGAACAGCCTGAAATAAGTGTCGCGAGAGGGAGAAACCGATGAACAAGAACATTGCTTTGATCTATGGGGATTGTGCGAGCCCCGAGATCGTCACGCAGGCGGTGCGTGTGCTGGACAAGATTGCCGCCAAACACGGCCATACCTTTACCTACACCCGTGCCTATATGGGCGGCGAGGCTATCGACAAGTTCGGGGACCCGCTGCCTGCCTCGGAACTGGAAAAATGCAAAGCATCGGACAGTGTGCTGCTGGGTGCCATCGGCGGTCCCAAGTGGGAGGGGATGCCCGGTGATAAGCGGCCCGAGAAAGGCTTGCTGCGCCTGCGTGCCGGTATGGGGCTGTATGCCAACAACCGTCCGGCCAAGATCTGGCCCCAGCTGGCAGCTGCCAGCCCGTTGAAAGCGGAAATTGTGGCAAAGGGCATTGACTTTATCGTGGTGCGGGAACTCATCGGTGGTGTTTACTTCGGTGAGCACAAGACCTATGAGGAAAACGGTGAAAAGGTAGCCGTGGATACCATGCCCTATGCGGAACACGAGATTGAGCGTATCGGGCGCATCGGCTTTGAAACGGCTATGAAGCGCCGCAAAAAACTCACCTGCGTGGATAAGGCCAACGTGCTGGATACCAGCCGCCTGTGGCGAGCGGTTATGCACCGTCTGGCGGCAGAGTACCCGGAAGTGGAGTACAGCGAGATGTTTGTGGATAACTGCGCCATGCAGATTTGCAAGAATCCCGCGCAGTTCGATGTGATCGTGACCGAAAATATGTTCGGTGATATCCTCTCCGATGAAGCCAGCGAGATCACCGGCAGCATTGGTATGGTACCGTCCTCCTCGCTGGGCGAGGGAACCTGCGGCCTGTATGAGCCCATCCACGGTTCTGCCCCCGATATTGCCGGGCAGGATGTGGTCAACCCCATTGCATGCATTCTGTCTGCGGCCATGATGCTGCGCTATAGCTTCGATATGCCCGCGGAGGCGGATGAGATCGAAGCTGCCGTCAATGCGGTACTGGACAAAGGTCTGCGCACCGCCGACATGATGGCGGAAGGCTGCACCCAGGTGGGCTGCACTGCCATGGGCGATGCCATTTTGGCGGAAATCTGACCAAAATATCAATAAAGCCCCGGTTCCCAAGGGAACCGGGGCTTTTCTATAGGAATGCTTTTACGGGAATGTCATGCGGTACGAGGTGTTCCCTGCCAGGGGTGCCGGGCGGCACAGCGGTTGTAGTAAAAATTTTGCCAGAGCTGGCAGGCGATAACCCACAACAATTCATAAAGCGTGGCGCCCAGGCCGCTGATGGTAGCGGGAAACTGCTGAATAATGTAGGAAGAGAGTGGAATCGTGGCGGCCCAAAAGACTGCCAGCATAAGCAAAAGCCATAGAACTTGCGCTTTGCAGCCATAACGGATTCTGATTTTCAGTTCCATACGCCGAAACCAACCCCAGATGGCAAGAAAAATCATAAAGCGGAAGGGGCCAACTAGTGTTTGCATCAAATTGAGCGGTCGGCTGCCGGGAAGCAGAGCCATCAGCAGGTACAAGGGGATGAAAATCCCATACCATCGGGGATACCAGATGCAGACATAGTCCAGCGGCGTACCCCGGGGCAGATCGGGGGCCATCTCCAGCAGGAACCGGGCGGTATCGCCGCCTATTTCCTCCCGCAAAGTGCGGCCCTCCAGTTCGCAGCGGGCGGCAATCTCGATCATATCTTTGCGGATGCGTTCGATCTCATAACAGTTCCAGGTCATGTACAGCAAGTAACAGGAGATTTCCTTCAATGCCGCACGGTTCTCGGCGTTCAGCGTCTTCACGCTCATATCGTTGGCTTTTTTGAGCATCGTATATTGGTTTTTGAACAGCATACTCGGTCCCATCCTTTCAGGTCACATACGAAACGAACCGCGAAACGATCTTTTACCCGCGCAAAATGGCGTCGATGCCGGCAGCCGTTTCCCGCCAGGCTGCCATAAATTCTTCCAAGTACTGTTGGCCCTCGGGAGTCAGGGTATAGTACTTGCGGCTGGGGCCGCCCTGTCCGGCCCGGTATTCCGCCCGAATCAATCCTTTGCGTTCCAGACGCAGTAGCAGGGGATAGAGGGTGCCCTCTGTCAGATCGGCAAAGCCGCTTTCCCGCAAGGTGGTGGCAATGGCATACCCGTAGGTGGGCTCCCGGTCAATGATTTTCAGGATACAACCTTCCAGCGTGCCTTTACGCAACTGGGCACGGTCAAACATGGCATCACCTCCACTACCTTGCATTACCAAGTTCTTTGGCTATATTGTATCGCAAGGCAGTTTGCTTGTCAATAGAAACCATAAAAAAGCGGCGGCCTGCAGGCCGCCGTTGTTTTGCAGTATCAGGATGTTTTCTTTCGTGGTTTATACCATAAGTTGGCCAGCCAGTTGAACGCCCAGTTGACTGGTTCGCTGTTCAAAATGCACAGGCAACCAAGGGCTTCCAGCAGTACCCAGGCCACGATCACCGGTACCGGCATCTGGCGTGCAGGCTCGTAAAACCCAAGGTCCACCAAAAAGGTCAGAATAGGCATGTGCAACAGATAAATGGCCAGTGTTCGTATGCCCAAGGGAGCAAGCATCCGGCAGTTGCCCAGGGCTGCCACCAATCCAACACTGGTTACGATACCCACCAGCAGGAACACGGCACGGTCGGCCATGGTGTAGCCTTCGCCGTAAGCCACGTCGTTGAAGATTTTGGCGCTTTCGCTCAACTGTCCTTCATACTGCATCATTTGCCAGAACCGGAACCCGTAACCGGCCAGCAGCAAAAGCGCAGGAACGACCCGCACTGCCCAAAAACGGGAAGCTGCCCGATCCAGCAGGTCGATCTGGGGACGGAACAAAACACCAAACGCATAGAAGGGGTAAAAGGCAAAGACCCGTACCAGCGTAAAGGGCCAGTCAATGGTACCGGCCCACAGGCTGATGGCTACGGACAAAGCCAGGCCCAGCACTGCGCCACCCAGGCGCAGCTTGTCCCGCAGAAAGGTCAGTACCGGCAGCGTCAGATGCCAGAAAAGCAACGCATACAAGTACCACATGTGCCGCCAGGGGAGCAGAAACGCCGCCAGCAAACCACCGGAAGCGGCAAAATCTTCCCGCAAAACGATCGCACGGAATGCCAGCATAAGGGCTTGTCCCAGCAGATACAGCCACAGTTGCTGGGTGATAAGCTTGCGCAGACTGAAATGAGCCACCAGACCGCTGCACATGCAGAACAAAGCCATGTGGAACCAGTAGATGGTGATGAAGGTGGCACCAATCAAGTGGGAGCCAAGGCGGTATTGTTCCATAAAATGACCGAACACTACCAGCAGAATTCCCAAGCCTTTTAAGATGTCAATGTAATCCCGCCGCGGAGCGGCGCTTTGCCTGTCAGCCAAGGAAATACCTCCTTATCGAAAAAACGCGGGCTGATGGCCAGTCCGCGTTTGAGCGTTGTGAGAATCAGACAGACTCCCAGGGGGAGTGAATGATCTCACCGGAATCTACTTTGGTAAAGGCAGCCACGTCCGCACCCGCCTTTACAATGCCGCCGGGCGCCACATGAACGCCGCGCCCCAGCCTTGCATCGTGATCTACGATCGCACCGCCGTTTACGATGCAGCCGATGCCCAGATGAACACCGGCTCCCACATAAGCCTGGGGCAGTACCACGCAACCGGGTTCCAGCACCGCGCTGGGGCTGATGGAAGCGGACGCACTGAGGAAAACCGGGGTTTCGTAACCGGCAGCAGCCAGTTTTTGCAGCAAGGTTACCCGCAGCTTGTTATCGCCAAGGGCCACAAAAGCGGCACGACCGGGTTTCAGAAGGGCGGGATCGGCATAGTCCCGCAGCGCGCCGGCACAGCCGGGGGCGTTGTCATCCAAAAATTCGGCTGTGCCCCAACCTTCTTCTTCCAGCCAGTCGGCCAGTTGGCGGCCAAAACCGCCCTTGCCCAAAATCAACGGGCGATGGTGAAAACGTCCCAACGAAAGAAGTGCCATGATCATCCCTCCTGTGTGGTGGTTTCGGTATCACTCTCGGCGGTGGATTCGGATTCGGTTTCTTCAGCCGCTTCGCCATCTTCCTCGCTAGGGGCTTCGGTTTCCAGGCTGGTGCGCGGCTGTACTGCCAGCGGGTCGGGCAAAGTGCCGTTTTCCAGGTCCTGCAAAACCTGCGGAATGCCGGGGAAGAACCGTTCGATGCCGGTACCGGAGCAATGCAGACCGTCAAAGAAATCTGTTTCCTGCAAACCTTCAATGCATTCCGGGTCGTAACTGCCGTACAGCGGAATGTTGTTGTCGGCTGCATACTGGCGTACCCAGTTTTCTACCTGGAAAAATCCCTTGTGCTTGTCAGGCTCGGTCAGCAGATATCCGTACAGATACGGGTGCCAGGGCGAAAGAACCAGAATCACCGTTGTTCCCTGGGACTGTGCATACTTGATGAAGGAATCAAAAGCCTGCATCTGGGTATCGCTCATGGCGTCGAAGCCTTCCATATGTACGCTGTTAAAGCTCATACAGGCTTCGGCGGCCAGGGTGCGGATCTGGTCAGCGCTTTGGCTGCGGAAGGCTACATCGTACAAAACGCTGCCGTCCGAGCGCTTGATGGTGGTGGTCTGGTTGTACGGATCGCCCTCTACAGGGTTGAATTCAATAGTGTTGCCTTCGTCATCGGTTACGGTTGCCTGACCGTGGTTCTTTACGTAGTAATCCACGTTGCCCTGGAAGTAGGCGGGGTCGGCCAGTGCGCGCCACAGTTCCACCTTGTCGGGTTCTTCGTAATCGGTAGGAACGTTCAGAACCTTGGTCAAAAATTCGTTGTACAGGTCGGCATCGGCGCGGGAATCAAAGGCCGCTTCGCTGCCGTAGAACACCCAGGGGTCCAGGCTCCAAAGCAGAACTTTGGGTGTTTTTCCGTAACTGACCATCTTGTAATAGCTGGTCATATTGTCGCGTACGTCGGCGCCGGTCACACCCATGTTGAAAAAGCTGTCTACACCGGTGTTTTCGCGGTTAAACTGCAGCACACGGCTGGAACCGATGCCGATAGCTTCCGGCGCATCAGGAACATCCTGCGCATACAATTGTACAACCTGGCGTTCGTCCATCTGCTCGAAGTTCGTCACGTCGTATCCTTCCAGCATCAGATCTACGATGCGGCGGGGCGCCAGAGCACCTTGAAACAGGCCGCTGCGGTCTACATTGTAGCTGAACGCCACCATAAAGACCAGAATGGGAACCAGGAACAAAAATTTGATGCCGGTTTTCAGTCCGAAATACAGCCGCCGGACCAGTCCCTGTAAAAACCAGATCAGGGGATTGCGGCGCTTCTTTTTGCGCGGCCGTACCGGTGTGGCGGTGGGGGCACCGCGCTGAATTTTTACAGGCGGTGCGGGGATGGGGGTAGGGGATTTTGCAGACATTTTATACACCGCCTTTCATCAGTATTGCTGGTAAATAAATGCCGATTGGCCAAACGCAGCAAAAAAGAGGATGGCACAGGCAGCCGCGTAATACAGTGTCCAGCGCAGTGGCCATACCTGTTTGCGAATCCAGGCAGCTACGTTCTGGCTGTAATGCTCCACGGCAAAAACCACGAAGCAGCCAAAGAGCAGTACCACCGGCAGACGACCGTCGATGCCGCTGTCGTAAATCAGAGAAGTTACCTGATGCCAGCTTCCGGCCAGACCCTGCCAGCCCTGGAGCATATCGCCGTAAATGGCAAAGGGGTCAGTGTTGTACAGTGCACTGGCGAAAAAGACCAACGTGAAGCAGAACAGAATATTGGTGCATACGATCTGCCACAGAGATTTGAACCATTTGGCACGGTACAGGGGATTGAAGCGTTCCAGGCTGCGCCGCGGTTTGGCGGTCATGGCGCCAAACGCCGAAATCAGGCCGCAGGCCAGGCCCCAGACCAGATACCGCCAGTCTGCGCCGTGCCAAAGGCCGGAGCAAAGGAAGACAATGACGATATTCAGGTAGTGGCGCCAGGGGGCACAGCGGCTGCCGCCCAGGGAAAAATAGACATAATCCCGGAACCAACCGGTCATGGAAATATGCCAGCGACGCCAGAATTCGCCAAAACTGCGGGACTCAAAAGGCGCGTGGAAGTTTTCAATCAGGTCATAGCCCAGAATACGCGCGGCCCCCAGAGCAATGTCACAGCAGCCGGAGAAGTCCATGTACAGCTGGATGGCGAACAGCACCGTTGCCGCCACCAGATTGGGGCCGCTCATGCTGGAAGAATCGCCATACACAAGGGAAACATAATGGCTCAGATTGTCGGCCAGCACCATCTTTTTGGTGTAGCCCCACAGCATACGGAAGGCACCGCCGGCACAGCGGTTATAGCTGAAGCGGCGACTCTTCTGGATCTGCGGCCGCAGCTGGGGGTAACGTTCAATGGGGCCGTTGATCAGCGTGGGGAAGAAGCTTACAAACAATGCGTAGTGGAACGGGTTGGTTCCCACCCGGCAGCGGCGTTTGTATACGTCGATGGTATAACTCAGCGCCGCAAAGGTAAAGTAACTCAGCCCCAGGGGAGCCAGCAGATTGTCCCGGTGAGACAACCAGCTGCCGCCCAGGCTGTCGGCCAGCAAGTTCCAGTATTTGTAATAGATCAGCACACCAATGCCGCCAGCAATGGCAACCAGCAGTGCAATGATGCGCACCGGTTTGGATTTGATGCGGCCGATGATCAACCCGCATAGCCAGGTGACCAGCGTGGCCCCCAGCAGTACCCACACCAACGGACGGTTGGCAGGGTCGTAGCAGAAAAACGCATAGCTGGCCGCCAATAAAAAGTACGGGCGTGCTATGCGTGGTAAAGCATAATGAATCAGCGCCGTTGCCGCAAAAAAAGCAAGAAATAACAATGAAGTAATCGTCATTGTCTGGTCCTCACTCAAAAAAGCGAGGACCTGCTCCCAAGTGATTGTCATACTCATTCTCTCCGTTTGCTCAACCGATAACCCACCGCAAGGTTATTGCTTCTCTTCCAGATCACGAACACGTTTTTCCAAAATGGCGTTGGCCTGTGTCAGCCGTTTGCATTTGTCGGCCAATTGGCTGATGGCAATGCTCAGGGACAGCAAAACCACCAGCACAAAGCAGAACATCAGGAAAAACACCAGGTTCACCGGCATTTCGATGTCCAGCAAATCGCGCAGCACATAAACCACATAGGGGAACAGGGCAAAAATCACAAGGCCCACGGCAAGCGCCAGCCAGAGCAGACTGTACTTTACGCTCATCAATCCACGTTTAAGAAACGCAAAAATGATAAGCAGCAAAGCAACAGCGCCCAATATCATAAAAAATTGCAGTTGTGCGGTCATGCTTGGTCCCTCCGGGTCTTATGGATGGAAAAGCGGTCAATGATCAGCGCCAGGGATACCTTGACCATGTAGTAAACACTCTTAAAGCTGGAGATGCTGGACACACCGCCCTGGCGCTCCTTCATGATCACCGGTGCTTCACCGACGGTAAAGCCTGCCAGGCAGGCAGCCAGAATGGCTTCCGGCTCGGGGTAATCAATGGCATAGTGCTGGGCAAAATACGCAGTCATCCGGGCGTTGGTCGCGCGGAATCCACTGGTCACATCCAGAACCCGTCTGCCGCACAAAAGGTGGATCATGCCGCTGAGGAAGCGGATGCCCACCCGGCGCATAAAACTGGTCTGGAAGCCTTCTTTTTTGATAAAGCGGCTTCCGATGCACATATCACACTGACCGTCCAGCACCGGCTGTACGATTTCTTTCAGGTAGGCAGGGTCATGCTGGCCGTCACCGTCCATCTGTACGGTCACATCATAGCCGTAGCGGGCGGCGTACAGATAACCGCACTGAACACCGCCGCCGATCCCCAAGTTGACCGGCAGATCCAAAAACGGATAATTCCGGCTTTTCAGCAGGGCGGCACTGCCGTCGGTGGAACAGTCATTGATGACAAGAAAATCAACGTCGGGGCAGGTGGACTTCAGGCGTTCCACGGTGTTGACGATATTTTCTTCCTCATTGTAGCAGGGAATCAGCACCAAAATTTTTCCGTCCAAAAGTGTACCTCACATCCGGGCGGCTGTACCGCCCTGCAAAATAAATGTTTCCAACTGGCGCAGCAACTCCGCGCGGTGATAATGGGTCAAATAGTAGTTCTTTGCCTTGGCGCCCAGTTCTGCGCGCTGCCCGGTGGTCATGCTGTACAGTTCCAGCATATTCCGGGCAAGGGCATGCTGGTCGCAGGCAGGGCTGACCAGACCGCCACCGCTTTCTTTTACGGCGGCATAACCGGCTCCGTTCATACTGGCCAGAACCGGTTTGGCAGCTGCCATGTAGCTGGCCAGTTTGCCGGGGACCGTCAGGCCCAGATCCGGCGAATCGGACAGGGAAATCAGCAGTGCATCGGCCAACGCCGTGAATTTCGGCACTTCCTTGGCGGGAACGCTGCCGTAAAAGGTCACAGCATCCTCTGCCTGCAGTTCCCGGGCAAGGGTCTGCAGGCTTTCACGGCTCATGCCGTCGCCCACCAGCAACAGATGCAGTTTTTCTGCACCCGCCGCGCGCGCCTCCAGCACGGCCCGCAGGACCATGTCCAGACTCTGCGCAGGGGTGAAAGTGCCGGTAAATACCAGATTGAACCGGTCGGCAAAGCGTGCCTCCAGGGCGGCATCCGGCTGTGGGATGGCGTAAAAATCCTCACAATACTGCGGAATGACCGCCACCGCGCTTTGCGGTTTGCCGGTACGCTGGCAAAGCCGCTGCTGCAGCGGCTCGCTCATGGCGATCAAACGGTCGGCTTTTTTATAAAGCAGATCACTGACCCCTTGCGCAATGCGGCGCAGCAGGGCATTTTTGACCGGCAGAACGCTGTAAAGATTTTCCGGCCACAAGTCCAGCACATAATTGGTAAAAGGTATTTTGTGCTTTTTGGCATACCGGATGGCTGGCCAGCACATCAGGACCGGGCTGGTGTTAAAGCAGAACACTGCGTCATAACCGCCCGGCAAACGGTTCAGGGCACCGGCGGCATACAGGGGCCAGCTTACATAGTTCAGGAAAATGTTGATGCTGGTGTTGCCTTTCCGCGGCCACTCCTTGGCGCGAAACACCTGTGCCGTACCGTAATGTTCCTCCCACGGACCGTGGGAACTGTAGCCCTCAAACCATTCTCCCTTGGGATAGTTGGGCAGGCCGCACAGTACGTCCACTTCCAGCCCGTCTTGCAGGAAGCCTTCCACAATGTCATTGATGCGGAAATTTTCCGGCCAGAAATGCTGGGTGACAACAAGAATACGTTTGGCCATCTCAGTATTTTCTCCACACCATCTTGTTGACCACGCCGGTGTAGCTCTGGATGATCTTGACCACCTTGGTGGAAACATCTTCGGTGTAATAGGGAACCGGGATGCCGTCGTCGCCGTTTTCGTTCATAGCTACAGCGGTCTGCACAGCCTGTTCCACGCCGCCGGCACGGATACCCGCCAGTACAAAGCAGCCTTTGTCCAGGGCTTCGGGGCGTTCGGTGGAGGTGCGGATACAGACGGCAGGGAAGGGGTGTCCTACGCTGGTAAAGAAGCTGGACTCTTCCGGCAGCGTACCGGAGTCCGAGATGACGGCAAACGCGTTCATCTGCAGATGGTTGTAGTCGTGGAAGCCCAACGGCTCATGCAGTTTGACACGCTCGTCCAGCTGGAACCCCATAGCATCCAGACGCTTTTTGCTGCGCGGATGGCAGGAGTAGAGGATCGGCATATCATAGGTTTCGGCCAGATGGTTGATGGAAGTGAACAGGTCCAGGAAGTTCTGCTCCGTGTCGATGTTTTCTTCCCGGTGTGCGGAAAGCAGCATGTATTTGCGGGGCTCCAGGCCCAGGCGCTCCAGCACATCGGAAGCCTCGATCTTCTCCAGATTGGCGTGAAGAACTTCCGCCATGGGGCTGCCGGTCACAAAAGTGCGTTCCTTGGCGGTGCCTTCCGCATTCAGGTAGCGGCGGGCATGCTCGGAATAGCACATATTCACATCAGCGATATGGTCCACAATGCGGCGGTTGGTTTCCTCGGGCAGGCACTCGTCAAAGCAGCGGTTGCCGGCTTCCATGTGGAAGATGGGGATGTGCAGCCGCTTGGCGGCAATGGCAGACAGGCAGGAGTTGGTGTCGCCCAAAATCAACAGGGCGTCGGGCTTCTGCTCCACCATCAGGGCGTAGGACTTGGCAATGATATTGCCGATGGTTTCGCCCAGGTCTTTGCCCACGGCGTCCAGATAAAAGTCCGGTGCCCGCAGGCCCAGGTCCTCAAAAAACACCTGATTCAGGTTATAGTCGTAGTTCTGCCCGGTATGCACCAGGATCTGATCAAAATATTTGTCGCACTTTTTGATGACGGCGCTCAGGCGGATGATCTCCGGCCGGGTGCCGATGATGGTCATCAGTTTCAGCTTGTTCATAGATAAAACATCCTTTTCAAATCATCGGAAAAACCGGGCACGGCCGCACAAAAACGGCGGGGCAAACTTCCCGGTTCATACCGGCAAATAGAAGGTGTCCGGATGATCGGGATCAAAACATTCGTTGGCCCACATCAGGGTCACCATATCTCCGGTGCCGATGTTCTCGATATTGTGGGTGTAACCGCAGGGAATATCCACCACCTGCAACTTGTTTCCGCTGACCCGGTACTCGATCACTTCGTCGCTGTCGATGCGGCGGAACCGCACAACGCCTTCCCCCTGCACGACCAGGAATTTTTCGTTCTTGGTGTGGTGCCAGTGATTTCCTTTTACAATGCCGGGTTTGGAAATGTTCACACTGACCTGCCCGCGCTCGGGGGTGCGCAGCGCTTCGGTAAAGCTGCCTCGCTCATCGGCGTGGGTGTTCAGATCATAGGCAAACTGATCTGTGGGCAGATAGCTCAGGTAGGTGGAATAAAGCTTCTTTTCAAAGCTGCCTTCCGCCAGAAACGGCACAGCAAGGCTGCCCCGGCGGGCATCGGCAAAACTTTCAATCAGTTCGGCCAGATGCCCCAGGGTGACCCGATGAACCGGATGAATCCGGCAGTAGCCTTCCTCATCGCGCTGGGCCTGCCCGTGCAGCATGGCGTCCAGAATGCAGTCGATCACATCGTCAATGTAGACCAGGGGCAGTTCGTAAGCAGGGTCACGGACCTGAATGGGCAGCCCCCGGGCAATGTTATGGCAGAAGGTGGCGACCACGCTGTTGTAGTTGGGGCGGCACCATTTGCCGAATACCCCCTCCATGCGGAAAACATAAACAGGGGACCCCAGCGCGTTTCCGTGGGCAAAAATAGCATCTTCCGCCTGCTTTTTGCTTTTGCCGTAGTCATTATCCAGAGCGGCCTGGATGCTGCTGGTCACCAGAACGGGGGCTTTGTTGCCGCACTCCGCCAACAGCTGCAGCATTGTGTCGGTCAGACCGGCGTTGCCGCTGTAAAATTCACTGGGGTCTTTGGGGCGGTTGATGCCCGCCAGATGAACCACAAAGGTAGCCTGCCGGCAATAGTCGGCCAGGGTTTCCACGGTGTCGTCTTTCTCAAACAACAAAAGATCCTTGCAGCCCATGGCATGCAGTGTGGCTACCAGATTGCGGCCGACAAAACCGCCGGCGCCAGTGATTAAAATCGGCTGCGGAAGGGCAGGGGCGTCATTGGGCATCTTTGGCCAGCTCCTCTTTGATATAATCGGTGGTCATGATCTTCTCGATGGTCTGCTCCACGTTCAGGCGGCGGGTATTGTGGCTGGTGTAGTCTTCGTCCGCCTGGGTGCGCACCTGTCCCTTGACGAAGAACTTGTCGTAGTTCAGGTCACGGGTGTCGGCAGCTACGCGGAAGTAGCCGCCCATATCCTCGGCACGGGTACGCTCTTCTTTGGTCATCAGCGTTTCGTACAGCTTCTCGCCGTGACGGGTGCCGATGATACGGGTGCCGGTGTCACCGAACAGTTTCTGCACAGCCTTGGCCAGGTCGCCGATGGTGGAAGCGTCGGACTTCTGGATGAACAGGTCACCGGGGTTGGCGTGCTCAAAGGCGAACATGACCAGATCCACCGCCTCGTCCAGATTCATCAGGAAGCGGGTCATGTTGGGGTCGGTGATGGTGATGGGATTGCCGGAACGGATCTGCTCCACAAAGAGAGGGATTACACTGCCGCGGCTGCACATAACGTTGCCGTAGCGGGTGCAGCAGATGACCGGGCCGCCGCGCTGTGCGGAAACACGGGCGTTGGCGGTGATGACATGCTCCATCATGGCCTTGGAGATACCCATGGCATTGATGGGATAAGCAGCCTTGTCGGTGGACAGGCAGACTACGCGCTCCACGTTGGCCTCAATGGCGGCGTGCAGCATGTTGTCGGTTCCTTCAATGTTGGTACGCACAGCTTCCATGGGGAAGAATTCGCAGGAAGGTACCTGCTTAAGGGCGGCGGCGTGGAAAATAAAGTTGACGCCGGGCATTACATCCCGCAGGCTCTGGATGTTGCGCACATCGCCGATGTAGAACTTGACTTTCTCGTAATGGTCAGGATAATGGGCCTGCAGTTCATGGCGCATATCGTCCTGCTTCTTTTCGTCGCGGGAGAAAATACGGATCTCGCCGATATCGGTGGTGAGGAAGTGCTTCAGCACGGTATGGCCAAAGCTGCCCGTACCGCCGGTGATCAGCAACGTTTTGTCCTTGAAAATGGTATTTGCCATGATGGCCTCCTTATTTATGATGCGTTAAGACGCAAATCTCCTTTATAATCTTCCCTATTTTAGCACATAAACCGACATTTGAAAAGTATACCGCCTTGGAAAATGCTGCTTTTTGTGGTATACTATCTTACAATATACCAAAGGGCGCCTGACGCACCCCTTTAAGGAGGAAGCAAATCTCATGCGTGCTTACGAACGTTTGCTCAATTATGTTACTGTATATACCACTTCGGACCCGAATTCCGGAACGCATCCCAGCACGGCCCGTCAGTTTGATCTGGCAAACCAGCTGGTGGCTGAACTGAAAGAACTGGGCCTGACCGATGCTCATGTGGACGAGCACTGCTATGTATATGCCACACTGCCCGCCACCCCGGGGCAGGAAAACGCCAAAGCGCTGGGCTTTATTGCCCACATGGACACCGCCGATGATGCCAGCGGAGAAAATGTCAAGCCGCAGCTCCATCCCAACTATGATGGCGGCCCGGTAGCGTTGCCTGCTACGGGCGCGGTGCTGGACCCGGAGGTGTTCCCGTTCCTGAAAGAAATGAAGGGACAGACCCTGATTACGGCGGACGGTTCTACGCTGCTGGGCGCCGATGACAAGGCCGGTGTGGCAGAAATCATGACCATGCTGGAACGTGTTCAGGCAGAAAATCGCCCGCACGGAAAACTGTGCATCGGTTTTACCCCCGATGAGGAAATCGGTGAAGGTGCCAGCCTGTTTGATGTGGCGCATTTCGGTGCCGCCTATGCGTATACCGTGGACGGAGACGATGTGGGCGAGATCAGCTACGAGAACTTCAATGCGGCGGCTGCGGTGGTAACGGTATATGGCTTCAGCGTGCATCCCGGCAGCGCCAAGAACGCTATGCGCAATGCTCAGAACATTGCCATCGAGTTCCATCAGGCACTTCCGGCATTCTCCCGTCCGGAGCATACCGAGGGCCGCGAAGGCTTCTTCCATCTGACCAGTATGCAGGGCGATGTGACTACGGCTCATCTGGGATACATCGTGCGTGACCACGACGCCGTCAAGTTTGCGGCCCGCAAAGCACAGATGCAGCATATTGCCGACTGCCTGAACGAAAAGTACGGCGCAGATACGGTAGAACTGGACGTGCAGGACAGCTACTACAATATGTACGAGAAAATCCAGCCTCATTTCCATCTGGTAGAAAATGCCCGTGCGGCGATTCGCGCAGCAGGTCTGGAACCCATCGAGTGCCCGGTCCGCGGCGGCACGGACGGCGCAACCCTGAGCTATATGGGGCTGCCGTGCCCCAACCTCGGTACGGGCGGCTTTAACTTCCATGGCCCGTGTGAGTGCATTACGGCAGAAAAGATGGACCAGAGCGTAGAGATTCTGCTCAACCTGGTAGACCTTTATAAATAAAGAAAAGAATCCCTCTGCCAACAGGCGGGGGATTTTTCTACTTTATATAGTAAGGGGGAAAATAGCGGGCCGTACAAGGAAAGTACAGCGCAAACGGGCGGTGCTGTTGCTGTTCCGACAAAAAATCCTCTTGACAAACGGCTGCCTGTGCGGGTATAATACTCATTACCGTGCAGGTGTCGTACAACGGCTAGTACATCAGCCTTCCAAGCTGAGGACGAGGGTTCGACTCCCTTCACCTGCTCCAAAGCAATCCCCACGACGGAATCCGTCGTGGGGATTTTTCATTTTCACTCCCAACAAATTTGAAAAGACCGCTGTGCCAAACCTTCTGCCTATAAACGGGCAGGAGGTTTTTTGCTGCCTGTGGTGAAAGAAAAACAAAAGAAATGCGCACAGAGAAAGACTTTTGTGCATTTATGGGAAAAGCAAAAGGCTCAAGAAAAATACCTAAAAAAATTAAGATAAATATATTGACAAATGCAAGAACCGGCGTATAATGATACTGTAATTTTTAGCTAAATAAATTTAGATAAAATTACAGACAGAACAAACTGATATCAAATCATAAGGAGCGTATTCCCATGACTTTCGAAGAACTGAAGAACGTAATCGTTGAAACCCTGAACGCCGATGCCGACGCCATCACCATGGAAGCCAGCCTGGCAGACGACCTGAACGCCGACAGCCTGGACGCCGTGGAACTGAATATGGCGCTGGAAGAAAAGTTCGGTACCGCCATCCCTGATGAGGAACTGGGCAATATGAAGACCGTTGGCGATATCTTCAACTACCTGACCCAGAACGCCTGATTGGCGGCAAATCAAAGGAGAGGAGGACTCCACGCATGAATGTCGGCAAGATTTTTGCCCTCACCCCCCGGGAACGGGCGTTTCAGCTCAAAGCCCGGCGGGAAGCCGGTACCGATAACCCCCGTTGGCGCGCGCCGGATTTTTTCACCTGCAAAAAGTGTGAGCGCCGCGCTACCCGTCAGACCTGGGACAGCACATTGTATGTTTGCCCCAACTGCGGCTATCATCACCCGGTGGGCGGATATTATCGTTTGAGCATGGTGCTGGATCACGGTACCTTCCGGGAACTGGACGGCGAACTGGAGGGAAAGAATGTGCTGGCATTCCCCGGCTATGAGGAAAAGCTGGAAAAGCAGCGTGCCAAAACCGGCCTGAGCGATGCCGTGGTAACGGCTTACGGAAAAATCAGCGGTGTACCTGTAGTGGTCGCCGTGCTGGACAGCCGGTTTTTTATGGGCAGTATGGGCACGGCTGTGGGGGAAAAAATCACCCGTGCGGTGGAGTACGCCACCAATAAACACCTGCCGCTGATTATTTTCTCCGCAAGCGGCGGCGCCCGTATGCAGGAAGGAATTTTCAGTCTGATGCAGATGGCCAAGACCAGCGCCGCTATTCAGCGCTTTCAGGCAAAAGGCGGCTTGTACATCAGCTATCTGACCCATCCCACCACCGGCGGTGTTACCGCCAGTTTTGCAAGCTTGGGCGACATTACGCTGGCTGAACCGGATGCACTGATCGGGTTTGCGGGGCCTCGCGTTATCGAACAGACCATCGGTGAAAAACTGCCTAAGGGATTCCAGCGGGCGGAATATCTGCTGGAACATGGGTTTGTGGATCAGGTCGTGCCTCGCGGTGAAATGAAGCAGACCCTCACGCAGCTTCTCAAGCTGCATACGCAAGGAAGGAAGCGCGGCGCATGATCAAAGATATTCTCAAAGAGGTCGAATCTCTGGACCAACGCATCGACGCGTTGCGGAATCCTGTACCGGAAGACGATGCGGAAAAGCAGCTGCTGGGCGAGGAACCGACGGTTCGGGAAGATTGCGAATCGCTGGAAGAACTGGAAGCACGGCGGACTGCGCTGCTGGAACAGTGCCGGAATCTGACATCGGCGGACCGGGTCTTTCTGGCACGTCACCAGGGCCGTCCCCGTGTAGATGAATACATCCGTGAACTGTTTACGGATTTCTTTGAACAGCGGGGCGACCGTCAGTGCAGCGATGACCAGAGCATTTTCGGCGGTATTGCCCGGTACAAGGGCATTCCGGTCACTGTATTGGGGCACCGCAAGGGCTCTACCCTGGAAGAAAATATGCGTTTCCGGTTCGGCATGCCGGAACCGGACGGCTACCGCAAGGCGCTGCGCCTGATGAAACAGGCAGAAAAGTTTGGCCGCCCCATCATCACTTTCATCGATACTCCGGGCGCATACCCCGGTAAAGAGGCCGAGGAACGGGGACAGGGCGAAGCCATCGCCCGCAATCTGGCCGAGATGAGCGGCCTGACAGTGCCCATTATCTCGGTGGTGACCGGGGAAGGCAGCAGCGGCGGTGCTTTGGGCATCGGTGTGGCCAACCGGATTCTGATGCTGGAAAACGCCGTCTATTCGGTGCTCAGCCCCGAAGGGTTCGCCAGTATTTTGTGGAAAGATTCCAGCCGCAGCGGGGAAGCCTGTGACATCATGAAACTGACCGCCCAGGATCTACTGGCGGACGGCGTCGTGGAGGAAGTCATCCCCGAACCGCTGGGCGGTGCGCAGCGGGACCACAAGCAGCTGTTTGCATCGTTAGATGCGGCACTGGAACGGCATCTTACCCAGTTGTGCAAGATGAATGGCAAGGCATTGGCCGATCAGCGTTACAAAAAGTACCGGCAGATCGGCCTGTGACACACGATAGATCGAGGGAACTTATGGAAGGTTTGCAGCTGATTGCCACCGGCGGGGCGCTGCCCGGCCGTGTGGTAACCAACGATGATTTGAGCAAGCTGGTAGACACCAGCGACGAATGGATCACAACCCGCACCGGCATTCGCCAGCGCCATTTTTGTGAGGAAGGGCAGACGGCGGCCACGCTGGCTGTTGCGGCAGCGCGTCAGGCGCTGGAACGCAGCGGCCTGCAGCCGGAACAGATCGGCTGCTGTGTTTGCGCTACGCTTTCGGGTGCTTATGCAACGCCCAGCACCGCCTGCCTGGTGCAGAAGGAACTGGGCCTGGCGCAGGATATCCCGGTGCTGGATGTGAATGCGGCATGCTCTGGGTTTATCTATGGCGCTGCGGTGGCGCGCGGACTGCTGGCTACCCGGCCGCAGGATGCCCGCCGTTATGCGCTGGTGGTCGGCTGCGAGCAGCTTTCCCGTCTGATGGATATGACCGACCGCAATACCTGTGTGTTGTTTGGCGACGGGGCCGGCGCAGCAATTTTTGAATTGGCGGAAGACGCAGAGTTTGCCGTGGATCTTGGCGCCCGGGGCGATATGGCTATTGAAACACCGCCCTGCGGTCCCATCCGCATGGACGGACGTGCGGTGTTCCGTTTTGCGGTAGATGCGCTGCCGCGTACCCTCCACGCGGTGCTGGATGCAACGCATCATACACTGGACGA
>NZ_JACJKP010000401.1 GCF_016901605.1 Gemmiger formicilis
CCCTGACCACCTGGTTTGACCGGAAACAGGCTGAGAATGCCGCCACCAACGGCAACGGACGCATGGCCCGCAACACCCTGGAAAAGGCCATTCTGAACCAGTCCAAACGCCTGATTGCCGACCCGGCCGCCGATATGGAACGGCTGCTGCCCGGTGATTTTGAGCTGGACGAATAAGGCAAACGTCAAAAACGGACTCGGGTTTCCGAGTCCGTTTTTTCTGCCACAAAAAAGCGGCAGGCTTGCGCCTGCCGCTTTTGGTATCTTATGGTATTGGCAACCGACGGCTGGTATCAGCGGGCCGTGTAATCTTCGGCCAGATCCGCCAGAATACGGGGTGCCGTTTCACGCGTGTCGGTCATGCGGACCGCATTACGCAGGGGCAGCACCGAACGCGGCGTGACCGAAAGTTCATCCACGCCAATGGCCAGGAAGGTTTCGGTCAGGGTCAGGTCGGCGCCCAACTCACCGCAGATACCCACCCAAATGCCGTTCTTATGGGCATTTTCGGTAACCATCTGGATCAAACGCAGCACAGACAGATGGTGCGGGTC
>NZ_JACJKP010000402.1 GCF_016901605.1 Gemmiger formicilis
TGCTGGATACCCTGCTCAGCTGGGTAGGCTTCGACATCGAGTCCCTGCCTTACTGGCTGCGGGACGAATCCATCAACAACATTGTGCTGGTGGCCTGCTCCATCTGGAAGTACATCGGTACCAACATCGTCATGTTCATCGGTGCCATCGCCTCGGTGGACTCCACCCTCTACGAGGCTGCCGACATTGACGGCGCCAACGCCTGGCATCGCTTCAAGGATATTATCCTGCCGTCCATCCGCACCATTGTGGTGCTCAACCTGATCATCTCGGTTTCCGGTGCCCTGTCCGCCTTCGAAATGCCCTACGTTGTCACCGGCGGCGGCTTCGGTACCTCCACCTACTTCGTCATTATGGACAAGCTGGCCCATACCGACCAGAAGGTTGGTCTTGCCTCGGCCATGGCCGTTGTGCTGCTGCTCCTGATCATGATCGTGACTTATGCCCAGAAGGCCGTGGAACGCTGGATGGACAAACGGGACAGCCGCACGCCGAAAGCTCTGGTACACACCGATCCCAACACCGCCGCTACGGCATCCAGCGCCA
>NZ_JACJKP010000403.1 GCF_016901605.1 Gemmiger formicilis
CTGCTGATGGCCATGCGCCCGTATTTTGATTTTGTGCTGTTGGACACCGCTGCCGGTATGGGGGCTCCCTTTACCGCGGCGGCCGCAGTGGCGGACAAAGCGCTGCTGGTGCTGACCCCGGACCCGGTAGCTTTGCGGGACGGCAAAATTGTAGCTGACCGCCTGTTGAGCGGCGGACGCCCCCAAAGTGCCGTACGGCTGGTGATGAACCGCGTCACGCGGGAGAGTTTCGGCAAACGTGCGGCGGTTTTTGATCTGGATGAATGCATCGACACGGTGGGTGCCCAGCTGCTGGCCGTTATCCCGGAAAGCCGCGAATTGCAGCTGGCGGGGGCACAGGGCACCGTTCCCGCCCCCGGCGACCCTGCCGTGGTGGCTGGACAAGCAATGGCAAAGCGTCTATGCGGGCAGCGAGTCCCGCTTACCTTTTAATGTTTTGAAGGATGGTGTAGCGTTATGATAATTGCCCTGGTGGCACACGACTCCAAGAAGGAGTTGATGATTCAATTTTGCACCGCATACCGGCATATTTTGGCGCAGCACCAG
>NZ_JACJKP010000404.1 GCF_016901605.1 Gemmiger formicilis
AAAGTCAATGGTACCGTCAACAACTCCATCCTGTTCCCCGGCGTTACCGTCGAAAAGGGTGCTACGGTAGAAGCTGCCGTCGTGATGGGCGGCACGATCATTAAGGCCGGCGCCAGCGTCAAGCACTGCATCGTGGCTGAGAATGTCACGATCGAAGAAGGCGCTACCGTAGGCGCAATGCCCGAGGGCGGCCTGAATATCGCCGAACCCGGTGATGTGGCTACCGTAGGTTCCGGCGTCGTGATCGGTAAGGGCGCGACTGTCGGCCCCAAGGCAATGGTTTTCAGCGATGTAAAGGATGGTGAGGAACAATGGTAAAAAGCAATGTCAACGCTCTTGGCGTGATTTTCGCCAACACCTATGATAATCTTGTTCCCGAACTGGTGGCGGAGCGCTCGATGGCCTCCATCCCGTTCGGCGGCCGTTACCGTTTGATCGACTTTACCCTGTCCAGCATGGTCAATGCCGGTATCGATAATGTGTCTGTCATCGTTCGTAAGAACTATCATTCCCTGATGGACCATCTGGGCGCCGGCC
>NZ_JACJKP010000405.1 GCF_016901605.1 Gemmiger formicilis
CCATGCCGCCCCATTATCTGTGCCCGGAGTGCAAACACAGTGAGTGGATCGATGACGGCATTCACTTTGACGGATTCGACCTGCCGGATAAAAAATGCCCGGTCTGCGGTCATCCCATGATCGTGGAAGGTCACGACATTCCCTTTGAAACCTTCCTGGGATTTTACGGTGACAAGGAACCGGATATCGACCTGAACTTCTCGGGTATGTACCAGTCCCATGTGCACCGCTATACCGAGGAACTCTTCGGCAAGGAAAACGTGTTCAAAGCCGGTACGGTATCCGGTCTGCAGGATAAAACCGCTTACGGCTACGTCAAGAAGTACCTGGAAGAGCGGGGCAAGACGGTCAACCGTGCCGAGGAAAACCGTCTGGTTATCGGCTGCACCGGCGTCAAGCGTACCACCGGTCAGCACCCGGGCGGCATGGTCGTTGTGCCGGACACTTTCGATATTTATGACTTCTGCGCCATCCAGCACCCTGCCGATGACGTAAAGGGCGGCCTGTTGACTACCCACTTCGAATTTAAGTA
>NZ_JACJKP010000406.1 GCF_016901605.1 Gemmiger formicilis
GCCCATAATTTTACGGGTACTGATCTGGTTGTCTCCGCGCTCGAACATGGCGTTGGCCACATTCGGGTCCGTCAGCGCACTCATCAGTTCCGGTACCGTCTGCATACGGCGGGCCGGATCCAGACGCAAAGCACAGGCCAAAACCTGAGAGAACCAGGTCGGGACCCCGGCTTCCAGGCTATGGGCCGATTCCAGACTGTCCTTCACCTTGCGTTGTGGCGCTGCCACCGGCGTCTGACCGGTGACAAGTTTATAGCACACCGCCGCCAACGCATACACATCGGTATACCGACCGCTGAATTCTGCGGCCGAATACTGTTCCGGCGCTGCGTACCCCGGATACAGCTGGCTCTTCAGCTCACTGCCGCCGGTACGCAGGGCCAGTGTACCGTAGCCGGTCAGCCGCGCCGTACCATCAATGGGCAAAAGAATATTGTCCGGGCAGATGCCGCGATGAATCAAGCCTGACTTGTGCAGCAATGCTACGCCTTCCATCACAGGCTGCAGCAGTGTGCGGGCCTCGGCAGGTGTC
>NZ_JACJKP010000407.1 GCF_016901605.1 Gemmiger formicilis
CCAGTCCTCCCGCCGGGTACAGGTCAGCATGGGGCACTGTACGTTGCAGCCCATGGTAATGACCACATCCACCGGCGGCAGTTCCGCCAGCAGTTTGCTGCGCTGGGCGGCGGCCATATCCACGCCGTACCGGGCCTTTACCAGACGCACGGCGTCGGGGTTAATGGCGGGTTTGGTCTCGGTACCGGCGGAATAGCTCTCGAACGTATCGGCGGCCAGCAGGCGCCCCAGTGCCTCCGCGATCTGGCTGCGGCAGGAGTTGTGCACGCAGATAAAGGCTACTTTCGGTTTGCCGCTCATGCCTGGGCCCGCGCTTTCTCAATCAGAGCCTTGGCTTCCTCTTTCGTCAGTACCCGGCCGCTGGATACCACCTGACCATCCACCATCAGCGCTGGGGTCTGCAGCACACCGCAAGCCGCGATCTGGGCAAAATCGGTGATATGGCCTACCTCCTGGGGCAGCCCCAGTTCTCCCAGGGCCGCTTTGGCCGCGTCCTCCAGCGCGTGGCAATTGGCACAGCCGCCGCCCAG
>NZ_JACJKP010000408.1 GCF_016901605.1 Gemmiger formicilis
CCATCTTCAGCCCCAGACTGGATACTTCCATCACGCAGGCATCACACCCGGCATCGACCATCTGCCGCAAAAGCCGCTGCAGGTCACAGCTTTCGGGGGTGGTGTGCTGCAGGGTGTGGCGATATCCCGGCCAGCTGACGCCGTTGGTGCCGATCAACCCTACCTTGCGCCCGGCGGCTTCCAGCACTGCGGCAATCAGGTGGGCGGTGGTGGTTTTGCCCTTTGTACCGGTAATGCCGATCATGGTCATCTGCCGGGCCGGGGCACCGTATAGCTGTATGGCCAGCTGGGCCAATGCCCGGCGGCTGTGGGTCACCTGCACTACCGGCAGGTCTTGCGGCAAACCGTCGGGTAACCGCTCGCATACGATGCCCGCTGCCCCTGCTGCCGCAGCCTGTAAAGCATAGTTGTGGCCGTCGGTGTGCAACCCGGGCAGGCAAACGAACAAGGCTCCCGGCGTTACGGCCCGGGAATCATAACAAAGGTCCCGGATTTCGGTGCGGGCGTCGCCCTGCAGCACA
>NZ_JACJKP010000409.1 GCF_016901605.1 Gemmiger formicilis
GAAAAGCCTTTTCTATCAGGTGTACCCGTCCAGGGACCACTTCTCCACTGACAAGACTTCCGGTGTTTTGCATCTGCTGCGCCATGGTCAGACTTTTGCCGCCCGGCGCCGCGCAAAGATCCAGCACCTTATCCCCCGGCTTTGCCTGTACGCACAGAGCTGCAAACTGGCTGGCAAGCCCCTGTACATGATAGTCCCCCTGCGAAAAAGATTTTCCCGTTGCAGGAGACCCCATAAAGTCCACCAGCAGTGCATGCGGCCACGGACCCGGACATACAGCATGTCCTTCTGCCCGCAATGCGTTCGCCAACGTTTCGTCGGTTGTTTGCAGTGTGTTGACGCGTATAGCCGATGCAGGCCGATTACGAAAAGCCTCTGCCAGAAACAATGCATCCTGCCCATACTGCTCATACAGTAGCTCCGCCACCGGATGAGACAGACATTCATAAATTTCCAACCGTTCCAACGGATTCCGGAAATCTTCTGCTTGAATATGAACGGTTGCCGCGCGGCGC
>NZ_JACJKP010000410.1 GCF_016901605.1 Gemmiger formicilis
GCTGATTGCCGCCATGGTCGGCCGTTCCTTGGAAAGCCGCTTCCCTCCTGTGGATAATACCCCCGGTGAGCCGATTCTGTCGGTACAGCATCTTTCCACGAAGTATGCCCCCCATCTGCAGGACATCACCTTTGATGTTCGCGAGGGCGAGATTTTCGGCCTATATGGTCTGGTTGGTGCCGGCCGTACCGAACTGTTGGAAACGATCTTCGGTGTACGTACACGTGCAGCAGGACGCGTGTATTTCCGCAACCGTTTGATGAACTTCAACGATGCACACGAAGCCATTGAGCACGGATTTGCACTGATTACCGAGGAACGCAAGGCAAACGGTTTGTTCCTGAAATGCGATTTGACGTTCAATACGACCATTGCCAACCTGAACCAGTACAAGAACGGCATGGCGCTGTCCACCCCTAAGATGGTCAAGGCCACTAATAAAGAGATCAAGATCATGCATACCAAATGCATGGGTCCGGATGATATGATTTCCAGCCTTTCCGGCGGCAATCAGC
>NZ_JACJKP010000042.1 GCF_016901605.1 Gemmiger formicilis
AATCCCCGTAGTGGCGCAGTACCGTCTGTCTGACGGCAGCCTGACCACCCGGTTCCCCATGGGCAAAACGCTGGATGACGCACAGCCTGTTGTGGAAAAGATGCCCGGCTGGCACTGCGATATCACCGGCGTTCGCAAGTTCGAGGATCTGCCGGCAGAGACCCAGAACTACGTCAAGCGTCTGGAAGAACTGGTGGGCTGCAAGATCAAGTACATCTCGGTCGGCCCCGAGCGTGATGCCTGCATTGTGCGTGACTAAGCGCTATTAAATCTGAAGAATCTAAGCAACGGCGGACTTGTTGAGTCCGCCGTTTTGTGAAAGGGGGAGAACGGGTTGGTAGATTTGCTGATCCGTACTTTCATCAAAAATCATGAAAATACTGCAAACCGCGCGGTGCGCACCGCTTACGGCAATCTGGCGTGCATCGTCAGCGTGGTGTGCAACCTGCTTTTGTTTGCGGGCAAAACACTTGTTGGTACCCTGGCGGGCAGTGTTTCCATCACCGCCGACGGTATGAACAACCTGTCGGACGCCAGTTCCAACATTGTCAGTCTGGCGGGATTCAAACTGGGTTCACGCCCGGCGGACTCGGAACATCCATACGGTCATGCCCGGTATGAATATTTGGCCGGTCTGGCTGTGTCGGTCATGATTCTGGTCATTGGCGTGGAACTGCTCAAAGAAAGCTTCGGTAAGGTGCTGCATCCCACGCCGGTTCAGTTCGGCTGGCTGACGGTGGCGGTTCTGATTGCTTCCATCCTGGTCAAACTCTGGATGAGCGTCCTCAACCGAAAAATCGGCCAGACCATCCAATCCGATACACTGTTGGCCACCTCCGCCGACGCCCGCAACGATGTGATCACCACCGCCACGGTTCTGGTGGCGGCTGTGCTGACCTTTGTGACGGGTATCGATCGCCTGGACGGTATCATGGGCCTGGGCGTGGCGGCCTTCATTCTGTACAGCGGCATTCAGCTGGTGCGGGACACCATTGACCCGATCCTGGGCGCGGCACCGGACCCGGAACTGGTAGAACATATTGAACAGAAAGCGTTGAGCTACCCCGGCGTACTGGGCGTCCATGATCTGATGATTCACGATTATGGCCCCGGCAACCGCCTTGTAAGCTTCCATATCGAAATGGATGCCAAAGGCGATGTAATGCAAAGCCACGATGTCATTGACACCATTGAGAAAGACCTGCTGATTCAGGACGGTATGATCGCAACGATCCATTATGACCCGATCGTGACGGGAAATGCCCACGTAGAGGAAATCCGCAGTTTCCTGCAGGAGGAAGTGGCACAGCTGGAACCCAAGGCCAACGTCCATGACCTGCGCATTGCGCCGGGACCGTCCCACACCAATGTGATTTTCGACTGTGCGGTGCCGGCGGAATACCTGGCCGACAAGCAGCGCCGCGGCGCCAAACTGGTTGCGGCACTGCGCACAGCCACCCAGCAGAAATGGCCGGACCATTTCTGTGTGATTAAACTGGAACCCGATTACGCACCGTGTACACATACGCAAAACTAAGGGAAAGAGGAAAACTTATGGATTACAATCAAGCTGCGCTGGAACTGCACGCAAAAGGCCCCGGTAAACTGACCGTGCAGAGCCTGGTACCCTGCAAAGACAAGGATGCCCTGTCCACAGCCTATACGCCGGGTGTTGCCGAACCCTGCCGTAAGATCGTGGCCAACCCCGATGATGTTTACACCTACACGCTCAAGGGGCGCACGGTGGCAGTTGTAACAAACGGCACAGCGGTGTTGGGTCTGGGCAATATTGGCCCCGAAGCCGGACTTCCTGTCATGGAAGGCAAGTGTGCGCTGTTCAAGGAGTTTGGCGGTGTGGATGCATTTCCCATCTGCCTGAATGCCAAAACCAAGGAAGAAGTCATTGCCGCGGTCAAGGCTATTGCGCCCACGTTTGGCGGCATCAATCTGGAAGATATCCGCAGCCCTGAATGCTTTGAGATTGAGACTGAACTGGAGCGGGATCTGGAAATTCCCGTTTTCCATGATGATCAGCACGGCACCGCCATCATTGTGCTGGCAGGCGTGCTCAATGCCCTGAAAGTGGTGGGCAAGCGTATCGAGGATGTGCGGATCGTGCAGAACGGCCCCGGCGCCGCCGGCACGGCCATTATCCACATGCTGCAGGTGGCTGGTGCCAAGCATATCATTGCTGTGGATGAACACGGCATTCTGGTGCCCGGTCGTCCGCAGGGGCTGGCAGGACACAAAGAAAAACTGGCGGAGGAAACCAATCCCGAAAAACTGACGGGCGGTCTGGCGGAAGCCATCCGTGGTGCGGATGTGTTTATCGGTACGTCTATTGCCGGTGCCCTTACGCCGGAACTGGCCGCGACCATGGCGCCGGATGCGGTTGTCTTCGCTATGGCCAATCCTACGCCGGAGATCATGCCCGATGCTGCCAAGGCAGCGGGGGTACGGGTCATCGGTACCGGCCGTTCGGACTTCCCCAATCAGGTCAATAATGTTCTGGCGTTCCCCGGTATCTTCAAAGGTGCTTTGTCGGTGCGGGCACGGGATATCAATCCTGCCATGAAGATGGCGGCTGCCAAGGCTATTGCCGGGTTGATTCCGGACGAAGAACTCAATGAGGAAAATATTCTGCCCAAAGCCTTTGATCCCCGTGTGCCGGAAGCTGTTGCGGCAGCGGTAGCCCAGGCTGCCCGGGAAAGCGGAGTGGCACGCGTATGAGCAACATTCGGGAACTGAGTGTTGATTGCATCCGGGATGCAGTGGAAGCACTCTGCATAGAAGCAAATACCACACTGCCGACCGATGTAAAGGCAGCATTGGATAAGGCGGAAGCACAGGAACCCTGGCCGTTGGCCAAGCAGACATTGCAGCTTTTGCAGCAAAATCTCTGCGTGGCGGCGGATCAGGAACTGCCCATCTGCCAGGACACCGGCATGGCCTGCGTTTTTCTGGAACTGGGGCAGGATGTGCATATCAACGGGGATCTGAATGCTGCTGTGGATGAGGGCGTACGCCGTGGGTATGAAAAAGCCTATCTGCGCAAATCCATCACCGCAGACCCGTTGCAGCGGGTCAATACGGGGGACAATACCCCGGCATTTCTCACGGTACATCTGGTGCCGGGCACCGGCTGCAAGATTACCGTGGCCCCTAAAGGTGCCGGCAGCGAGAATATGAGCCGTCTGGCAATGCTCAAACCGGCCGACGGTGTGCAGGGAGTCAAGGACTTTGTGCTGGATACCGTGCGGCAGGCGGGGGCCAATCCCTGCCCGCCTATTGTGTTGGGCATCGGCATCGGGGGCAGCTTTGACCACTGCGCTGCATTGGCAAAAAAAGCCCTGCTTCGCCCGCTGGATCAGCCCAATGCTGATCCGTATTATGCTGAACTGGAAAAAGAATTGCTGGACGCCATCAATGCCACCGGGTTCGGTCCCCAGGGCTTCGGCGGTGCCACCACCTGCCTGGGGGTTTCCATTGAACAGCGGCCTACCCATGTGGCTTGCCTGCCGGTGGCAGTGAACATGAGCTGCCATGTGACACGCCGCGCCAGCCGGGAGGTGTAAAAGTATGGCAAACCGTTCTATTGATATTTCGCTGGACGGGGTGGGGGAGAACAAGCGCCCGACCCGCCGTAACATCGACATCCCGCTGGATGGCGGCAGAGGTGCGGACGGCATCAACGACAAGGAATATGAATTTGTCAACCGTCACCACGAGGAGTACAAGGAAATGCGCCGCCGTGCGCGGGAACAGGGAGGATTTTGATGCAGTATACATTACAGACTCCACTGAAAAAATCCGATCTGGCACCGCTGCGCGCAGGGGATACGGTCCTGCTCTCCGGGGTGGTATATACAGCCCGGGATGCCGCCCATGCCCGGATGATGGAATTGCTTGATGCGGGAAAGAAACTTCCGTTTTCCATGGAAGGTGCTGCGGTCTACTATGTGGGGCCCACACCGGAACGTCCGGGCTGTGCCATCGGTGCTGCAGGTCCCACAACTTCTGGCCGTATGGATGCTTATACACCGCGGCTTTTGGATCTGGGGCTTGCCTGTATGATCGGTAAGGGAAAACGCAGCCAGGCTGTGAAGGAGTCCGTTGTAAAAAACGGTGCCGTCTATCTGGCTGCAATCGGAGGAGCCGGTGCTTTGATGGCACGCAGCGTGCAAAGCTGCGAAATCATTGCATGGCCTGATCTGGGCTGCGAAGCGGTGCGTCGGCTGGTGGTCAAGGACTTTCCGTTGACGGTCTTGCTGGACCCGCACGGCGGTGATCTTTACGAGAGCGGCCCGGCTGCGTACTTGGCTGCTTTGCATGAGTGAGTGGAAAAAGATGCAACCTGTTTCCCGTAAAAAAATGCGTCGGTGCCTTGCAGGCTGTGCGGCTGCTGTATTTGTCAGCGCTGCGGTGAGTGTTGCACTGATTATAAACGCAAGCTATACAGCCCGGCAGCGTGCCGAAGCTGAACGCGCAGCCGCGGAAGCTGCCGCCGCTTCGAAAGCAGCTGCGCAAGCGGAAGCTGAGTGTGCCGCCAGTGAGGCGGCGCAAAAAGCGAAAGAGCAGCGTAAGGCGGAGGAAGCTGCTTTGCGTCAACAGCAGATAGAAGACGCTGCTGCCGCCCGCGAAAATGTGCAGTATGGTGATAAGCTGGGCACGGTTTGGGTAGAGGGAACGGAGATAGATTGTGATCTTTACTGGGGAGACAGCAATACACAGTTCGATGCTGGGGCCGGTTGCCATGCAGAGAATGGCTGCGTACTGCCCGGCGAGAACGGCACGGTGTTTGTCGGCGCTCATACCGGTACGTATTTTGCGGACCTTGGTTCCGCAGAAGTTGGTGCACGCATTCATTTGCAAACGGATTGGGGCGATTTTGTCTACGAGATCACCGAAACACAGGTGATCTACGAAACAGACATCGACAAAGTCCGATGGGGGGCAACGGAGCCAAGCTGCATCCTGTACACCTGCTATCCCTTTGGAATTCTGACCCATACCGATCGCCGTTATGCCGTTTATGCGGACCCGGTTGAGGTGGACGAAAATGGTGTGATCCCTCAATGACCTGCCATTGACAAAGCCACCCAAAGTTGTTACACTTAAAATATATTCCATACAAATGGCTGTGACATTGTGACAGCCTCGGCGCCCCCTCGCCGCACAAATCAGAGGGGGATTATTGTGCGGCTATGGCGGAATTGGCAGACGCGCTGGTTTTAGGGTCCAGTGTCCAAGACGTGCAGGTTCAAGTCCTGTTAGCCGCATTGCTTTTTATATCGCGTTGCGTTACCGGTTTATGATATCGCAGCGCGATTTTTTTAATACGATAAGGGAGGTGCCGTTTTTGAACGAAGCTGTTTTGCTTGCTGGTTCGGTAATTCTGATCTGTATCCTGATCAGTCGCTTTCTGGAAAAAATCCCTGTTCCCTCTATGCTGATCTTTATTGTGCTGGGAATTTTTTTCGGGGAAAACGGCGTTCTCCGCATTGCATTCAATGACTATGAATTTGCAGATGATATCTGCCTGGTCAGCCTGATCTTTATTATGTTTTACGGCGGGTTTGGCACCAATTTGCGGGTGGCACGTCCTGTTCTTACGCGCTCGGTGATTCTTTCCACCTTGGGGGTGGCTGGCACAGCCGGTACGGTGGCTGCTTTTGTGCACTTGTGCTTTCGTTTGCCCTGGCTGGAAAGTATGCTGATCGGTTCGGTGATTTCCTCCACGGATGCGGCGTCCGTATTCAACATTCTGCGTACCAGTAAGCTGGGATTGAAATATCATACCGACTCTTTGCTGGAAGTGGAGTCCGGTTCCAACGACCCCATGTCTTATATGCTTACCACCGTTACCCTGTCCTTGATGGCCGGGCGTAGTGTGTCCATACCGCAGATACTTTTCCAACAAATCTTCCTGGGAATTCTGGGCGGCGTTCTGGTCGGGGCGGTTACTGTCTGGTTGATGCGGCAAAGTCTTTTGGGGTCACAGCAGAATCGAACGGTTTTGCTGTTTGCCGCTATGCTGCTGGCGTATGCACTGCCCTCCGTTCTGGGCGGCAATGGGTATCTCAGCGTGTATTTGTGCGGCATCTGGCTGGGCAACACCCAAATCTCTCAAAAACGCTATCTGGTTCACTTTTTTGATGTGCTCACGGATGTATCGCAGGTGATCGTTTTCTTCCTGCTGGGGTTACTGGTTACGCCTGCGCAGCTTCCGGCGGTGTTGATTCCGGCTGTCTGCATCACGCTGTTCCTCACTTTCGTGGCGCGCCCGGCGGTTACGGCCGTGTTGTTACTGCCTTTCCGTGCGCCATGGAATCAAATCGGCCTGATTTCCTGGGCCGGACTGCGAGGGGCCTCTTCCATTGTATTTGCTATTGCGGCGGTACTCAGCGGAGTGCAAACCCGGTATAACCTCTATAACCTTGTCTTTTGCATTGTACTGTTATCGATGGCCTTGCAGGGCACGCTGCTGCCCAAGGCGGCAGCGTTCTTCTCCATGATTGACGAAAATGCGGATGTTGCCAAAACTTTCAGCGACTATCAGGAAGAAACCAATGTGGATTTCATCAAAATCCATGTGAATGACCAGTATCCCTGGTGCGGAAAGGAACTGCGGAAATTGCCGCTCCCGCCGGAGCTGATGGTCGCCATGATCGTAAGAGAGGAAAGAACCATCGTTCCTGACGGTAATACCAGAGTGCTGGCAGGGGATTTGCTGGTGTTTGCGGCACATCCTTTTGAAGACCGCGAAAATCTGTTTTTGCATGAAGTCGGTGTGGAACGCGGCAGCCGTTGGGCAAACCGCAGCCTTTCCCAGGTTTCCCTGCCGAACGGGCAGCTTGTGATTCTGGTCAAACGCGGTATGGAAACCATTATTCCTACCGGGAGTACCGTCCTTCTTCCCGGGGATGTTCTGGTTTTGGCCGAGTCTGTTTCCAATAATTCCGGAACATAAAAACCAGGGAAACAGTGTGCGTTTACGCGTTTTGCTTGCGATGCGGTACCGGCCTGCTTATGGATAGGTAAGGAAATACGTGTTGCAGTATTTGACACCGTTTTTCTCAAATAGCAAAAGGTTCATATCAGAAAAGCAACATCCCGACAAAATTCAGCAAAATGGGGATTCTTATGTCATACCCTTGACAAGTCCCGTGGGAATTTATTATGATAAATAGAAAATAATCCACGTAAAAAAGTGGAAAAAGTATGACTTTTACACATATTGCGCGACAACAGCCTTGTATTATCAGGGAATATTTGTGTCCCTCCGTAATATAGCGGACCGGTTGTCTTGCAAGCGAAAGAAGGAAGTAAACCAGATGGAACGCGTGCATGAAGCACTGGCCGGGATTTTGCCGGAAATCATCGCCATGAGCGAGGATATCTATCAACATCCGGAACTGGGCTTCAAGGAGTTCGAAACGAGAAAAAAGGTCATTGCGCATTTGGATGCCAATGGCATTCCCCACCGCGATGTAGCCTATACCGGTATTGTGGCCTGCCTTGATTCCGGCAAACCGGGACCGAATATTGGTCTTATTGCGGAATTCGATGCGGTGCCCACCTTGGGGCACCCCTGTGCCAACCCGGTCGATAACGCAGCACATACCTGCGGCCACTACGCACAAATCGGTGTGATGCTAAGCCTGTTCCTGGCCATCAAGCGCTCGGACATGATGAAAGACCTGTGCGGCAAAGTGACATTGCTTGTTACCCCCGGCGAGGAATTCTGCGATATGGATTATCGCAAGCAGCTGATTGCCGAAGGCAAGCTGCATCATCCCTCCGGTAAGCAGGAAATGATCGCTACCGGCGTTTTTGATGATATTGATATTATGCTGTCCTGCCATGCCATGGGCCTGGATATGGACCGGTACCATGCTGAAATCGGCGCCAGCCTCAACGGTTTTATCCAGAAACGCGCCATCTTCTATGGCAAGGCAACGCATGCAGGTGCAAATCCGGAAGGCGGTATCAACGCGCTGAATGCAGCCAATCTGGCGATGACGGGCATTAACTTCCTGCGGGAGACTTTCCGCGCCGAGGACGCCATCCGCGTGCACTTTGTGATGCAGGAAGGCGGTCAGACCGTCAACACCATTCCGGCCCGCACCCAGTTGGAAATGTACGTGCGCGCCAAAACGGTGGATGCCATTCTTGAGACCAATGCCAAGGTCAACCGTGCCCTGCGGGCCGGTGCACTGGCCATCAACTGTGATCTGGAAATCCAGGACACACCGGGCTATTTCCCGCTGCATCAGGACGAAAACCTGACGGAGTTTGTCAAAACGCATATTCTGGATTATATGGAAGCGGACAAAGTGGCACAGGGAACCCACGGCTTTGCTTCCGGCGATATGGGCGATATCTCCATGATGTGGCCTACTGTGGAAATCGGTGTGGCCGGTTTCAGCGGAACGCTCCACGGCAAGGACTTCAAAACTGCTGACGAAGAGCAGGCTTACCGCGTACCGGCCTACTACTTTGCCGATACGATCGAAGGTCTTTTGGCCGACAACGGTGCGGCAGCCTGGAAGATCAAACAGGCATTCCGCCCGGTGATGACCAAAGAAAACTATCTGCATACCCTTGAAAATTTGAATAAAAGTACAACTTATAAGAAGGAGAATTGACACAATGAAAAAGAAAATCGTATGTGGAACGCTGGCAGCGGTACTGGCTGCCTCCATGCTGTTTGGCTGCTCCAGCAACAGTGCGGCATCTTCCGGCGCAGAGGGACAGACGGCGGAAGCTGCTCAGACCGAGTCGGGCGATAAGCTCAAGGTTTCGCTGCTGGTGACCGGTTCTTTCGGCGACAAGGCGTTCAACGACTCTGCGCAGGCCGGTATGGAAAAGCTGCAGGCCGACATGGGCGATAAGGTCGAAGTCCAGATGATCGAAATGGGCAACGATAAGACCAAGTTCGAAGGTTCTCTGCTGGACGCTTCCGATTCCGATGCGGATGTCATCATCGTCGGCACCTGGGATATGAAGGAAATCCTGGAGAATGTGGCGCAGGAATACCCCGACAAGAAGTACATCATTTTTGATACCGATGTAGACTATACGCTGGGCGATCTGAGCAATGTCTACTCCATGAGCTACAAGCAGAACGAAGCCGCCTTCCTGGCGGGTGTTCTGGCTGCCAGCGTGACCTCCTCCGATATGGAATACGCCAATGAAGATGCCGTCATCGGCTTTGTTGGCGCCAAGGATACCGCTGCCGTCATCAATGACTCTGCGGTAGGCTTTATCGAGGGTGCACAGTTCATCAATCCCGACATCAAGGTTCTGGTTTCTTACGTTGGTTCCTATGTTGACTCCGCTATGGCCAAGGAACTGGCCCTGACCCAATACTCTTCCGGTGCAGACTGCGTATTCGTGGCCGCCGGCCCCGCTTCTGTCGGCGTTATCGAAGCAGCTGCCGAGAGCCAGAAGTACGTCATCGGCGTTGACTCCGACCAGGCTTTGGCATATGAAGGCCAGCCGGAAGCCAACTACATTATCTCTTCTGCCATCAAAGGCGTAGGCGACAGCCTGTATAACTCCATCGAGCGCGACCTGGCCGGTGAGCTGCCTTACGGCGAGTATGAGATCCTCGGCCTGGCGGACGGTGCCGTCGGTCTGGCGGACAACGAGATCTACCAGACGGTGGTTCCCGAGGATATCCGCAACACTGTCAACGATGCCAAGGACAAGATCCTGGCTGGTGAAGTGACGGTGGATAGTGCCTACGGTATGGACGAGGCTACGCTGGACGGCATCATCAGCAGCGCCCAGTAAGTTGTAAGCAGATAAACGGAACAAGTTCCGGCGCAAATCTCCTGTTTTCATGTACGGTGAAGAACAGGAGATTTGTGTGTATTTAGGAGAAAGGCAAAAAGTTATGGAGCAGGGGATTATCCTGGAAGCCCGGAATATCACAAAGGTATATCCGGGCGGTGTGGTGGCGAATCACAACGTCAATCTCGAGATCCAAAAAGGTGAGATCCATGCCTTGGTAGGGGAGAACGGCGCCGGTAAGTCGACGCTGATGAAAATGCTGTTCGGTATGCTGAAACCTACCGAGGGGCAGATCTTTGTCGATGGCAAGGAAGTTCACTTTACATCTTCCAGCGATGCAATTGCGGCAGGGCTGGGCATGGTGCACCAGCATTTCATGCAGGTGCCGTCCATGACGGTAGCGGACAACCTGATTCTGGGCGCGGAAACCGGCGCCTTTTTCAAGGTGGATCGCAAGAAGGCTGTTCAGATCACGAAGGAACTGTCGGAAAAGTACAATCTGAAGGTGGATGCGCAGAAAAAGGTGGAGGATATCTCTCTGGCGATGCGCCAGAAACTGGAGATCCTCAAGGCTTTGTACCGCGGCGCAAACATTCTGATTCTGGACGAGCCCACGGCGGTTCTGACTCCGCAGGAAACGGAAGAATTGTTTGAGCAGCTGAAACTGTTGCGGGAAAACGGCCACACGATCATTTTTATCTCTCATAAACTCAATGAGGTCAAGGCGCTGTGCAACCGTATGACCATTTTGCGCGACGGCAAGACGATGGGTACCTATGATGTGTCGGAACTCAGTGAACAGGAAATCTCCCGCCTGATGGTGGGCCGTGATGTAAGCCTGGATATTGAGAAGGATGATGCCGCTTTCGGCAAGACCGTTTTTTCCGTCAAAGACCTGAACTACGTGGACCATTTCGGCAAGACCCGTTTGGATCATGTTTCTTTCTCCATCAAGCAGGGCCAGATTCTGGGCATTGCAGGAATTGACGGCAACGGTCAGTCTGAACTGGTAGAAGCCATCGTGGGTACTCTCAAACCGCAGGGCGGCAAGGTCACGATGAACGGAAAGGATCTGACCAATCTTTCGGTGCTGAAGCGGCAGGAGGCAGGAATCTCCCATGTGTCGGAAGACCGTTTGAAATACGGTACGGCCCCCAAGCTGTCGCTGGAAGATAATATGATTTCCAAGGTCTATTACACCAAACGGCTGAAAACCGGCGGTCTGATCGACAGCAAAAAGGTCACTGCTTTTACCAAAGGAATTCTGGATGAATTCCTGGTGAAGTACGACAACACCAAGCAGAGCGTGTCCGAACTTTCCGGCGGTAATGTTCAGAAACTGGTTGTTGGCCGTGAATATGACTATGACCCCGAATTGCTGATCATGAACCAGCCTACCCGGGGTATTGACGTAGGTGCCATTGAATTTATCCGTAAGCGGATCGTGGAAATGCGTCAGAAGCAGAAAGCTATTCTGCTTGTCTCGGCAGATTTGAGTGAGGTGCTTTCGCTCAGCGATACCATTCTGGTTATGCACGAAGGCAGAATCGTGGGATATATCGAAGATGTGAAGAACACCTCGGAGAATGAGCTGGGCCTGTATATGCTGGGTGTTAAAGAAGATGCAAGGGAAAGGATCGAAGGTGCCTACTGTGAATAAAAAATTTACTGTTGTACGCATGGCATGCGCCATTGCGATTGCCATCGCCCTCTCCGTTGTGATCATTTTTGCGGTCAGCGAAGAGCCCTTGACGGCAATCTATAATCTGTTCCTGGGTCCTCTGCAGTCCAAGCGTCATTTCTTTGATGTCTTTGCGGGCAGTGTGCCGCTGATTTTTACAGGCCTTGCCCTGGGCATGGTCTTTAAGTCGGGCAATTTCTCTATGATTGCCGATGCCTGCCTGTATACGGGCGGTGTGGTAACGGCTGCCATGGCTGTTCAGCTTGCTTTGCCGGGCGGCGTACATCCCGTTGTAATCATGGTGGTAGCTGCTCTGGTGGGCGGTATCATCGGCAGCATTCCCGCATTGCTGAAAGTCTATTTCCATGCCAACGAACTGGTTACTTCGCTGATGCTCAACTACGTCTTTTTCTATCTGGGCATCTATACGGTTACCAAGTATCTGGCCGACCGGGAAGCGGGCACCTTTGCCTCTCTCAAATACGCCACCACGGCTTCGCTGCCGGTTCTCATCAGCGGCACCAATTTCCATGTGGGATATCTCATCGCCATTGCGGTCACGGTACTTCTGTATCTTCTCATGTTCAAAACCAAATTTGGATATGAAGTGCGTATTTCGGGCAGCAACCCGGAGTTTGCCAAGTATTCCGGCATCAACACCGCAAAGGTTATCATTCTGACCCAGGTCATTGCCGGCGCTGTGGCCGGTTTGGGCGGCGCTGTGGAGCAGATGGGCATGTACCAGCGCTTCAACTGGCAGGATTCTCCTTCCTACGCGTGGGATGGCGTTATCATTGCGATTCTCTCGGGAAACAATCCCAAGCTGGTTCCGTTTGCCGCGTTCTTCCTGGCATATATCCGAGTGGGCGCGGACTTGATGTCCCGCCGTTCGGACGTTCAGAACGAACTGGTTTCTATTATTCAGGCAGTCCTGATCCTGTTCATTACGGCCGAACGGTTTATGGCCGGCTGGAAACAGCATCAGGAAGCCAAAAAGGCACTGGGAGGGAAGGCGTAAATTATGAATGTGTTTCAGGAAATTATCAATACGTTGAGCCTTCCGGAATTCTACTTCGCAATGTTCCGAAGTGCCACGCCGGTGCTGCTTACCACGTTGGGCGCTATGATTTCTTCTCGCTCCGGTACCAGCAACATTGCACTGGAAGGTACTATGCTGATCTCTGCTTTTGTGGGCGTGGTGGTCAGCGCTTTCAGCCAGAGTGCCTGGCTGGGATTTTTGGCTGCGGTTTTTGCAGGCTTTGTCATCAGCAATATCCTTGCCTATTTTGTTCTGAAGCTGCATTCCAATGCCATTATTTCCGGTATTGCACTGAATACGTTTGCTTCCGGCGGTACGATCTTTGTACTGTATCTGATTACAGGAGAGAAGGGCGCTTCCACGTCGCTGCCGTCTCTGAAACTGCCCAGCGTTAACATCCCGATCATTCAGGATATTCCGGTGATTGGTGCAGTGCTTTCAGGGCATCATATCCTTACCTATGCAGCGCTGATTCTGGTGGTCGTGGTCTGGTACATGTTCAAGTATACCCGTTTGGGTATGCATATCCGCGCCGTGGGTGAGTCTCCCGATGCAGCAGAATCGGTTGGTATCCATGTACAGCGGGTCAAATATATTGCGTTGAGCCTGAGCGGCATTCTGACGGGCATGGCAGGCGCGTTCCTGTCCATGGGTTATGTGGGCCTGTTCTCCTCGGGCATGACTGCAGGCCGCGGTTATATTGCCCTGGCAACGCAGGCAATTGCTGCGGGTAACGCAGTTGTGGGCATGTTGGCATCGCTGCTGTTCGGTTTCTGCCAGAGCCTGGCCAACTATCTGCAGTCCTCCAATATTCCGCTGCAGTTCATTCAGTTGATGCCGTATCTGATTATCGTGGTTGCTTACACGGCCTATTGTGCATTGGTAGAGCATAACAAGAAGAAAAAGCAAATGAAAGCGGCTGCACATAAGTAAGCGGTACGCAAAATACCATCTTAAAAAGGAGAAAACGATGAACCGTTTGATTGAACTTCATCTGCATTTGGATGGCTCCTTGCGTCCGGATACGGTCTGGGAGTTGGCCAATGAGCAGGGGATTGACTTGCCGCTGCACAGCCGGGAAGAAGTCCGTAACCAAATGCGTGTACCGGAAAATTGCAAAACACTGGAAGAATATCTGGAACGTTTTGACCTTCCGCTGCTGGTCTTGCAAAAAGCCGATGCGCTGGAGCGCGTCACTTTTGAATTGGTGGAAGACCTGGCAAAAGCCGGCGTAGAATACGCCGAAATTCGCTTTGCTCCGCAGCTTTCCGTACAGGGGGGCCTTACCCAGGCTGAGGTTGTGGAAGCCGCTGTACAGGGTGCCAAACGCGGTATGCAGGCATATCCCGGGATTCGCGTGGGACTGATTTTGTGCTGCATGAGAGGCGATACCAACGAGGCACTCAACCTTGAAACCGTGGAAGTTGCACGCCAGTATCTGGGGGATGTAGTCTGCGCTGTGGATATTGCCGGTGCTGAGTCGCTGTTCCCGACGGAACACTTTAAAAAGGTGTTCGATAAGGTGCAGGCATATCATCTGCCCATGACCATTCATGCCGGTGAAGCTGCCGGACCCGAAAGCATGCGCACCGCTTTGTCCTTTGGAACGAAGCGGATCGGGCATGGTGTGGCAGCCATCCATGATGCGGAGCTGATGCAGGAACTGATCGACCAGAATGTTACGCTGGAAGTCTGCGTGACCAGTAACTACCACACAAAGGTTGTGCCGTCCATTGCGGAACATCCAATCCGGAAGCTGTTTGATGCAGGGGTTCGCGTCACAGTGAACTCCGATAACATGACGGCCTCCGGAACCAATCTCGGAAAAGAAATCGAAATTCTGAAGAACACGTTTGGCTTTACCGAAGATGAACTCGCCAAAATGATGGAGTACGCCTGGGAAGCTCGGTTCCTCAAGGATTGATAAAAGAAACACAAGTGGCTACCAATAAAATGGTAGCCACTTTTAGTTTATATGATTTCAAAAACAACAAAAAAAGAAACGACACACTGTGTCGTTTCTTTTTGGTGGGAGCTGGTGGATTCGAACCACCGAAGCATTAAGCAGCAGATTTACAGTCTGTCCCCATTGGCCACTCGGGAAAGCTCCCTCATTCAGTTGTCTGCGCTCGACTTCCGAGTGCTTGATTATTATAGCAAAGGAAAATCGAAAATGCAAGCCCTTTTTTAAATTTTTTTGAAAAAAATTAAAAAAGATGATGCAACGAAAAAGTTTTTTGAAAATTCAGAAAAGTATAGTGTTTTTCTTATAAAATGACATGAAGAAGCGACTGATCCAGCGGATGTCTTGCAATTTTAGGTGAAATTCGCTATAATAGTCACGCTGTATATGGAGGGATACATTGTATAGGTGTTCCTTGTTATACTTGCATGAAGGAGATTTTCCATTATTAAGGTTAAGCCCATGAGTAGTATTTGTCTCAGTAGCTCAGCTGGATAGAGCACGCGCCTCCTAAGCGCGGGGCCGGAGGTTCGAATCCTCTCTGGGACGCCAAGAAGCACCGCTGAATTCCATTTTTGTGGTTTTCGGCGGTGCTTTTTTAGCTAAGAACAAATGGCTTCTTGCTTATTGAAAATTTCCGACTTGTTTGCTGCCTGGTGTTGCATAAATCAACACGCCCGTAGTTTGTGCAATCTCAGGAAATTTTTGAAGCCGATTCACGAGAGTCATCAGGTCCAGCGCATCTGGTGCCGTTACTTTGGACTACCCTGGTGGACAACCCTTCCGAAAGCGTAGTCTTTACCAACATAGAAAGCGTTCTTATATTTGTGGATGTTTCCCTTACAGCCAGAAAACAGGAGGGACACACAGGCATTACTCAATCAGGATTATTCTTATATCGCCCTAAACTACCTGCAGGTTGCCGTGGCTCAATTTGTGGCTGATACAGAAAGAAATACAGTTCTCTTGTAGAATTTTAATCGGTTTTAGTATTGATTGTTCTTCAGTGTGTTTTTTGTCGTTAGATCTCTTGCCTGTAATAAATCTAACAGTGGTCTATCACTTGTGTTTATGCTATACTTGTTAAAACGGCAAAGGCAGATTATATGGGAGAGATTGCACATGAAGAACTTGTATCTGATTGGTGGTACCATGGGAATAGGGAAAAGTTCCGTTAGTCAAATCTTAAAGTGGAATTTGCCTAATAGTGTGTTTCTTGATGGCGATTGGTGCTGGGATTCCAGTCCATTTCAGGTCACCGTTGAAACAAAAGAAATGGTTTTACAAAATATTTGTGTGGTATTAAATAATTTTCTGAAATGTTCTGCCTATGAAAATGTCATTTTCTGTTGGGTGATGCACGAACAATATATTGTTGACACTATCATTTCTCGTCTTGATACCACAAACTGCCGAGTGATTGCTGTATCCTTGATTTGTTCAGAGGAGGAACTTGTTCGACGCTTACAAAAGGATGTGGAAACGGGAATTCGCACCCCCGATGTGATTGAACGAAGTGTGCAGCGTATTCCTATGTATCAGAAACTAAACACAATAAAAATTGATACATCAGGAAAAAGTGTGGCAGAAGTGGCACAAGAACTTGCGGCGCTGTAAATGTATTTCAATGGTCACATTTTAAGGATGTGACTTATGGTGGATAAATCTGCTTTTGAGGAAAATGGGAGGCTATTGCTGTAAAAGGCAGTCCCTTTTTAAGAATGGGCTAAAAACGATAAATCCTAAGCTTTATGGTATAGGTAATTGGCGTCGTTTTGATAATAGTATGTGGCGCAAAGACCGTCGTTGCTGTTCATGCTGCGGCGGTCTTTGCGTTTTATATATCCGGTTTTGCTGACCCGCCTCAAAGGCTTCCAAAACCAAAACTTGCTTGACATTTTGCTAAGCAACAAGCCGTTTGTGGCATCTTATGACTCGCTGAAGAAAGGCTGTGAGAAGCAAGAAAAAAGAAAGATTTATCACTTGCCATATATGGTATGATAAGAATATCTTTGTAAAGGGGGACGGGCTTATGTCACAGCGGGAAGCGGTGCATGATAGAGTTAATCGGTATGCTTGCATGACGGTAGAGCAAATGATGCGGGAACTTGCGTTGGACTCGAAAGGCCTTACGAAAAGGCAGGCAGCTGTCCGACGCAAAAGGTATGGCAGTAATGCACCGGCTGCGCACAAACAGGATTCCGTTCGCCATTGCCTTCGCAGGGCTTTTGTTAATCCATTCTCGGTCATTCTCTTTGTTCTGGGATGGCTTTCTTTTGGAACGGATGTACTTTTGCCGGAAACATACCAAAAAAGTTTCAGCACGGTTTGGATCATCTTTTTCATGCTGGTGATCAGTGGCGCAGTTCGCTTGGTGCAGGAACTTCGTGCCAGGGAAGTAGCCGAAAAACTGGAACGCATGGTTCACACAACGGTGCAGGTTTGGCGGGATGATACCTGGACGGAATGTTCGTCTGAATTGCTGGTGGTAGGGGACCGGGTCCGGGTGGAAGCGGGGGACCGTGTTCCGGCAGATTTGCGTGTTATAGAAGCCTCCGATTTGTTTGTTTCACAGTCGGTAATCACCGGAGAAAGTATGGTGCTGGAAAAGACTCCGGAAAGATTGCCGAATCAGCCGAACACGCTGAATGGATATGACAATATTCTTTTTGGTGGAACGACGGTCGCTGGAGGCAGCGGTACAGGGATCGTACTGACCGTAGGGCAGCAGACGGTATATGGAGGTCTGTCACCGCAGTTGGGGGCTCGCAGACAGGGGTTTGAACGTGGGGCCCATGCAATCGCCGGCGTGCTGATTCGGTTTATGGCTGTTCTTACACCGGTGGTATTTTTGGCCAGCGGCTTGACAAAAGGAAACTGGGGCGAGGCATTCCTCTTTGCGCTTTCGGTAGCGGTAGGACTGACGCCGGAGCTTTTGCCGATGGTAGTCAATGCCTGTCTTGCCAAAGGAAGCGCGTCCATGGGGCGCAAACAGACCATTGTAAAAAATATCAATGCCATGCAGGGTTTTGGCAGTATGGATACCCTTTGTGTGGACAAGACAGGGA
>NZ_JACJKP010000411.1 GCF_016901605.1 Gemmiger formicilis
TTTGTACCCGATGCCTTGCTGGCCGAAACCACCGAAACAGTTGAAATCCTGACGAACCTGACTGGCTGTCGTACCCATCATGTGGGCCAATTCGCTGGAAGAGATTTTCTCTTTTCCGTCCACCGACAGATTTGTGAGATAGCGATAGTATTTTGGCAACCGTTTGATTACCGGCAGAGATACTTTGTTTTGAACCGCCATAATAGTATTACCTCGCAACATACCAACAGAATGAACTGTACGGCAAAATTCTCAATGTACAATTTTTATAATTTATTATAAATACTCCGTGTGAAATTGTCAATTTTTTATCTAAGTTTTTTTACGGCCTGTTCAACAATCGTTCTTTGCCATAAAAATATGGCAAATTATATGCGATATCTCCGTAACACGAACAACTACTCCCTCTGGAAAGAAGAATAAAGGAAAATGAAACAGGGTATACTTCTGGCAAAATGTCATGCAAAGAGGGGTTGTTTTCATGGAACCTGTATCCAAAAAGGAAAGAGAAAAT
>NZ_JACJKP010000412.1 GCF_016901605.1 Gemmiger formicilis
CCGCACATGCCCGCCGGAAAGGTAGCCGTAGCTCTCCTCAAAGCCGAAGATATAGCGGTCCACATGACCTTCCGCTTCCAGCAGGCCGATCTGCTCACCGATGAACTTGAAGCCATGGAAACCGGCCTGAAACTGTGCGACACCGTCCACCCCGACCTGATGCTGGGCACCGACCCCGACTGTGACCGGATGGGCACCGCCGTGCCGGACGGCAAAGGCGGCTACCGGCTGATCACCGGCAACGAGATGGGCATCATCCTGCTGGATTACATCTGCCGCACCCGCCAGGCCCGGGGCACTATGCCCGCCGATCCGGTGGCTGTGACCACCATTGTTTCCACCGACATGGCCACCCCTGTGGCAGCCAAGTACGGTGTGGAACTGCGCCGCACCCTGACCGGCTTCAAGTTCATCGGTGAGCAGATCGGCCTGCTGGAAGCGGAAGGTCATGTGGACCGCTATATCTTCGGCTTTGAGGAGAGCTACGGCTACCTTTCCGGCGGGCATGTGCGG
>NZ_JACJKP010000413.1 GCF_016901605.1 Gemmiger formicilis
CGTGCGCGATATTGTGGATGCAGTTTGCGCCACATCTGACGAACTGCGCTGGAAATTCCCTGCTCTGAAAAAAATCCATCTGACCCGCGAAGTGACCTTTATTACCACCCAGGAGCTGGAAGACATGTATCCCGGTCTAACCCCTAAAGAGCGGGAAAACGCCTTTGCCAAAGAACACGGCACCGTCTGCATCATGCAGATTGGCGGCAAACTGAAAAGCGGAAAACCTCATGACGGCCGCGCTCCCGACTATGATGACTGGACTTTGAACTGTGATATTTTGTTCTGGCACAAACCGTTGGGCTGTGCGCTGGAACTGTCCAGCATGGGTATCCGTGTTGACGCCGATGCTATGCGCCGCCAGCTGGCGGAAGCCGGCTGCCCGGAACGCGCGGAACTCCCCTTCCACAAAATGCTGCTGGATGGCTCGTTGCCCTTGACCATGGGTGGCGGTATCGGCCAGAGCCGCCTTTGCATGCTGCTGCTTGGCAAGGTACATGTAGGCGAGGTCC
>NZ_JACJKP010000414.1 GCF_016901605.1 Gemmiger formicilis
AGCTGTTCTTCAGGCGGATGTAATCTTCCTCGTTGAAGAAACGCTCCTGCTGCACACGGGTCATGTACAGAATATCCAGTTCGGGCAGGGCTTCTTCCAGGTTGCGGGTTTCCACGTAATCAATGCCGTTGGGGGCCAGTACCTCGCTGATGATATAATCCGGCACCCGCAGTTCTTCGGGCGAGATCAGGATAAAGCGCATGCCCGGCAGGCGGGACAGGCTCTTGATCAGGCTGTGTACGGTACGGCCGAATTTCAGGTCACCGCAAAAACCGATGGTCAGGTTGTCCAAACGACCCTTGCGGCGGCGAATGGTCATCATATCCAGCAAGGTCTGGGTGGGGTGGCTGTGTCCGCCGTCACCGGCGTTGATGACCGGAATACGGCTGTAGCGGGATGCACGCAGCGGCGCGCCCTCTTTGGGGTGGCGCATGGCGGCAATGTCGGCGTAGCAGCTGATGATACGGATGGTATCGGCAACCGTTTCACCCTTGGAAGCACTGGAAAC
>NZ_JACJKP010000415.1 GCF_016901605.1 Gemmiger formicilis
TGATTGGCGCGGCGCGGCATCAAGGATTTATCCCCTGGGATGACGATGTGGATATCGCCATGACCCGGCGGGATTACCAAAAGCTGAAAAAGATTGCCAAGAAGGAATGGGCAGACGGAGATTTCAAGTTTGTCCGCTATGACCAGATGGGGAACGGCGCGTTTTTGGACTTTTTCTCCCGGCTGGTCTACATGAAAGAGTCGGTGCCCTGCCGTACCTATATGAAAATCCGCGGCCGGGGCCGTACCGATATCGATAACCATATCCCGCTGGATATTTATGTACTGGACAATGCAGACGACAACGAAAAGCGGTTCCATCGCCGTTTTTTGCTGATCGCCGGGCTGTACGGGCTGGCGATGGGCCACCGTACCTACATCGATTACCGGGAGTACGCCAATCACCCCGATATCACCCGCAAACGGGTACAGGTGCTCTCCGACATCGGGCGCCATCTGCCGCTCAAACTGATCCTGTGGGCCTATGAATTGGTCTGCTGCTCCTGTGA
>NZ_JACJKP010000416.1 GCF_016901605.1 Gemmiger formicilis
TGACGTCGATCTTCTCGCCGCCCAGTTCCTGCACGATCTTTTCCACACGGGCGCCGCGGGCACCGATGCAGGCGCCCACCGGGTCGACGTCGGGGTTCTTGCTCCAGACGGCCAGCTTGGTGCGGGCACCGGCTTCGCGGGCAATGGCCTTGATCTCGACGGTGCCGTCGTAGATTTCGGGCACTTCCAGTTCAAACATCCGCTTGACCAGGCCGGGATGGGTGCGGCTGATGGTCACACGCGGGCCACGGTCGGTAGCCAGAACATCCACCACGTAGACCTGCACGGTCTCGCCCTCGTGGAATTCCTCACCGGGGACCTGCTCATTGCGGGGCAGAACGGCACTGCCGCCCTTGCCCAGATCCAGCACCACGTTGCCGCGTTCCGGATCAATGGAAACCACCGTAGCCACAACAAGCTCATGAGCACGGGACTGCATCTCGCTGCACTGCAGATTGCGTTCGCCTTCCCGCAGGCCCTGACGGATCACGTGCTTGGCCGTCTGG
>NZ_JACJKP010000417.1 GCF_016901605.1 Gemmiger formicilis
CGCTTCGGGACAGATTATCACACTGTGTCGCCAGCCACGCATCCAAACGTCCGCCAGCCTGTTCGCCGGCAATGATTTCAATCTGTTCCATCGGCTTTTTCATCCTGCAGCCGGGCAAGTTTTTCTGCCCGATCGTTCTTATAAGAATCGTACAGAATCCAAAGTACCAAAAGCGCTACGCCACAAGTAATGCAAATGTCAGCAAAGTTAAACACTGCAAAGTTCATAAACAGCAGGTTAATATAATCCACCACAACGCCGTTCAGAATGCGGTCAATCAGATTGCCGATGCCACCGCCCAAAATCAGCGTCCATGCCACACGCTCCCAGGTACCCATTTTGCGCAAAAGCAACAAAAGCAGCACACACACAAGCATAATGGAGGTCATGCCAATCAGCAGGGTCTGCTTGCCTGCCAACATGGAAAACGCCATTCCATCATTGAGATAGTAGCGCAACTCCACGATCCCCGGCAATAAGGTAATGGCCCCTGCCGGCTGCAG
>NZ_JACJKP010000418.1 GCF_016901605.1 Gemmiger formicilis
CCGGCTGGCAACCGCATCAAAGGGACCAACCCGACGGGGACGACCGGTAGCCGCGCCGTACTCATGGCCATGCTCACGCAGAACATCCTTTTCTTCCTCGGTCATCGCCAGTTCCGCGGTGAAGGGGCCTTCACCCACGCAGGAAGAATAGGCTTTCATGATGCCGATGGAAAGGTTCAGCTTATGGCCGGGGATACCTGCACCGATGGGCGCATAGGCACCGATGGTGTTGGAGGAAGAAGTGTAGGGATAGATACCGAAATCGATATCACGCAGCGCGCCCAGCTGGGCCTCGAACATGATCTTCTTGCCGGCTTCGTCAGCTTCGGCCAGATACTGGCCCACATCGCAGATGTAGGGTCCGAAAACCTTGGCATAATGCTCGCACCATGCCCACATTTCGTCCACGCTGACGGGCTTCTGACCGTAGATCTTCTCCATGGTCAGATTCTTGGATTCCACAATGGTCTCCAGACGCTTCTTGACGCCTTCGTCCATGTGGC
>NZ_JACJKP010000419.1 GCF_016901605.1 Gemmiger formicilis
GCCGGGACCATCCGGAAAGAACCACAAAGAACACCGGGTCACCCGGTACGGTGGGGCCGTATTCCAGAATCTGGTTGTTGTGATAGTAGGAAAGTTCCAGCGGCGGCTGCACCGAGGGCGTCCAGTCTGCCCAATCGTCGCCGCTGCCGGGGGTGTAGGTGGGGGCGGTATACAGGGCGGCGTTGATGTCGGTCAGGGTGGCGTTGATGTCATCCAGTACCGCAAACTGCAGCATACTGCGCACGATCTTGCCAACACCCCGCAGGACGATCACATCATCTCCCACGGAACCGGCATCGGCATACACATCGGTATTGTCTACAATGACTTCGGTCAGCTGCTGACTGGGGGCGTACCCGGCAGGGGCCTGCAGTTCTTTCAGGTAATAGGTCCCGGCGGGCAGAATCGTCTGCGTGTTGGGGAAAACGCCTGCGCCGCCCAGGGTGATCAGGTCGCCCTGGTCCTGGGTCTGATCCCGGGTAGTCACGGTATCGTAAGGCTG
>NZ_JACJKP010000420.1 GCF_016901605.1 Gemmiger formicilis
CCGCCGCATGCGGGTGGTGCCCTTTGACGTGCCCGGCCACAAGCGCGGGCGCGGCAACCCCGAACTGACGGCCTTTTTGGGCCAGCAATGCGTGGGCGTGGATGTGAACAGCATGAAACCGCTGGACAATCTCTGCCATCCGGTGTCGGTCATCCGGGAAGCGGAAGAACTGGCCGCCGATGCCTTTGGCGCGGCCCATGCCTTTTTGATGGTGGGCGGCACCACCAGCTCGGTACAGAGCATGGTGCTCACCGCCTGCAAGCGGGGGGATGAGATCATTCTGCCCCGCAACGTGCACCGCAGCGTGCTGAACGCCCTGGTGCTCTGCGGCGCGGTGCCGGTCTACGTCAACCCCGAGGTGGACCAGCGGCTGGGCATCTCGTTGGGCATGCGGCGGGAACAGGTAGCCAAGGCCATTGCCGAGCACCCCAATGCGGTGGCGGTGCTGGTGAACAACCCCACCTACTACGGCATCTGCAGCGACCTGCGGGCCATCGTGC
>NZ_JACJKP010000043.1 GCF_016901605.1 Gemmiger formicilis
AAAATCCCCGTGCCGCAAAAGGCACGGGGATCACTCGTTCCAACACAAAAATCGCAAAGGGGTAAGGGGAAAGCCGCTTACTTGCCGGCTTTCTTGGTGGTCTTGGCAGCAGGCGCTTTCTTGGTGGCAGACGCAGCAGTCTTTTTGGCAGCCGGCTTCTTGGCGGCGGGCTTCACAGCCTCGCTGACAGCCTTGACGGCTTCTTCTACCACGGGCTTGGCAGCCTTGACAGCTTCATCGGCAGCGTCGGCCACAGCCTGCACCGTCTCGTTGACCGCCTTGGCGGCTTTCTTGGCGGCGGGCTTGCGGGTGGCTTTCTTGACGGCCTTGACGACTTCCTCGGCGGCGTCGGCGGCCACATCAGCCATGTTCTCGGCCGCAGCGGTCAGTTCAGCCTTTGCCTTGGCGGCAGTGGCCTTGGCGCTGGCCTTGGGCTTGCGGGTCACTTCGTTGATGGTCCAGTACTGGGTGGTGCCGTTCTCATCGCGCCAGATCTGCAGCGCAGCACCGTTGTCGGTGTTCATGCCGACAACGTCCAGCAATTTGCCGGCCAGGTTGGACTTGATCTTGACGCGGCCATCGTTGGAAGGCTCCACGACCCACAGCTGGCTGGACGCCGGAGCGCCCTCCCACTGGTGAACGCGGGTGCCGTCGCTTACGCCGCCGCAATCCAGGTCCAGCATCTTGCCGGTAAAACGGTTCTGGATACGGTAGACGCCGTCGCCGGCGGCCACAAAATTCCACTGCTGCCATTCAGCGTTGACATTGTCCCACAGCTGAATCTTGGCGCCGTTATCGATGTTATAATCAGCAACCTCCACAACCTTGCCGTTGGCAGCGCTGATGGTATAGAACTTACCGTCGGTAAGTACGGTCTGGGCAACTTTCTTTTTGGGTGCCATATTGGAATTCCTCCTAATACGTTGAGCGGCCACATTTTATTTCCCTCGAGCCGCATTCTGTTCCACCGCAATTGTGCGTGGCTACGTTCTCTATTATAACCACTTTTTTCCAGTTCGTCAACTTTTTGTCGCTGTTGCGGCATTTTGCACAAAAAAACCGGAATGGCACAAAGCCATCCCGGCATTTTTGATTGATTCGGACGGATTTTTTACCGTTCTTTTACGAGTTTTCCGCAAAATTGCCGGTGTACAGTCGATAGTACCGACCCTTCTGGGCAATCAGTTCGTCGTGGGTGCCGCGCTCGATGATACGGCCCTGTTCCAGAACCATAATGCAGTCAGAGTTGCGGACCGTAGACAGGCGGTGCGCGATGACAAAGGTGGTACGACCGTACATCAGGCCGTCCATGCCATCCTGCACCAGCTTTTCGGTGCGGGTATCAATGGAGGAAGTCGCCTCGTCCAGGATCAGCACCGGAGGATCGGCAACCGCCGCACGGGCAATGGCCAACAGCTGGCGCTGGCCCTGGCTGAGGTTGGTGCCGTCACCGGTCAGCATGGTGTTGTAGCCATCGGGCAGGTGCTTGATGAAGCCGTCGGCATTGGCCAGGCGGGCTGCTGCAATACACTCTTCATCGGTGGCAGTGAGGCGACCGTACCGGATGTTATCCATAACGGTGCCGGTAAACAGGTGGGTATCCTGCAGCACGATACCCAGGGAGGAACGCAGCGCGTTCTTTTCAATGGACTTGATGTCGTGGCCATCGTACAGAATCTGGCCCTTCTGGATATCGTAGAAACGGTTGATCAGGTTGGTGATGGTGGTTTTGCCGGCACCGGTGGAACCGACAAAAGCGATCTTCTGGCCGGGACGGCCATACAGATTGATGTCGTGCAGCACGATCTTGCCCGGATCATAACCGAAGTCCACATCCTTGAAGACGATGTCGCCCTTCAGTTCGGTATAAGTGCTTTCGCCGTTGGCATCGGTCTTCTTCCAGGCCCAGGTACCAGTAGCCTGGTCGGTCTCGGTAACCGTGTTGTCCGGCAGGTACTTAGCGTGGACCAGAGTGATGTCACCCTCGTTGGTTTCGGACTTTTCATCCAGCAACGCAAAGATACGCTGGCCGCCGGCCAATGCCATGACCACCGAGTTCAGCTGCATGGAAATCTGAGTGATGGGCTGGTTGAAGTTCCGGGTCAGAACCAGGAAGCTGGCCAGCTTGCCCAGCGTCAGACCGCCAAAAGAATGGATAGCCAAAGCGCCGCCGATGATGGCGCAGAGCACATAGCTCAGGTTGCCCAACTGACCATTGACAGGCATTGCCACCAGAGAGAATGCGTTGGCCTTGTCGGCGCTATGGAACAGTTCGTCGTTAAGTTCATCGAAACGTTCGATGGCGGCTTCCTCATGGCAGAAGACTTTGACCACCTTCTGGCCGTTCATCATCTCTTCGATGTAACCGTTTACGCGGCCCAGTTCGCGCTGCTGCTTGACGAAGAACTTACCGGAACGGCCGGTGAGGAACTTGGTGCAGAGCAGCATGACACCTACCATGAACAGTGCCACAACAGTCAGTGCCGGGCTGAGTACCAGCATGGAGATCAACACGCTGACCACCGTGATGCAGGTGTTGACCAGCTGGGGAAGGCTCTGGCTGATCATCTGGCGCAGAGTGTCGGTATCGTTGGTGTAGACCGACATGATGTCGCCATGGGCGTGGGTATCGAAATACTTGATGGGCAACGTCTGCATGTGGGTAAACATCTCATCACGCAGGCTCTTCAAAGTGCCCTGGGTAATACGGGCCATCAGGCGGTTCTGCAGGAAGATAGCTGCAATGCCCACTGCATAGAACAAAGCCACTCGGGTGATGGCACTGATGAGGCCGCTGAAATCGTTGCTCTTTTCCAGCAGCATGGGGGTGATATAACCGTCGATCAGCGTCTGCATGAACAAGGTACCTTGCACCTGTGCAAAAACGCTGATAAAGATGCAGCACAGTACAATGAGAACCGGAATCTTATAGAGGTGCATGACATACGCCAGAATGCGCTTGAGGATCTTTCCCGGGTTTTCCACCTTGGGGCGCGGACCGCGACCGCGGCCGGGGCCAACATTGACTACTTTAGGCTGCTGTGCCATTACGCCTCGCCCCCTTTCTCATCAAAGTCGCCGGAACCTTTGGTCTGGCTGTTGTACACTTCCTGGTAGATTGCGTTGGTCTTAAGCAGATTTTCCGGCGTATCATAGCCGCTGATGTGGCCGTTATCCAGCACCAGCACATGATCGGCATTTTCCACGCTGGAAACACGCTGGGCAATGATAAAGACCGTCGTGCCGGGGATCTTCTCGGCAAAGCTGTGGCGGATCTTGGCATCGGTGGCCGTATCCACCGCAGAAGTGGAGTCGTCCAGGATCAGGATCTTGGGCTTCTTCAGCAGAGCACGGGCAATGCACAGACGCTGTTTCTGGCCGCCGGAAACGTTGCTGCCGCCCTGTTCAATGTAGGTTTCATACCGATCGGGGAAGCGCTCGATAAACTCATCGGCGCAGGCCTGTTTGCAGGCATCCTCAATTTCGGCATCGGTGGCGTTGGGGTTACCCCAGCGCAGGTTCTCGGCAATGGTGCCGCTGAACAGTTCGTTCTTCTGCAGCACCATGGCCACGCTGTTGCGCAGGGTTTCCAGATCATACTTGCGCACATCCACACCGCCGACTTCCACGCTGCCCTCGGTCACATCATACAGACGGGGCAGCAGCTGCACCAGGCTGGATTTGGCAGAACCGGTTCCGCCGATGATGCCGATGGTTTCGCCGGACTTGATGTCCAGGTTGATGTTCTCCAGGGCCTTCTCGCCATCCTTTTTATAGGCGAAGCTGACGTTGTTGAACTTGACGGAACCGTCCTTGACTTCCATAACGGGATTCTCACCGTTGGCCAGGTCGGATTTTTCGTCCAGAACTTCCGCCACACGCTTGGCAGAAGCGGCGGACATGGTGATCATAACAAACACCATGGAGAGCATCATCAGGCTCATGAGGATGTTCATGCAGTAGCTCAGCATGCTCATCAGGTCACCGGTGGTAAAGCTGGTAGCACCGGAAAGCACAATGAGGCGGGCACCCAACCAGGAGATGATCAGAATGCAGCTGTACACAGACAGCGTCATCAAAGGGGCGTTCCAGGAAAGGATCAGTTCTGCGCGCATCAGCAGCTGGCGCACATTTTCGCTGGCTTTGCGGAATTTTTCACCCTCAAACTTTTCCCGCACATAAGCCTTGACGACGCGAATGGCAGATACGTTTTCCTGCACGCTTTCGTTCAGGTCATCGTACTTGCGGAATGCGCCGGTGAAGTATCTGGTAGCGCGGGTCATAATGAACATCAGGGCACAGCCCAGCAGAATGACCGCAACCAGGTAGACGCTGGCCAGCTCGGCGTTGATGGTAAAGGACATGACCAGCGCCACGATCATGCTGGCCGGCGCACGGATGGCCATGCGCAGCAGCATCTGATAGGCGTTCTGGATGTTGGTCACGTCGGTGGTCATACGGGTGACCAGACCTGCCGTAGAGTATTTGTCGATGTTGGCAAAGCTGAAGGTCTGGATATTGCGGAACATGCCGCGGCGCAGATTGCGCGCAAAACCGGTTGCGGCATGGGAGCCGAACATGGCCCCCAGGATGCCGACCAACAGACCGATCAGGGCTGCCACCAGCATCTTGGCACCTACCGAGTAGATGACATCCATGTTACCGGCAGTAACGCCGTCATCCACGATGGTTGCCATCAGCTTGGGGATAATCATTTCCATGATTACCTCGCCGATCATGCAAATCGGCGTAAGGATCGAGACCAGGCGGAAGCCCTTGGTCTCCCGTCCAAGTGTTTTCAACAAGATTGATTTCTCCTTTCTACTTTACATACTGTCCTTTTTCCCGACAGCGGCATCCTCCGCCGCCTTGACAAGGCTCATTGTTCGCCCGCAATGGACTGTGCATTGGCCAGGACCCGCTCCAGCACACTGCGTGCTACGGCCTGTTGTTCCGGTGCAATACCGTACTGCAGCGCCCGCTCGAAATTGTCAATGCTGGCACGAATGCGCTCATGGTAAGCCACCCCTTTGGGGGTTGCTGCCAGCCGTTTCAGCCGTGCGTCCTTTTCTACCGAACAGCGCGTAATGAATCCGTCCTGTTCCATCGCCTGCAGAATGGCTGTCACACTGGACCGCCGCAGCTGCATCCATTGTTCCACATCCCGCTGATAGACATCACGGTTTTCCTTATTGGCCCGCACGATCTCGCCCAGCAGCATGCCTCGCACCCCGGTAAGTTCCGGGGTCACATCGGCTGCAACCCGCGCATCCATCGCCCGGCGAACCACTCGGGAAGTTTGGCTGACCAGCGCCCCAAAATGGTCCTCACGACAGCATCTGGGTCCGCAGTCAGACTGTTTTGTTTTCGTGATTCTCACCTGCCTCCGGCCTCTTTTTTGTTAGGCTTCGAATTGTTCATATACTAACAGTTCATTTGCGTACTTTACTAGTATAGCACGGCATGACAAATTGTCAATATAAAAAAACATAAAAAATTCATCCTATTTTTTCTTTGTTGCAAAAAAGAATTCCGGCCCCCGTTTTCCGGGGGCCGGAAGAAAAATAATCGTATAAACTGCCTTGTTTCTGCCTGGTTATTCGGGCGCCTTCATGCTCTCCACCATGGAAATTTTCTTCAGCACACGGTTCATAACCAGGTTGACCAGCGTACTGAACAGCAGCGTCAGCGCAATGGCGTACACAAAGCTCAGCGGCTGGATATCCCGTCCGAACATAACCGCATCCACTTCCACCGTCACGATGATAAAGCGATGCAATGCAATACCGCCAAAAATACCGAACAGCGTTCCGATCAGAGTCAAGGCAACGCTTTCGCGGTTGACATAGGCGTACACCTCACGGTCATAGAAGCCGAGCACCTTTATCGTAGCAATTTCTTTAACGCGTTCCGCAATGTTGATGTTGGACAGATTGTACAGCACCACAAAGGCCAAACACGCCGCACATACAATGATGAGCACTACCACCGCATCGATGGAGTTGAGCATATTGAGCACCTGGGCCACGCTGTCTTCCGTAAAGGTAAGGCTGGCTACATTGTCCATATCCAGCAATACCGTAGAGATAGCATCCCGGGCTTCCTGGCTGTCGTCCGTCAACTTACTGAGCACGGCATTGTAGGTCACTTCCTCGCCAAAGCCTTCGGCATAGGTGGAAGCACTCATGTACACATAGTTGCTTACATAGTGCTCGCACACGCCGCTGACCGTGAAGGTTCCGGTTATATCATCGCCGTTTTTCAGGGTGATGGTGTCGCCAGCTTCCACGCCCAGCGTCTTGGCCAGTTTTTCCGTCAGGACCACACCGTCTTCGCCCAAAGGCGTAGGTTTGCGGCCAACACGTTCATGAAGATCGGCAAAGTCCGCGAATTGGTTCACGTCCTCCGGCACCATCAGGTAAACGTCCATTTCCCCTTCGAGGCCATCCTGACGGGTTGCCTGCATGGAAACCGTCATCGACGCTGTAAAAGCATCATCACCGAACAAATAGTCGTAAACCGGTCCCTGTTCTACCGCCTCTTCCTTCGTAACGGCCGTCACCAGATCGTAGTGGGAAATATCGCCGTACTGTTTGGTGATAATAGCGTTCAGAGAATCCGAGATGCCGAAACCGGCCACCAGCAGCGACATACATCCTGCCACGCCAATCACAGTCATCCAGAAGCGCTTTTTGTAGCGCAGCAGGTTCCGGCAGGCCACTTTCCAGGTAAAGGGGAAGCGACGCCACAGCGGCGTGATGCGTTCCAACAAGATTCTTTTGCCTGCCTTGGGGGCACGGGGCAGCATAAGCGCCGCCGGGACTTCCGCCAGAGAGGCGCGGCAAGCCAACGCAGTAATCCCCACCGAAAGCACCGTCAGCGTACCGCCGGCAAAGACTGCCTGCAGTGCACGCCACGGGGTATAGATCTTGGGCATATAGTACATCATCTCGTAGGCAGACCAGATGATGCTGGGGAATGCCTTGAATCCTACCGCCAGACCTACCACCGTGCCCAGCACGGCCGCCGCAAATGCGTACCACAGGTACTTGCGCATAATCTCGCCGCGGGTATATCCCAGGGCTTTGAGGGTGCCGATCTGCAGGCGCTCCTCCTCCACCATGCGGGTCATGGTGGTGGAAACCACCAGCGCCGCCACCAGGAAGAAGAACACCGGGAAAATGGTGGTAATGGCGGTCAGCTTATCCACGTTGCCGGTAAAAGAAGCATAACTGACATTGTTGCTTCGATCCCAGACATACCACTCGGGGAATTCGATATCATCCACTTCTTTTTGGGCATCTTCAATTTCTGCCCGGGCATCGGCCAGTTCTTGCTCTGCTTCCGCCTTGGCGTCCTCATATTCGATCTCGCCATCCCGCAGTTTCTGGGTATTTTCTTCAATGGTACGCCGGGCGTCATCCAACTCTGCCCGGGCATCAGCCAGTTCAGCTTTGGCATCGTTGATCTGCCGCCGGGCATCATCCAGTTCCAGCTGCTTGTCGGTCAGCGTTGCCCAGCCGTCCGTGATCTGGTTGCGTGCCGATTCCAGCTCCCGTTTTCCGGCTTCGTATTCCGCCAGACCGGCATTGTACTGTGCCCAGCCGTCATCCAGCTGCCGTTTTGCATCGTCCAGCAAAGCGGTACTATCTTCCAGCTGTTTGCGGCCATCCGCCAGTTTCTGGGCGTTTTCATAATATGCCTGCCAGCTGGCGTCCAGGGTACGGCGTCCATCCACCATGGTGGCAAATCCCGTGACCAGCGGTTCGGTCTGCGCCTGTTCCGCCAGCAGATACTGCAGCCATACCGGTACCATCATACCAAACAGCCTGGTCATGGTTTCCTGTTCTTCCTGGGCCGCCAACCATTCCTGTGACGATTGCAGCACAGACTGCATGTCAGCCCGGTCCGCTTCACAGATGGCGGTAAGCTGCGCTGCCAGTTCCAGCTGTTGCTGCGTGGGGTCCCCCGGCAGCATCTGCAAGGCGTAGAGCATCTTCCCTGCCTGTTCCTGGACGGTGCGTGCCGTGGAAGTCAGCGGGAACGGTCCCGCCTCTTCCCCGTAGCATTCCCGCATATAGGCTTCGGCACGGTCCAGCAGTTCATCATAGCTGGTTGGGTTGGGGTACTCGTTTTCAATCATCCAGGCAACAAACCCTTCCACATCCTCTGTGGTCAGGGTCACGCCGGATGTATCCGGTGTGTTTGTCTGTAACAGCGACAGAATCTGCTCGATTGTCAGGCCCCGGGATGCCGACTCGGCCGTACTTTGCCCGTACACCGCAGCAGCGCCCTCCGCCTGCGCTGCCGCCGTTTCCGGCGTGCTGGGCGTCAAAAGCCCTGCCATCTGTTCCGGCGTCAGGCCTACAGCGGTTTCTTCCGTACTGCTCTGGAGCATACTGTTGATCTGAACAACCAGTTCCTCCACGCCTTCGGTATACTGCTGTTCTGCGGCGTCCAGCTGTACTTTGCCATCCGCCAGCTGCTGTTCGCCCTCTTCCAGCTGGGCCAGCGCATCGTTATATTGCTGCAGGCCAGCCTCATAATCGGCCTGTCCGCTTTCCAGTTTACGCCGCGCTTCGGCCAGCTGCGGTTCATTGGCTGCCAGTTCGGCTTCTCCTTCTTCCACCTTGGCCTGACTGTCCAGCAATTCCTGGATGCCGTCGGCCAGCTGCACCGCACCGTCGTTGACTTTTGCTTCGTTGTCGGTCAGTTCCTGCAGACCGTCGGCATATTCCTGCTCGCCGTCCAGGTATTCCTGCTCACCGTCGGCCAGTTCCTGGCGTCCATCGGCCAGTTCCTGTGCCGCATCCGCCAATTCCCGGTTTGCTTCTTCCTCAGCGTCATAATATTCCGCCCAGGCATCGTCGATTTCTTCCTGCGCCTCGGAACGGATCTCGTCATAGCGGGCCTGACAGCGTTCGTCCTGGATTTCCTCCACCTTGGTCTGCACGGCTTCCACCGTGGCCTCGTACTCGTCCGCCATGCTGTTCTGGGCAAGAGCCCCGTCCGCCGTGACGTAGATTTCGGTGTACGTGTCGTAGGCAAAATCCTGCGGCAGCAGATACATAACCAGTTCCACGGTACCGTTGCCCACACTGGCAGGTTCCCGTTCGAAGCTGAAATAGTTGGTGTTATGTACTACGCCCACTACCGTGTATTCGGTGCAGGCCAGTTTAGTATCCAGGTCTTCGTTATCGCTGCTGTTGACCGTCAGTTTGGTGCCCACCGGGTATGCGCCGCCGCCAAGGGTAGCACCGGCTTCCACCACACACTCACCGGAAGTTTCCGGCAGGCGCCCTTCCACCAGTGTAAGTTTATTGATGGCATCCTCGTCCTCCGGCGGCACGCTGAGCAGCCGGGATACTACCACATCCTCACCGGCTTCCACCAAAAGGTCGGCAGAATAGCCCGGCTGTACCTGCGCCACGCCGTCCACCTGTTCCAGGGCGGAAACATCCTCATCGGTCAGGCCCATGGTGGAAACGATCCGCAAATCATAGAAGTTTCCATCGTCCATGTACTTTTCCATCGACTCTTCCATATCGATGGGCGTTGCATTCAGACCTGCCAGAAAGCCGACCCCCAATGCCACGATGGAAAAAATGGCTGCAAAACGGCTGCGCGCGCTTTTGAAGGTACGTACTATATTTTTACGATAGCTGCGCGTCATGTTACCATTCGATCCTTTCCACCGGGGTGGGATTTGCATTGATGGTTTCTTCGATCACACAGCCGCTGTTGATGCGAATCACCCGATCCGCCATAGCCGCCAATGCACTGTTATGTGTAATTACGATCACCGTGCGGCCTTTTTGGCGGCAGGTATCCTGTAAAAGAGCCAGCACCTGCTTACCGGTTTTGTAGTCCAGCGCACCGGTCGGCTCGTCACAAAGCAAGATCTTGGGATTTTTGGCAAGCGCCCGTGCAATGGAAACACGCTGCTGCTCACCGCCGGACAGCTGTGCCGGGAAGTTATTCCGGCGGTCCGCCAGTCCCACTTCCTCCAGGACGGTATCTGCGTCAAGCGGGTCACGGCAGATTTCCGCCGCCAGTTCCACGTTTTCCCGTGCAGTAAGGTTCTGCACAAGATTGTAGAACTGGAACACAAAGCCCACATCATACCGGCGGTAGGTGGTCAGCCGTTTCTGGCTGAAACTGCTGACCTTCTCTCCGTCCAGCAAAATCGTACCTTCATCACAGGTGTCCATACCGCCCAGCATATTCAGGACGGTGGTTTTTCCTGCGCCGGAAGGCCCCAGAATGACGCAGAACTCCCCCTTTTCTATAGTAAAGCTCACATGGTCTGACGCCGCAATGCGCGTGTAGCCCATCTGGTAATATTTACACACATTATCAAACACAACAAAAGGCTGATGCCCGGCTTTTGCGTTGGCCATATTATCCGTCTCCTGCACTTACTGTACAATGATATGCATACATTATAACAGATTTTCTCTCAAATTTCCCATACATTTTTTTAACATTGACAAAAACGCAAAAATTTCACCATTCTTTTACGACTCCTGTTCCGTTAGCACCTCATTTTCGGGTTCGATGCCCAGATAAGGCAGCGCCTTTTGAAGCACCTCGGCGCAAACCGGCCCGGAGAGCGTACCGCCGCTGGTGGTCCAGCTGTGAGGTTCATCCAGACAGACCAACACTGCCAGCCGCGGCTCGTCAATGGGAGCAACCGCCACAAAACTGCTGATGCGTGCCCCTTCGTTTTCGCTGTCCAGCTTCTGACTGGTGCCACTTTTGCCGCCTACGAAATACCCATTCACCGCAGCATGGGTACCGGTACCGTCCGTTACCACCCCCTCCATCAACTTGCACATGATGGCACTGGTTTCCTCACCGATGACCCGGCGCTTCACCGTTGGTTCCGTCTGCTGCAACACCGTACCGTCCGGGGCAGTGATGCGCTGCACCACGTAAGGCTGCATCAGATTTCCACCGTTGACCACAGCACATACGGCTGTGAGCATTTGCAGATAGCTGACCTTACTGCTCTGCCCGAAGGAACAGCTGGCCAGCTCCACCGGACCCATCCGGTCGGCGGTATAATATTCGCTGCGTTTGATCTCGCCGGGCAGGTCGATCCCGGTAGCTTCCCGAAGACCAAAAGCCTGGAAATAGTCGCAGAAATTTTCCTTGCCCAGCCGGGCACCGATCTGGATAAAGCAGGGGTTACAGCTGGCTGCCAAACCCTGGGCAAAGGTTTCCACGCCATGGATATGACCATTGGCACAGCGGAACCAGGTTCCCGCCACATTGATTTTACCGGCACAGACAAAAGTATCTTCCGGCGTGCACACACCGCTATCCAGTGCGGCGGCCGCCGTGATCAGCTTAAATACACTGCCCGGTTCATACAGATCGCTGATGGCCTTGTTGCGCCACTGGGTCTGCTGCGCCTGCTGCAAAGCAGCGCTGCGCGCTTCGCCCGTCAGTGCGTTGACCTGTTCCCGGACTTCCTCGTTGATGATTTCCCGCGGTGTGTTGGGGTCATAATCCGGTTGGCTGGTCATGGCCAGAATGGCACCGGTCTGTACGTCCATCACAATGCCCACTCCGCGCTGGGCCACATTATGTTCCCGTACGGCGGCATCCATGGCACTTTCCAGCCAATGCTGGATATTGGCATCGATGGTCAGCGTAAGAGTATTGCCCGGCACAGCTTCCACCAGCGTCTGGTAATGGGTGGGCATATCATAGCCCCAGGCATTTTTGGCTGTCAGAATTTCGCCGTTGCTGCCGGTCAGTTCTTCATTGTACTGTAGTTCCAGCCCCCACAGGCCCGCATTGTCCACATCGGTAAATCCCAGGATTCCCCCCATAAAATCCCCCTGCGGATAGACCCGTTTGGTGTCCTGCCGGATCTGAATGCCCTGTGCCCCGTTTTCCTGGCACCAGTCCCGCACCGTATCCGCCATTTCCCGGTCCACACGGCGGCGCAGCAGGCAATCGTTGGAGGTTCGCCGACTGAACTTTTCCAGTGTTTCTTCATAGTCGATCTCCAGAATCTCGCTCAACGCCCGGGCTGCAGGCTCCACCAGTTCATCGGCCAGTTCCCGCGGAGCGGCCCGGATGGTCCAACAGGTTTCGCTGGCTGCCAGCAGCGTTCCATCTGCGGAAAGAATCTCGCCCCGTGCCGCAGGCAGCGTTGCACCGCGCAGCTGCTGGTCCGCAGCGCGGGCCGCGTAACCGCCGGGGTCCAGCAGTTGCAGAATAAACAACCGCACCAGCAGCCCGCCAAAACAGACCACCGCCAAAAGAACTGCCAGCACACGGGCCCGACGTTTCATCAGCCGATTTTGCCGGGGCGACAGATGCCGCATGAACAAGCCCCCTTTCATTTTTTACCAACGTGCGTTCTTTCGCCGTTGTTTCACCCTATGCCCGCCCTTCCGTCAAAATGCCGAAATTGAAGGTGGAAATTCTCCTTATCGCCGATTGACGGTTACGCCGTCAGGCAGTATACTAAAAACAATCACATTGACAATTTCTTGTCAATTTCCTAAGGAGGTAATTCCCATGGCAAGATTTACTTTACCCCGCGACCTGTATCACGGCCCCAACGCGCTGGAAGCGCTGAAAACCCTTCCCGGCAAGCGCGCCATGATCTGTGTCGGCGGCGGTTCTATGAAGCGTTTTGGATTCCTGGACCGTGCAGAGGCTTACTTAAAGGAAGCCGGTATGGAAGTTGCCCTGTTTGAGGGCATCGAACCCGACCCGTCCGTGGAAACGGTCATGAAGGGCGCTGCTGCCATGCAGGAATTCCAGCCTGACTGGATCGTTGCCATCGGCGGCGGTTCCCCCATTGACGCGGCCAAGGCGATGTGGATCAAGTACGAGTACCCCGACATCACCTTTGAGGATATGTGCAAGGTCTTCGGCATTCCGCCGTTGCGCCGCAAAGCGCATTTCTGCGCCATTTCCTCTACCTCCGGCACTGCAACCGAGGTAACGGCTTTCTCCATCATCACCGATTACGACAAGGGCATCAAATATCCCATTGCGGACTTTGAGATCACCCCCGACGTCGCCATTGTGGACCCCGAACTGGCCCACACCATGCCCAAGAAACTGGTTGCCCACACCGGTATGGACGCTATGACCCATGCCATTGAGGCGTATGTTTCCACGGCCAACTGCGACTTTACCGACCCGCTGGCGCTCCACGCCATCGAGATGATCCAGGCAGATCTGGTCGGCAGCTACAACGGCGATATGGCCAAGCGTGATGCGATGCACAACGCCCAGTGCCTGGCCGGTATGGCGTTCTCCAACGCATTGTTGGGTATCGTTCACAGCATGGCACACAAGACCGGTGCCGCTTTTGCGGATTACGGCGCGCACATCATTCACGGCGCAGCCAACGCCATGTACCTTCCCAAGGTTATTGCCTTCAACGCCAAAGACCCCACCGCCAAGAAGCGCTACGGTGTGATTGCCGACAAGATGCATCTGGGCGGCGGCAACGATGACGAGAAGGTTGCCCTGCTGATTGCCTATCTGCGCGGCATGAACGACGACTTGAACATTCCGCACTGCATCGGCCAGTACGGCCCCGACTCCTACCCCTGTGAGAAGGGCTTCGTTCCCGAGGATGTTTTCCTGGCACGTCTGCCCGAAATCGCCAAAAATGCCATCGGCGATGCCTGCACAGGGTCCAACCCGCGCCAGCCTTCGCAGGAAGAAATGGAAAAACTGCTGAAGTGCTGCTACTATGACACTGAGGTAGACTTCTGATCCATAAGACCATGCGGCGGTCGTTGACAGCCGCATAGCGAGCAAGAAAGCGCTCTCCACCTGGGAGGGCGCTTTCTTTTTGTTGCAGAACCGGCGGACTTCTTGACAGATTTGGTCTACCGTGATAGACTTATTGTCAAAGGAGTCTATTGCTGTAGACCCATCGGTTCATCAACAGAGGTTCGCCTTTATGCGTAAATATGTTTTCTTCCCCGCCGTTTCAGCCATTCTGGCGGCGGGGTTTATTTTTTGTACTCTTTTTTCGCTGCCGGTCCTGGCGGATGACCGCAAGCAAACCCTGACCGAACAGCAAAACCAGGCACAACAGGCGTATGAAAATGCCCAGAACGCTCTGGAGGAAATCCAGAATCAGCAAACGCAGACCGAATCTCAGATTCAGTCTTTGGAAGGTCAGGCAGCCGAAATCGCAGGCCAGCTGGAGAACGTTTTGGATGCCCTGCAGGAAGCCGACCGCCGCTTGCTGGAATGCGAAAATGCCGCTTCACAGGCTGCCGATGCTTTGGCACAGAAGCAAACCGAATACGATGCCTGCCGGGAACGCTGCAGAGAACAGCTGCGTGCCATGCAGTTGCTGGACGGCGGCGGCACCATCGGTCTTTTGGCTCAGGTCAAAAATTTGTACCAACTGCTTACGTTTACCCAGACCCTGCAGCAGCTTGGCGCCGGCAACGAAAAGATTCTGCAGGAACTGCGCACCGAAGCAGATGCACTGGAACAGGCCAAATTAACCGCAGAGGAAGCCGCCCGACAGGCTGCGGATGCCAAAACGTCCCTTGACGCACAGCAAACCGAGTTGAACAACACCCAGGGGCAACTGCAGTCCGCCTTGCAGCAAGCCAACGAATCACTGAATGAACAAGAAGCCGCCGCACAGGCCCAGGCCATTACAACGGAAGCCGCCAAAAAGGCCTACGAGGAAGCAACCGCGGCTCTAGATGCCTACGTACGCGCCCAAAGCGATCACTACACCACCGAGGACCTTGTGCTTACAAGTCTGGATTTTTGCTGCCCATTGAACAGTTACAGCAGCATAACCACCCGCTACGGGGAGGCCGACCCCTGGGGCATCCCGCACCGGGGCACCGACTTTGCTGCCGCCAACGGGACCCCCATCTATGCCATCGCCGCCGGAATCATCAGTGCTGCCGGACCTGTCAACAGTTACGGCAACTGTGTGCAGATCAGCCACGGTACCGCCAGTGACGGCAACCGCTACGACAGCCTGTATGCCCACATGAGCAGCATTGCTGTCAGCCAGGGGCAAACCGTAGAAAAAGGGCAGATAATTGGTTATGTGGGCAATACCGGCAACGTATACGGTGTGAACGGCGGCTATCACCTGCATTTGGAATTGCGGGTCAATGGCAGCCGCACCGATCCGCTGAGTTACGTTCCCCACTGATCCATGCCCGGAAAGGAGCAGCATCCATGCCATTATCGTCATTTTTGCAAGGGCCATTCGGGGATTTTCTGTATGCCGTTGGTTTTTCGGTAGAATACACTTTCGTGTGCCTGTTTCGCCGCCTGCGCCTTCTGGCCCATTGGCTGCGCCATGCTTTGGGCCGCCTTGTTCTGCTGGCACTGCGCCCGCCGGTGCAGGCCATACTGGATTTCGGGGTGGCGCTGCGTTCCCCGTGGCGCCTCTTATCCGGCTATTTGCTTCCTGCCGCCGCGCTCGCCGGGCTTCTGTTTTTGGTACATGCGGGACTCTCCCTTCCCTTTGCACTGCGGGTGGAAGTGAACGGACAAACCGTCGGCTATGTTGCCAGCGAGGAAGTGTTCGACAGTGCCCGTTCCGATGTACTAGCCCGCGTAAATTCTGCCCGGGAACTGCTGGCGGCCTCCGGCGAAACCACGCCGGATTGGGATCTGGAACCGGGATATACCCTGGCCATCAGCGAGGAAACCATGACTGAGAGCGAAATTGCCAACGAGATACTCCGTGTCAGCGGCAGCGAGATCACCGAGGGCACAGCCGTTTACGTGGATGATGAACTCCGCTTTGTAACCACCGAGGGCGATCATCTGCGGCAATATCTGAACGCCTGCAAGCAGCCCTGGGATGATCCCGCTGACTCAACCAAACAGGTCAGCTTTGTTCACGGCCTGCGCCTGGTGGACGGCATCTACCTGACCGATTCGGTTGTCTCCTATACCGATGTATTGACTTCTCTGCAAGCCAATGACGGCGCCGACCTGCAGGTTCAGGTCAGCCAGGATGTGACCGAACAGCAGGAAATTCCCTACGATACCGAAATCCAGGAGGACAGTGAACTGGACTTTGGCAAAAGCGAAACGGTTCAGGAAGGCATTCCCGGCCAGGAGGCTATTACGCACCGACTGATCTACATCAACGGCGAATTGACGGACGACCAGGTAGTGGACGTACAGGTGCTGCAGTCCCCCACACCGGAAATCATCCGCCGGGGCACCCGGCTTCAGAGCGGTATGATCGGCAAGCTGGGCACAGGTACCTTTATCTGGCCGGTACCGGGGTACAAGTCCATCTCCCGCTGGGCCAACCTGAATCCCGGTTCCGGATTTCATCGGGGGGTGGACATTGCGGCTCCCTACGGCACCCCTATCTATGCATCGGACTCCGGCACGGTAGTGGCGGTGGTCAATATGCATTACAGCTGGGGTAACTATGTGCAGATCGACCATGGAAACGGATACAAAACCCTGTATGCCCATATGTCCAGCTTTGCGGTACAACTGGGCGATACCGTCACCCAGGGGCAGGTTATCGGATATGTAGGCAATACCGGCAATTCCTACGGGAACCACTGCCACTTTGAAATGACCTACAACGACGTGCTGTTCAGCGCTTACGATGTGTTCCCCGACATGCCCACCTGGAACCCGAACTTTTGACATAAAAAACTCCCTGCTGCGGATATATTCTATCCACAGCAGGGAGTTTCTTTCTCATGATTATTTTGCGCCGCGGCCGGCAAAAACCACTACTACAGTCTTGAGCAGGATTTTTACATCGCCCCACAAAGACCAATGGTCAATATACTTCACGTCCAGCTTGACTACTTCTTCAAAGTTGTCAATATCGCTGCGGCCGCTGATCTGCCACAGGCCCGTAATGCCGGGCTTCATGCTCAGGCGGCGTTTATGGTGGCTCTCGTACTGTTTATACTCATCCACCGTGGGGGGGCGGGTGCCCACCAACGACATTTTACCCATAAGCACATCAAAGAACTGGGGCAATTCGTCGATGCTGGTGCGGCGGATGAACTTCCCCACTTTGGTAATGCGAGGGTCATCCTCCATCTTGAACATCAGACCGTTCATCTCATTTTGCGCCATCAATTCCTTT
>NZ_JACJKP010000421.1 GCF_016901605.1 Gemmiger formicilis
TCCAGCGGCAGGAAGGTGGCGCGGCCTGCCCGTTCCTCTTTCAGGAACGCGATGGCGGCCCGGGCGCAGCCCTGGTCCTCCACCACGATATTTTGCAGGGCAAAGCCCAGCGCCGTTTCGATGGCCACTTCATAGCCTTTTTGCACCGTGAGGATGCCCGCCACGGGACCGATGATACCCCGCAGGCGGCGTCCGCCGGCAGCCCGCATGACGCTCTTGACGCTTTGCTGGTACCCGTCCATGTTGCGTTCCAGCTCTTCCAGAATATGGATGCGCTGGGTCGCGTTGGAACGTGCCCGGTCGGCCTGCTGCAGTGCGTCGGCGGCTTCGGCCTGCTGACGGCGGCGGCTTTCCAGTTTGAGTTTGAGACCCGCCTTGATGTTGTCATTGCGGGTAACAGCCTCCTCGGCTTCCTGCAAGCGACGGGTGGCCCGGGCTTTCTCCGCTTCGGCGTTGTCTGCGTTGGCCTGGGTTTCCTCGGCCTGGCGCTGGGCTT
>NZ_JACJKP010000422.1 GCF_016901605.1 Gemmiger formicilis
GTGAACAGCTACGGAAAAGGGCTGGAGAAGTCGGTGGATTTTGCCGATCTTCTCAATCTTCTGTGTGAGGTGCCCGGCGACTATCAGATTCGTTTTATGACCAGCCATCCCAAAGATGCAAGTCACAAGCTGATTGATACCATTGCGGCGCAGCCCCATTTGTGCAAGCATATCCATCTGCCGGTGCAGTCCGGCAGTGACCGGCTGCTGCAGCAGATGAACCGCCATTATACAGTGGCGCAGTACCTGGAACTGGTGGACTATGCACGGAAGAAAATCCCCGGTGTGACGTTCTCCAGCGATATTATTGTGGGCTTCCCCGGGGAAACGGAAGAGGACTTTGCGGCAACGCTGGATCTGGTCCGTAAAGTGGGCTATATGCAGCTGTTCACGTTTATCTATTCCAAGCGCAACGGTACACCTGCAGCCAAGATGCCGGACCCCACAACGCATGCGGAAAAGGCTGCCCGGATGGAACGTCTGCTGCGGACGCAGG
>NZ_JACJKP010000423.1 GCF_016901605.1 Gemmiger formicilis
CCGCTGTCCCATTTGTCAGACTCGCAGCGTTTCCGTGCGCAAAAAACTCCGGTGGCACCGGAACCTGCCCCTGCGCCGCAGGAGGATTTTGAATTGAAGCTGCAACCGGAACCTGCTGCACAGCCTCAGGCTGGCGGGGACGAGTTGGATTCCTTGATCAACCGTGCAGTGAGCGGCCATGCGCCTTACTATACGCAGCAGGAAACTGGATCGGCCGCATATTCTGAAGCGGCGGACACGCAGAACTTTACGGTGCCTTTGCAGCCGGAACCACAGCCGGAAGCATTTGATACGCCGTTGGTTCCTGTGGAACCTGAATCGCCTGTGCAGCGTGTGCCGGGGGACACTATGGCGTTTTCTCCGGAAGAAGTACATGCAGCTGACAGCGGTTCCATCCCTACGCTGAACGGCAGCTTTGATGTGGGACAGGCAGCCAGTGCTGCATGGCAGGCGGGCCGTCCTTTGTCCGAATTGCTGGACGCACAGCCCGTAACA
>NZ_JACJKP010000424.1 GCF_016901605.1 Gemmiger formicilis
TCCACCTGGATGGCATCGCTCCGGCTCCCCGTGGTGTGCCGCAGATCGAAGTTACCTTCGACATTGACGCCAACGGCATTGTGCACGTAAGCGCCAAGGATCTGGGCACCGGCAAGGAGCAGAGCATCACCATCACCGCTTCCACCAACATGAGCAAGGACGACATCGACAAGGCTGTCAAGGACGCCGAGCAGTATGCCGCCGAGGACAAGAAGCGCCGTGAGGAAGTGGATGTGCGCAACAACGCCGACCAGATGGTCTTCCAGACCGAGAAGGCAATGAACGAGTTCGGCGACAAGATCACCGCCGAGGAAAAGAGCGACGTGGAGATCAAGCTCTCTGCCCTGAAGGAAGCTCTGAAGTCCGGCAGCATCGATGACATCAAGGCCAAGCAGGATGATCTGCAGAAGTCCTTCTACGCCATCAGCGAGAAGGTTTACAAGCAGGCTGCTCAGGCCCAGGGCGCTCAGCCCGGTGCCGATGCCGGTGCCCAG
>NZ_JACJKP010000425.1 GCF_016901605.1 Gemmiger formicilis
CATCGGCATCGCAGGCGGCACCGGCAGCGGCAAAAGTACCCTGACGGAGCGTCTGCGGGAGCATTTTGGCGTAAATGAAGTGAGTGTCATCAACCATGACAGTTACTACAAACGGCACGACGAACTTCCCTATGAAGAGCGCTGCAAACTGAACTACGACCACCCCGACAGCTTCGACACCCCGCTGATGGTCGCCCACCTGCGTGAACTGCGGGCTGGTCATCCGGTGCAGGTGCCTGTATACGACTATACCATCCATAACCGCAGCAATGAAACGGTGCTGGTCACTCCTGCGCCGGTCATTATTGTGGAAGGCATTCTGATTTTTGATTCTGCAGAGCTTTGTGATCTGATGGATATGAAGGTCTTTGTGGATACCGATGCCGATGTGCGTATTCTGCGCCGCATTGTCCGCGATGTTAAAGAGCGTGGACGTACGCTGGACAGCGTGGTGAGCCAATATCTGACCACCGTCAAGCCGATGCATGAGCA
>NZ_JACJKP010000426.1 GCF_016901605.1 Gemmiger formicilis
CAAAACCGACATCAGCGGCCTTACGCCGGATATTGTACTGTTCTGCATCTGCTTTGTGGTGGTGGCGCTGCTCACCAAGATCATTGGCTGCGGCCTGGCTGCCCGCCTTTGCCGCTTCAACTGGGGCAATTCGCTCAAGGTTGGCGTGGGTATGATGACCCGCGGCGAGGTGGCTTTGATCGTGGCGCAAAAGGGATTGGCCGTCAATGCGGTAGACCCGGTCTACTTTACGGCCGTCATCCTGCTGATTGTGGTTTCTTCGGTGGCAACACCGCTGGTGCTTAAAAAGTTGTTCACCCAAATGCCGCCGCAACCGCATCCCAGCCAGATTCAAGCATAAACAAAGAGCCCGGTCCTTCAGGACCGGGCTCTTTTTATGTTAAATCAGAAAGCGGATGCATCGTGGTGTACAAAGCCGCCCAACTCCTGGCTGTTTGTTAACCCTTGGGCAAAAGCTTTGGCGCGCATAGCGGCGTAAAACTCGGCAAAGG
>NZ_JACJKP010000427.1 GCF_016901605.1 Gemmiger formicilis
TGGTGGCCCTGACCGGCGAGAATATCGATATCGAAAAAGATTTGTAAACAGAATCATCCACATAGAAAACGGAGGAATTTGACATGAAGTCCACCAACATTCCCGAAGTCCGTCTGGGCATTGTAGCCGTCAGCCGCGACTGCTTCCCCATTGCCCTGTCCACCCAGCGCCGCCAGAACATCGTGGCCGCCTGCAAGACCAAAGGTTTTGAGCCTTATGAGTGCAGCGTCACGGTGGAAAACGAAGCCGATATGCTCAAAGCCGTGGAAGAAGTAAAGGCCGCGGGCTGCAACGCCCTGACGGTGTTCCTGGGCAACTTCGGCCCCGAAACTCCCGAAACCTTGATCGCCAAATACTTCGACGGCCCCGTCATGTTTGTGGCGGCTGCCGAGGGCGACGGCGATATGATCAACGGCCGCGGCGACGCCTACTGCGGTATGCTGAACTGCTCCTACAACCTGGGTATGCGCCACCTGAAGGGCTATATTCCC
>NZ_JACJKP010000428.1 GCF_016901605.1 Gemmiger formicilis
CGCCGTGGCCTTCGGTATGCAAAATCACCACCAGCAGCATGCTGAACATGCGCAGCAGATCTATGCCGTAGTTTCGTTGTTGCTGCATGCAAATGTCCCCTTTTCTACCAAAAAAGCGACGGTCCGAACGCCCGGACCGTCGCCTTCTTTCTTCAATCAGCCGATGTTCATGTCAACTGCCGTGTTGATGCCGTTGACACGACCCGAACCGGTATACTGCCAAATGTTGTACTTGTAATTAAAGCTGAGGGTATCGCGGTACTGTGCGATCCAGATATTATACTTGCTGATATTCGCAAAGTTCAGCGCGTTATAGAACCAGCTTGCGTAGGAATAAACGCCCGCCTTGTAGCCTGCGTTGCGGATCGTCTCGCAGAAGGCCACGGCGCAAGCCGTACGCTCTGCAGCGCTGATGGCGTTGGCACGTCCGCCGGCCACAGACTCGGTGTCGTAGTAAACGCCCAGCGGCAGCGAGTAACCGCTGACCAG
>NZ_JACJKP010000429.1 GCF_016901605.1 Gemmiger formicilis
TGGCGGCGGGACGGCTACGACTTTGACAGCCGGTGGGACGATGGTCTCGCCACCGTCCGCCAGAAGAAGATCATGGACCAGTTCACCGAAGCGGACGCCCTGCTCTCCTATGAACTGAAGGAGCGGGCCGGGTTCGGCAAGGGCGGGGAGAAAAACTTCGAAGGCACCGTGACCGATCTGCAGATGAGCAGCTATCTGATCATCCGGGATTTTCGGCAAAAGCTCAACAAAAAAGGCCAGCCTTATGGCTGGCCCCGGGCAGAGTATACGACGCCGGAAGCGCTCTGGGGCGCGGAATGCATTACTACAGCCTACGCTACCGACCCGGTACAGTCCCGGACGAAGGTGTTCCGCCAGATTCAGGCCCATTTTCCCGCCGCCACCGAAGAGAGACTGCGGGCGGTGCTGGGCGGGCGCTGAGAAGAGGAACCTCCATGTGGAAGGCACTTCTCGTGCTTCACAAAATACAGATTACAAACAGCAAA
>NZ_JACJKP010000430.1 GCF_016901605.1 Gemmiger formicilis
GCTGCACAGTGTGTTGTGCAGTCCCTCCACCGACCGTTCCGAGAGCGTTTGGCCATCCGTCAGTTTAGGCTCTGAGCGCATGGCTTCGTAGAAGGCACGGATGGTTTCCTTGCGCAGTTCAGTCAGTTTGTAATGCCCCAGTGCTGGCAGGATGCGCCGGATATCCTGCTGGTCACGGGAATAGGTGCTGGCTGCCAGCTTGCCTGGGGCGATATCCCGCAGCCAGTGTTCGGTATACGCTGCCAGCGTCATGGCATGGTTCACGGGTTGTGGGTCATGCCGTACTTCCCGCTCGAACAGAACAGCCTGTTCGTTCAGCCATTTTTTGCACTGGCCGGGCGTGAGATCTTTCGGTGGATGTACCGTTTTCTGTGCAGCTTTCAGCCGGTTTCCTTGGTAATCGTAGCCGCGGGATACTACGATTAGATAACTGTTTTGCCCTCGTTTTCGGATGCTTGCCATTTTGACCACTCCTTTGTTTGG
>NZ_JACJKP010000044.1 GCF_016901605.1 Gemmiger formicilis
GAGAAGGAACCAAACAATTTTTCAAAAAAAGACATAGGAAAACCCCTGTATTTCCGCCGCGCGCGGGCGCAGCAATATAGTTTTACACACTCTAATATAATACACCCGCACAGGGGATGCTGTCAAACCTGTGCGGGTGTATTTCAAAATTAATTTACGGCTTCCGAGGCGGCTTTGTGGGGGGCCGGTAAGCTCAAAAGAACCAGCATCACAAAGATGCAGGCAAAGCCCAGTGCATCCCACATGGTAAAGGGGGAACCCAAAACCAGGGTACTGATGATGGCAGCGGTGACCGGCTCGGCAAAACTGTACAGGCTGGCCCGCTGGGGACCAATAAGGGGTACGCCGGACATGTACAGGCTGAAGGCGAGCACATTGCCTACAACGACCACCACCACAATGCCAAAGATGCCCACGGCGCTGGGAACATAACCCATGGTCCAGGGGCGGAACACCAGATGGAACAGGGCACCGCCCATCAGGAACGCCCAACCCTGGAGCATAGGGGTGGGGTATTGTTCCTGCAGCTTTTTGGGCCACATGGTGTAGATCACTACGGTGCCGGCGCAGACGATGCCGGTGACCAGCGCGGCGGGGTTGATAGCCAGGCTGGTCAGACTGCCGTGGGTGGTGAGCAGAAAAACACCCACCAGTGCCAGCACAATGGAACACAGTTCAAACAGATGGGGGCCGCGGCGCTGTTGCAGGCAGAGAATCAACAAAATCAGTACCGGGGAGAGGTCCTGCAAAATGGTGGCGACGCCGGCGGTGGAAAGCTGGATGGTCAGAAAATAAAGGAACTGGCAGCAGCTTACGCCCGCCAGACCGTACACCAGCAGATCAAGGGCGTTGCGGGGATTCTTTTTTACGTTCCAGGGGTCAAACAGCAGTTTGCGGTCCTTGCAAAAATAGAACCCGCACAGCAAAAGGCCTGCCAAAAACAGGCGGATGGGTACCAGCCAGGTGGAATCCATATTTTCCCGCGTAAACAGGTACTGGCCCATGCAGCCGGATACGCCCCAGCAGGCCGCGCCGCCCATGGTCAGGCAGGCTCCCTTTACCCGATCAGACATTGTTTGCTCCACTCCTCAAGATTGTTTTTACGGTTTCCCGCAGATCCGGAACCACCGTGGCGCCAGTTTGGCGCAGTACTTCGGCCGGTTGGTGGCCGCTGCTTTGCAGCACACAGCCAACCCCCAGTGCCTGGGCAACTTCAAAATCATGGGTCGAATCGCCGATCATTACAGCGCTGGCCGGATCAAAGCCGGCTTCGCACAGATAGCGCAGCCCCAGTTCCACCTTGCTTTTGGCGTAGATGTCCCCGAGACCCAGCAGGCGGTTAAAATAACCGGTCACACCTCGTTCTTCGGTTTGCTGCCGCAGCGTAGTGATGGGGCTGGCGGACAGAATCACCTGGCGCAGCCCGGCGGCGGCAAAGGCGTCCAGCGCTTCGCGGGCACCGTCCATCAGTGGGCAGGCGGCACTGGCGGGAATGTAATCTTCCATAAAGCTTTGGGCCAACTCGTCAAAGCTGTGGCGGGTAAAGTCGAATCCGGCACGGGCATAGTATTCCTGTACGGGAAAACCAAAAATGGCCCGGTACTGATCGTGGTCGTACCGCTGCGGATAACCATACCGGGCAAGCAGACGGTTGAGCGCGTCCACGCACAGTGTTACATCATCCAGCAGGGTGCCGTTCCAATCCCACAAAATCAGTTCCGGGCGCATAGAGTGTTACCTCAGATCATTTTTCGGTGAAAATTTGCTTGAGCGCAACATTGGACTCGATGAGCTTGACCAGGGCTACACCCAGGACGGTGCAGCTGATCAGTTCGCCAATGCCTACCGTAATGCCGTTGGTCAGGCACAGCAGCCAGAGAGGTGCGCTCATGGCGGTATAATCGGTAAAAAAGACGGTGATCTCAATGCCCACAATGACAGCGTTGAAGATAACCGGCGGAAGGGAGGCGGGAATCGCCAATCCCTTGATGCGCAGATTGCGCAGGCGGTAGGTAAACAGGCAAGCCAGCAAGGTGGCAAGCGTGCCGAAGATAACGTCGATAATGGTGGAGCCGAACAGGTTGGCCAGGAAACATCCCAGCGTTACGCCAATGATGTACTCAGCCCCAAAAACGGGCAGCAGGCAGAGTGCCTCTGCGATACGGACTTGAATCGCACCGTAGCTGAAGGGGGCCAGCACCAGGCAGAGCACCACGTACACGGCGGCAATCACGGCGCAGCGCACCAGACGCTGCACCGAGGCATGCCCCTCGGTGCGGGGCAGTGCCAGCCGAACAGCCAGACAGGCCACAACGATTGCGGCCACGGACAAGATAGCAATATACATACAAACACTCCGGCGGATAGATTTTGACCGCATGCCAGACCGCCAGCCTGGCACCGGTTTGCGCCGCAAAAGATGCGGCGGAGCCTAAAATCCTAAGTTGCTCAACGAAAAAATATTATAGCAAAGGGAAAATCCGGTTGCAAGAGGGGATCGGACAATTTTTGGCGCAAAAGGAGGCTTGACTTTTGAAAGCAAACAGTTTATAATTCAAGAGTTACAAGCCGGTGTGTTGGAATTGGCAGACGAGACGGACTCAAAATCCGTTGGTGGTGACACCGTGTGGGTTCGACCCCCACCACCGGCATATAAAAAATGTCCTCGGCGTATCTCGCCGGGGGCATTTTATTTGTCATGTGAAACAGGCCGCGCATAGCGCCACATAACAGTGCATAAATCCCTCCTTGCGGTGGCATACTGCTACCAAAAGGAGGAATTTTTATGTCCATGTTCAAAAAATTACTTTTGCTGCTGGCCATTGTGGGCGGCATCAACTGGGGCATTTATGGAATCTGGGGCTTCAACGCTGTGGGCTGGCTGGTAGGCGGCAGCCTGAACTGGCTGGCCCGTACCATCTTTATCGTGGTAGGGGTGGCAGCCCTTTGCCTGGTTCCCAGCCTGTTCATGAGCGATGAACCCCGGCCGGAACCCCGTACCCATTGATCCTGCGGCGGGCTGTGCCCGCCCTACATAGGTTACAGGATCGGCCCGGCGTCCAGCCGGGTATTTTTTGCGTGTATTCCCACACTGAGAACCAATCCCACGCAGAGATACATCATCACCACGCTGGACCCACCGGCAGAGAAAAAAGGCAGCGTTACGCCAATGACCGGCAAAACCTGCAGGTTCATGCCCAGATTGATGACGCACTGCACAAACAAAGCGGCAAAGATGCCTACGCAGATAAAGCGGCCCAATGCGTCGCTGCTGTGCAGGGCGGTGCGTAAGGTGCGCAGGCAGAGAGCAAACAACAGGATCAGCACGGCGGCGGCTCCCAAAAAGCCCAGCACGTTGGCCAGATAGGCGAAGATAAAATCATTCCAGGCATTGGGAACAAAGATATGGTCCCCGCTGAACAATCCCTGCCCGGTCAGGCCACCGGTACCAATGGCCATGGCGCCTTTGTTTTGCTGGTAGGTGATATCGGAAAGCGCCGGGTCCTCCGGCGTCAGGATGGCCATGATCCGCTGGAACTGATACCCTTTGAGCAGGTCCGGTTTGAGCATAAGCAGAGCACCGCCGCCCACGACGCCGCCAACCAGAACGCCGCCCACCAACCAGTGGGATAACCCGCCGGCGTACAGCATGATCAGCCCGATCCCCAAAAACACAAGGGCGGTGCCGTCATCGCCCTGCAGATGAATCAGCAGGGGAGGGACGATAACGTGAATCAGCAGGAAAAACAGGTTCTTGGGCTTGTTGACCTGGCCGCGCAGTTGGCTCAAATGCAGGGCCAGCGTCAAAATAAAACTGATCTTGGCCAGTTCCGCAGGCTGAAAGGTCATGCCGCCTACCCGGTACCAGCTGTAATTGGAGGTGCCGCCGGCGTCGTAGCCGATGGTTAGTACACCGGTATTCACGTTGTGCAAAAACAGTGTGGGCAGCACCAGGCCCCAGGCCACCGTGGCGTGCAGCGGCCACGCCCGGGCCAATGCCCGGTAGTCTACGGTGGAAAACACAATCGCCAGCATGACACCCAACAGACTGGCAATGACCTGTACCGACGCTTTGTTGTTGGAGCCCAGCTGGCTGTACCCGAGCGAAACCAACACCACAACGCTCAGTGCCGAGCACAATACACAGATGGCAAGGTACAGTACATCGACGCGGCGCAGATAACGGCGGATCAGTGGGTACATAGACGAACTCCCTTCGGGATGGTTTTCCCTTATTATAGCGCAAGTAACGGCATTTGACCACGGATGAGAATTAAATTTTACAAATGGCCCAATGTGTACTATAATAAATACGATTATGCAGTAAGGAGTATGACTGCCATGCAGGAATATACCACACATTCCCGTGAAGAAACCGTAGCATTGGGGCGAACCCTTGCCAAAACCCTGCCTGCCGGGGCGCTGATTGCCTTTACCGGGGGCCTGGGAGCGGGTAAAACCGCCTTCTGCCAGGGCTTGGCCGAAGGTCTGGGCTGTACTGACCCGGTCAGCAGTCCCACGTTTGCCATTGTCAATTATTACCGGGGGCCGCGTCCGCTGGCACACTTTGACCTGTACCGTATCCACAGCGAGAGTGATCTGGCAGCTGCCGGCTTTTATGATTATCTGGATATGGGGGCTGTGGTTGCCTGCGAATGGAGCGAAAACTGCGCCGAATTGCTGGCACAGGAAAATCCCATCTGCATCGACATCCAGCGCATGGACGAAAATACGCGTCATATTACCATTCGATAAGATACAGACTGGATAAACGGTGCATGAAATTACATATTGTACAGGTGATTCTATGAATATTCTGGCGGTTGATACCGCAGGTAAGAGCGCTGCCGTGGCGGTTCTGCGCGATGATACGCTGCTGTACGAAACACAGTGCAACAACGGCCTGACCCACAGCGAAACGCTGCTGCCTATGATCGATACCGCACTGCGGGCCTGCGGGCTTACGGTGGCGGACCTGGACCTGCTGGGAGCAACCAATGGACCCGGCAGTTTTACAGGGCTGCGGATCGGGCTTTCGGTGATCAAGGGGCTGGCCTTGCCGCGGCAGATTCCCTGCGCACCGGTGTCCACCATGGCAGCATTGGCCTATGGTATGGCCGGGCAGGGGACGGTGATCGGTGCCCAGGATGCCCGCCGCGGGCAGGTGTATTGGGCGGCTTTTGACCTGGAAACCCACAGCCGTTTGACGCCGGATGCCGCTGCACCGGTGGCCTCTTTGCAGGAATTTGTGCAGAACTGTAAAAAACCGCTGTTTTTTGTTGGCGACGGCGCCGCTTTGTGTTACAATGTCTATGAACAGGTGCCGGGGGTAGCCGTATGCCCGCCTGCGCTGCAGGTGCTGCGTGGCGCCGGAGTGGCGCTGGCTGCCAAAGCCCTGTGGGAAAGTGGAGCATGCGTATCGCCGGCTGAACTGCTGCCGGATTATCACCGGCTGAGCCAGGCAGAGCGGGAACGCGCCGAGAAAGAAAAACAACAGGGGGAACCAACCAATGCAATTTGACAAACCCATTGCGCTGGCTGCCGATCATGGCGGCTACGAACTGAAAGAAGCCATCAAGGCGCACCTGCAGGAACAGGGTATTGCCTATGAGGATTTCGGCACCGATTCCACCGCCAATGTGGATTACCCTGACTTTGCCGAAGTCGGCTGCAAAGCTGTGCAGGAAGGCCGCTGTGCGCTGGTGATCCTGTGCTGCGGTACCGGTGTGGGTATGTCCATGTGTGCCAACAAAATGCAGGGGATTCGCGCCTGCTGCTGCAGTGATACCTTCAGTGCCGAATTTACCCGCCGCCACAACAATGCCAATGCCCTTTGCCTGGGCGGCCGTGTGGTGGGCGCCGGTCTGGCCTGCCAGATCGTGGATGCCTTCCTCAACGCGACTTTTGAGGGCGGCCGCCACCAGAACCGCATCGACAAGATGATGGCGCTGCAGAACCGCTAAGTTTTTCACGGCCTGCCCCGGCGGGCTGCCGATAAAAAATGTTTGACAAGGAGATTGTACCATGAGCGTTGTCGAGATCGTAGATCATCCCCTCATTCAGCACAAGATCAGCCTGTTGCGTGACCGGAACACCGGCACCAAGGAATTCCGTGATCTGGTCAGCGAGGTTGCCATGCTGCTTTGCTACGAGGCTACCCGTGACCTGCCCACCGAGGAAGTGGAAGTGGAAACGCCCATTGCTCTGGCCCGTACCAAGGTGCTGGCCGGCCGTAAGCTGGCGCTGGTTCCCATTCTGCGCGCCGGTCTGGGCATGGTGGACGGCATGCTGTCCATGATTCCTGCGGCCAAGGTGGGGCACATTGGCCTGTACCGCAACGAGGATACGCTGAAGCCCGTGGAATATTACTGCAAGCTGCCCAGCGACATCAACGAGCGTGAAGTCCTGGTTCTGGACCCCATGCTGGCTACCGGTGGCAGCGCTTCCGACGCCATTACCCAGATCAAGAAGCGCGGCGCCAAACATATCAAGTTCATTGGCCTGATCGCCGCTCCCGAAGGCATGAAGGCTCTGCATGAAGCACATCCCGATGTGGATATCTATGTGGGTACCCTGGATGAGCGCCTGAACGATCAGGGGTATATTGTCCCCGGTCTGGGCGACGCCGGCGACCGTATCTTCGGCACCAAATAACAGCTTCCCTAAAACAAGATACCGGGGCACAGGCAGTACTGCCTGTGCCCCGGTTTTTATTTTGATGTTTTACAGTCCTTCGGGCGTTGTATGCAGTTCTACCGTGCGGCGGTTCAGCGTCAGCAGACCGTCCCGCTGCATCCGGGACAGCGTACTGCTCAAGGCACTGCGGTCTACACCCAAGAAATCGGCCAACTGTTGGCGGTCAAAGGGTAATATAAAATCCAAGCTGCCATTCTTGATGGCCAGCGCGGAAAAATAGGTCATCACCCGCTCGCGGATGGTTTTAGGGGCGGTGTACAGGTTGCGCCGCGCCAACCCCAGATTTTTGCGTGCGGAAATCTGCAGCAAATTCTGCGCCATATGCTGCAGGCAGGGGGCGTTGCCCGGCTCCAGAAGAGGAGCGGCGGAAAGAAACAACACCTCTCCGTCGGTAGCGGCTGTTACATTGACCAGGAGCGGTTCCTGGGGCAAGCAGGCATAGGTTTCGGCGAAGAGATCGCCTTCCGTGGCTTGTCCCAACAGGGTTTTGCTGCCCCACACATCCAGATGCTCAATGTGGACGCAGCCGGACAGCACAAGCCCCAGGTGAGAAACGCACTGACCGGCCTGTGCCAGCAATTGATCTTTGGTAAAAGCATAGCGGTGTGCGTCCAGTGCACTCAGGGCCCAATGCACTTCTTCCTGACTCAGCCCGTGAAAGAGAGCTGTTTCGGGCAGATCCTGTGTTTTCATGGCTTTTCCTCTTTTCTTTTGCAAGTATGTTGTAACTACAACATACTTGCTGCTTGTATTGTAGTAAACTGGAGCCAGAAAGTCAATACGGAGGCTATTTTATGAAAAGACGAATCATTCAGATTGATGAACAGAAATGTAACGGCTGCGGTGCCTGTGCAGCAGCCTGCCATGAAGGCGCCATCGAGATGGTGAACGGTAAGGCACGCCTGATGCGTGACGATTATTGTGACGGACTGGGGGATTGTCTGCCCACCTGTCCTACCGGAGCGATTACCTTTGTGGAAAGGGAAGCTGCACCCTATGATGAAGCCGCCGTACAGGCAGCCAAAAAAGGCAAACTTCATGCGGCAGGCGGATGCCCCGGAAGCGCTGCGCAGGTTCTCCGTGGTGGTTGCCCGGGCAGCCGGGCACAGACGCTTTCCGGTGGGGCAGAACCGGCAGCCGTTCCTACAGCAGCACCCAGCCGCCTGCGCCAGTGGCCGGTACAGATCAAACTGGTGCCGGTGGAAGCGCCGTTTTTTGAGGATGCCAAACTGCTGATTGCCGCCGACTGTACGGCGTATGCCTATGCGGCCTTCCATGAACGTTTCATCCGGGGATATATCACGCTGGTGGGTTGCCCCAAGCTGGACAGTGTGGACTACAGCGAAAAACTGACGGAAATCTTAAAGCGCAACAATATCCGTGAAGTAACCGTAGTGCGGATGGAAGTTCCCTGCTGCGGAGGCTTGGAGCAGGCTGCCAAGCGGGCGCTGCAGGCCAGCGGTAAATTCATCCCCTGGCAGGTAGTGACCATTTCCACCGACGGGCGTATCATGGATTGATTCCAAAGAACCTCTTGACTTAAACTGCACTTTAAGTGCTACGATAGGTACAAATGAGAGCTGTCAGGAGGTTTTGCTTTATGGAAGATCGTATTCAACGTTGTGCGGAAAAATTTGGGATTCTGTTTGGGGCTGCCCCGGTGGGGGAGGAAGGCACCGACCCTGAATTCATGAAAATTTTGCAGCGCTTTATTTTTGGAGAAGTATGCTATGTGGGGGAACTCAGCGATGCAGACCGGGAACTGGTCACGGTAACGGTGCTGGCGGTGAATCAGACGCTGCCGCAGCTCAAAGCGCATGTGGGAGCGGCTCTCAATGTGGGGTGCACGCCGGTGGAAATCCGGGAAGCCATTTATCAGTGCGCGCCGTTCATCGGATTCCCCAAGACGCTCAACGCCATTGCGGCAATGAATGAAGCTTTTACCGCAGCGGGAATCGCACTGCCGCTGCCTGCCCAGGGCACTGTGGAAGATGCCGACCGCTTTGAAGCAGGATTGACGCTGCAGGCACCATTGTACGGTGAGGAAATTGCTGAACGATACCAGGATCTGCCGACGGAATATGCCGAGGCCATTCCTCGCTTTTTGACGGAATTTGCCTTTGGAGATTTCGCTACGCGTGCGGGGTTGGATGGGGCACGGCGGGAGTTGCTGAATGTAGTGACGCTGGCCGCCCTGGGGGGAGCAGACCTGCAGGTCAAGGCCCATGTACAAGGGGCCGAAAAGGCAGGCAACAGCCGGGAACGGATTCTGGCGGCACTGCTCCATGCAATGCCTTATATGGGAATTCCGCGGCTTTTCAACGCGCTCAATGCGGCGCGGGAAGCCTGGAAAGAAGAGACCGCATAAGGAAATAAAGAAAAGCCTTTCCTGTAAGGGAAAGGCTTTTTGCTTTGGTTATCAGTTTTTCAGGGCCTGCATGGGGGCGGGAATCCGTCCGCCGCGGTGAATCATCACGGCGGGGCTGTACTGGCTGATGGGCATAATGGGGGCGTGGCCCAACAGACCACCAAAATCCAGCACGTCGCCGGCCTGGTGACCGATGGCGGGAATCACGCGCACAGCGGTGGTTTTGCTGTTTACCATACCGATGGCTGCTTCGTCGGCGATCAGGGCACTGATGACCTCGGCGCTGGTGTCGCCGGGAATAACCACCATATCGATACCGACCGAGCAGACGGCGGTCATGGCTTCCAGTTTTTCCAGGGTCAGGCTGCCGCATTCGGCGGCCTTGATCATACCGTCATCCTCGGATACCGGGATAAAGGCGCCGGAAAGACCACCTACGTGGTTGGACGCCATTACGCCGCCTTTCTTGACGGCATCGTTGAGCAGAGCCAGGCAGGCGGTGGTGCCGCAGCAGCCGCAGCTTTCCAGACCCATTTCTTCCAGGATGTTGGCGACGCTGTCGCCGATGGCGGGGGTGGGGGCCAGGGACAGGTCGATGATGCCTGCGGGCACACCCAGGCGTTCGCTGGCCAGGTTGGCGACCAACTGGCCCAAACGAGTGATCTTGAAAGCGGTGCGCTTGACCAGCTCGGCCACTTCATCCATGGGAGCATCCTTGGGCAGTTTGGCCAGAGCTGCGCGCACGGCGCCGGGACCGGAAACACCTACGTGAATCTCGCAGTCCGGCTCACCGGGACCGTGGAAGGCACCGGCCATGAAGGGGTTGTCCTCCGGCGCATTGCAGAACACTACCAGTTTGGCGTCACCCATGCACATGTTGTCTTTGGTCAGTTCGGCGGTTTCGCGCACGACCTGGCCCATCAGACGAACGGCGTCCATGTTGATGCCGGACTTGGTGGAACCTACATTGACGCTGGAACACACAATGTCCGTTTCGGCCAGAGCCTGGGGAATGGCTTTGATCAGGCGCTTGTCACCGGCGGAAAAACCTTTGTGGACAAGGGCGCCGAAACCGCCCACAAAGTTGACGCCCACCGCTTTGGCGGCACGGTCCAACGCTTTGGCATAAGCCACGGGGTCGGCATCGGGGGCAGCACCCAGCAGCATGGCAATGGGGGTGACGCTGATGCGCTTGTTGACAATGGGCACACCATACTCGGCGCTGATGCCGTCTACCACCGGGACCAGGTTGCCGGCCAGGCGGACGATCTTGTTATAGATTTTCTCGCAGGCTTTGTCGCCGTCGGGGTCAATGCAGTCCAGCAGGCTGATGCCCATGGTGACGGTACGTACATCCAGATTTTCTGCGGTGAGCATCTCGATGGTTTCGAGAATATCGCCGCTGTTCAAAATTCTCATGGTCTGTTATATCCTCCCGTCAGATGGTGTGCATGGCGTCAAAGACTTCCTCGCGGGTCATGGTGACCTGCATCTTCATCTCGTCGCCCAGCGCGGTAAAGCGGTCACGCACCGCGGCGGGGTCCACAGAGCAGTGGTTCAGGCTGACCAGCATGATCATGCAGAACATTTCCTGCATGATGGACTGGGAAATATCCTCAATGTTGATGTTCAACTCGGCGCAGACTGCGCTGACCTTGGCAACAACACCAACGGTGTCGCGGCCGATGACGGTGATAACAGCTTTCATAACAATACAAGCCCCCTCAATCAGTATGATGGTATTATACCAGAGTTTGCCATCCTGTGCAACAAAACCCATAAAACAAAACCAGGGGGAAGGCGGACCTTCTCCCTGGGAAATTCGATAGATTACGGCAGCTGGGGTTCGTAGGCTTCCAGACGGCGCGGCTTGCCCTCAAAAGCAATGGCAATGGCGTCGGGCCCGGTATTGGCGCTGACAGCGGCACCCAACTGGAAGGTGGTCATGGGGGCATGGCCGAAGGCCTTTTTGCACAGCTTGACCAGTTCATCGCGCTTGGCGGTGCTGGAGGTATAGCCTACCATGTAGGGGATATCCCGCATGTTGTCCACACGGCTTTCCACCCACTTGACCATGGCGGGGGTCACAGCGGCATCGCCGCGCACCTTGGCCTCCACCTTGGAAATGCCATCGTTCAGGCTGATGATGGGGCGGATGCCCAGCAAGTCACCTACCACGGCGGCCGCCGCGCTTACGCGGCCGGACTTTTTCATCTGCTTCAGGCTGTAAGCGGCCAGGCAGATCTCCACGCAGTCCAGCTTGTGCATCATCTCGTCCACACAGGTGGCCAGCTCGCCGCCATTGCGCACCTTGCGGGCACATTCACACAGATACCAGCCAAAAGGCATGGAATAGGTGTGGCTGTCCAGTACCTGGATGCGCAGTTTGTGGCCGGGCCGCTCTTCTTCCAGCATTTCCAGGGCTTTCAGCGCATTGTTGTAGGTGCTGGAGCCGCCGCTGTTGATGCTCAGGTGGATCAGGTCGGTGTAGCCTTCGTCCACATAGCGCTCGTAGATTTCGCACCACTGCAGTTGGGTGATGGCGGCGGTGGTGGGCACGCCCTGGGCGTCGCGCATCATCTGATAGAACTGGTCATTGGTAAAATCTTTGCGCTCGATATACTCGGTGCCGTCCACATTGATGGGGAAGCCAACGAGCTCGATGCCGTATTTTTCCGCCAGATCCTGCGGAATATCGGCGGAAGAATCCGTCAGAAAACCGATTTTGCTCATTTTACATCCTCGCTCCATTCGTATCGGGTCAGTTGGCCGTGTGTTTCCAGACCGGCAAAATCCCATTGCCGCAAAACTTCGTACACGCCTACCGCGACCGCATTAGAAAGGTTTAAACAGCGTTCCCCGCGCCGCATAGGCATGCGTACACAGTCCGCTTCGTGCTGGACCAGCAGTTCTTCCGGCAGGCCGGCATCTTCACGGCCAAAGACCAGATACGCTCCGTCGGGGTACTGCACATCCACATGGCGGTGCGGCCCTTTGGAGGTGAAATAGAAAAACGGCCCTTTGTTTTTGCTAAAGAAATCCGCAAGGTCCTGATAATATGTTATATCAAGCTGGTGCCAATAGTCAAGACCGGCACGCTTCAATTTTTTGTCGTCAATGGTAAAACCCATGGGCCCCACCATGTGCAGTCGTGCTCCGGTAACCGCGCAGGTACGCGCAATATTGCCGGAGTTCTGGGGGATCTGCGGCTCCACCAGTACAATGTTCAAGGTTGGCATTTGTTCACTTCCTGTTTTTTCCGGCAGTGATCGGTCGGATCACTGGGTAATCAGTTTGGGCAGGGCGGCTTCCAGCCATACGCCCAGGCGTTCGTCGGTGCCTTCGGGGGTGGAGCGGATGCAATCTGCCACAAACGCGGCGGCTGCCTGTACGGCGGCCTGGGGAACATTGCCCTGCAGGATGCGCCCCACCAGTACGGCGCCGAAAATATCTCCGGTGCCGTGGTACATCCGGGGGATCAGCGGCGTTTTTACAAAATAACCCTGACCCCCGCGGGAAGCACCCACGCAGCCGATGCACCGCCCGTCAGACAGGCCTGTTACGCCGGTAACCACCACCTGCGGTGCAATGCGTGTCAGGCGGGCGGTCTGGTCGGCAGCCTGTTCGGCACTGCCCACACCGGGCAGCGGGTCGCCCAGCAACAGGGCGGCTTCGGTCACGTTGGGGGTGATCAGGTCGGCTTTGCTGCAAAGGCTGTACATGGCCGGGACCATCTCGGCACCCAGCCCTTTGTACAGGCGGCCGCCGTCTCCCAGCACCGGGTCCACCACTTTGAGGGCCTGGGGCCACAGTTCAAAGGCCTGTTCCACCAGTTTGGCCTGGGTGGGGTCGGATAAGTAACCGGAGTAGATGCAGTCGAAGCGAAGGCCCAGGCGCTGATAGTGAGCCAGCGCTGCCGGCCCGTAACCGGGGTTGGAAAGCTTGGCGGGGGTGCCCAGTCCGCCTGTATGGGTGGAGAGGACAGCGGTGGGCAAAGCCACAGCCTGCACCCCTAGGCAAGACAACACGGGGATGATCACCGATAAGGCTGCACGACCAAAGCCGGGCAGGTCATGAATGGCTAATACAGTTTTTGGTGCGTTGGACATAGACAAGATTCCTTTTGTTGTGTGATTTCTTTACGATTCTATCACAAACCGACGCACAAAAAAAGGCGTATCAGGACGAAAGAAAACTTTTCCTCACTTTTTTCGGTACAAATTTTGTATAATGCCGCCCTGACCGCGCATCATAAGGGCGTACCTGAAAAACAAAGGAGGGACATACAATGAACGTTTCCATGATGGCAACAGCGGCAGCCGGTATGGCGGTCGGCGCTGCAGTGGTGGGCCTGGCGACACAGGATCGCCGGCAGATGCGCAAGACTGTGCACAAACTGGCCAAAGGCGCGGAAAAAACACTGGTGGACCTGGACAAGGCCGTTCAGAAAATGCACTGGTGACAGAAAAGCTCCCGGCATACAGCCGGGAGCTTTTTGGTTGCGGTTACAGGATGCGCACGCGGATGGCGGGTTCGATGCCGCTGAGGTCGGCGGCCAGCGTATCGGTGATCTCACCGGTCACATCCAACAGGGTGTAAGCTACATCTTTTTTGCTCTTGTTGACCATGTTTTCGATGTTGAGGTGAGCAGCGGTCAGGATGCCGGTAATGGCCGAGATGGCACCCGGGGTATTTTTGTGGATGATGCAGATGCGCCGCCCGCCTACCCGGGGCTGGCTCACATCCGGCAGGTTGACACTGTGGGCGATGTTGCCGTTTTTCAGGTAATCGCTGAGTTCGGCAGCGGCCATCACGGCGCAGTTGGTTTCGCTTTCGGGGGTGCTAGCGCCTAAATGGGGGGTGCATTCCACACCTTTGACACCCAGCAGTTCCTCGGTGGGGAAGTCGCAGAAATAATGCGCGACTTTGCCGCTGCCCAGGGCGTCCAGCAGCGCGGCATTGTCCACCAGTTCACCGCGGGCAAAGTTCAGCACACGGACTCCGTCCTTGCACATGGCCAGGGTCTGGGCGTTGATGGTATGCCGTGTGGTGGGCAGATAGGGTACATGGATGGTCAGGTAATCGCAGCGGGGAAGCATGTCACCCAGGGTCACACAGTGCTGTACACTGCGGGAAAGGCTCCAGGCAGCGTCGATGGAAATGTAGGGGTCATAACCCAGGACTTCCATACCCAGCGAAACAGCGGCATTGGCGACCCGGGCACCGATGGCACCCAGACCGATAACGCCCAGGGTCTTGCCGCGCAGTTCGGGGCCCACAAACTGCTTTTTGCCCTTTTCTACATCCTTGGCGATAGTATCCCGGCCTTTCAGACCCTGGGCCCACTGCACGGCATCCACCATGTTCCGGCTGCCGGCAACCAGGGCGCCGATGACCAGTTCTGCTACCGCGTTGGCGTTGGCACCAGGCGTGTTAAAAACAACGATACCTGCGTTGGTGCATTCCTCAATGGGAATGTTGTTGGTGCCGGCGCCTGCGCGGGCGATGGCCAGCAGGCTTTCGGGCAACGGCGTGCCGTGCATGTCGGCACTGCGTACCAGAATACCGTGAGGAGCGGCGGCTTCGTTATCAATTTCAAACTGGCTGGCAGGCAGTTTGGCCAGACCTACCGGCGAAATGGCGTTCAGCGTTTTAATGGTATACATCATAATCGTCCCTTTTCTGCGTTATTGATGGGCTGCACGGAATTTTTCCATAAAGGCAACCAGCTTTTCGACACCCTCGGCCGGCATGGCGTTGTAAATGGAAGCACGCATACCGCCTACCAGACGATGTCCTTTCAGATTGACGAAACCGGCTTCCGTGGCTTCGGCGCAGAAGGCTTTGTCGGTGTCGGCATCGGGGCTGGTGAACGTCACGTTCATCAGGCTGCGGTATTCTTTCTGAACGGGATTGCGGTAAAAGTCCTGGCTGTCCAGGTAATCGTACAGCACCTTGGCCTTGGCTTCATTGCGCTTCTTCATCTCGGCCAGGCCGCCCACTTCCTGCTCCAGATAATTCATCACCAGACCGGTCATGTAAATGCACCAGCAGGGAGGGGTGTTATACATGCTGTCGGCTTTCAGCAGGGTGGTGTAGTTCATCATGGTGGGGATCTGTTCCGGCGTCAGCCCTTTGGCACTGCGGCCCAGCAAGTCTTCCCGCACAATGGCGACAGCCATACCGGCGGGGGCGATGTTTTTCTGCACACCAAAATAGATCACACCGTATTTGGATACGTCCATCGGTTCCGAGCAGATCATGGAGCTCATGTCGGCCACCAGAGGGATACCGTCTACCTGGGGAACATCCACAAACTTGGTGCCGAAGATCGTGTTGTTCTGGCAGATGTGGATGTAGCTGGCGTTGGGATCATAGTCGATGGCTTTTACATCGGGGATGTAGGTGAAGTTTTTATCCTTGCTGCTGGCGGCGATCCGTGCCGTGCCGAACTTGGCAGCTTCCTCGGCAGCCTTTTTACTGAAGTTACCGGTGACAAGATAATCGGCTGTGCCGGTGGTCATAAAGTTCAGGGGGACCATGGCAAACTGCTGGGTGGCACCGCCCTGGAAAAATCCGATTTTGTAGTTGTCGGGAATGTTGAGCACGCGGCGCATGGAAGCTTCGGTGTTCTGAATGATCTCATCGAACCACTTGCTGCGATGGCTCATCTCCATCACGCTCATGCCGGAACCGTGATAATCCAACAGCTCTGCCTGGGCGGTTTTCAAAACGGATTCCGGCAGCATCGACGGGCCGGCGCTGAAATTATATACTCTTGCCATGATGGTTCTCCTCCGTTCAAACAATACAAATGGCAGCACGCTTTGCGGCTGCCTTGCCGCGCCGCAGCGGCTATGCCCTTATTATACGGAAGAGAGTGAGGCGGGAACAAGCGGGCAAAATTCCGAAAAAATAGGGGGAATTCCAGAGGTGTTTCTGTAAAATGACAGATTGTACGCGATACGAAAACAATATATACTACAAATGTAAAAGAAAACGGTTTTAGGTGACGAAAAAATGACCTTGAATTTGTGCATACTGCCAACTAGACAAATTATCTACTACAGGTGTAAAATATAATCTGCAATATTACTACAAATGTAAAAGAATTGGTGTTATGGAACAGCTTTCCAGAAGTGAAGAACAGGTTATGGTAGCCCTGTGGGGGTGCGGGCGGGCGGCGACCCGGCGGGAGATTGCTGCCAAGCTGACGCCGGAATGCCGCTGGGCGGATACTACGCTGCTGAATTTTTTGCTCCGGTTGGAGAAAAAGTCCTTTGTGCGGGCTGAAAAGCGGGGAAACAAAAATCTGTATACGCCGTTGGTGCGCCGGATGACATATTGCGGTGCGGTAAGCGAGGCTCATCTGCATGCCCTGTATGGTGGGGATTTGCGCGCATTTGTGAAGGCGCTGGCGGATACCGACCGCATTGGCTATGGTGATATTGAACGTTTGTTGCGGTGGCTGGGGGAATACCAGGCGGCCAATCCGGAGTATGATTATGAGTGAGCGGTATCTGCGGGCGTGGGCAGATCGGGCTGCATTTCACACATGTCAGGCCAGAAACGCTTGAATACATGACTCATCTGCAAGCGTTCGTTGCGGCGTTCCTCAATGGTCAGAGCGCGGAAAAAACGCTTCCACAAAGTCTGCCAGTTCTGCTCGTTTTCATCGGTGCCGGGATCATAGTGTTTCATGGCAAGGTACTGTACCTGATGGGCTTTCCGCAGCAGGGCGGTTCCGTGGGTGGCATCAAAAATAAGAAAATCCTCGTCGGGAAGCCGGCTGCAAAAATGCCCGCGTAAAAGGGGCAAGATCTGGTGCTTGGGGTGGATCACGGTACCCAGCATGCCGTCCCGTTCCTCAAAACGGATAAACTCAATGTAACGGTGAGCTTCTCCGGTGACGGCGCGCTCCAGTGCAAAAGCGCCTGCTGCGTCGGCATCTCCCAGCATCTGGGCAGCCCGG
>NZ_JACJKP010000431.1 GCF_016901605.1 Gemmiger formicilis
CACGCCGGACGGGTTTCCGCGCTGGCCAGTGAAATTCTTCTCACCCTTGGGTATGATGCCCGCACCGCGGAGTTGGCCGCAATTGCCGGTTGGATGCATGACATCGGAAACATTGTGAATCGTCACGACCACGCCCAAAGCGGCGCCATTATGGCATTTCGGATATTGGATAAAATGGGGGCCGCTCCTGACGAGGTCGCCACCGTAATCACGGCAATCGGCAATCATGACGAAGGGACGGCCTACCCGGTCAATGCCGTAGCCGCCGCGCTGATTCTGGCAGACAAAACCGATGTGCGAACCAACCGCGTACGGAACCAGGACCCCAGTACGTTTGATATTCATGACCGGGTAAATTACGCTGTCAAGGAAAGCCAGGTACAAGTCAGCGACGGGACGATTCTCTTGCGTCTGCGCATTGATACATCGTCCTGCGCGTTGATGGATTATTTTGAGATTTTTCTCGACCGTATGCGCCTGTG
>NZ_JACJKP010000432.1 GCF_016901605.1 Gemmiger formicilis
GGCGACAGAATTTTACGATGCAGACAGTCATATATTATCGAAGCGGATTGGGCGGCAGGCATTGGCCTGAGTACCTATGAGTGGTGCCAAAAGGGGATAGAGTACATGGGCGGCAAGCTGCAGTATCTGGAAATCAAAAATTTCATGAGATGGGTGGCCACACTCAAAAGGAGCGAACCGATGATCTTTACAGATATCGAGGAGCTGCGCAGGACAGTTCCGGCGGAATATGATTTTTTCACACAATACGGCGTTCGCTCCCTAATCGCCGTCCCCTTTTCCAAACGGCTGAACCAGGGTTATATCGGCGTAGATAACCCGAAGCGGTACGGCGCAGATCCTGCGTTCCTGTTCATAATCGCTTACGCTGTCGCCCAGGAATTAAATGAAATTAAACTGAATAAGAGCCTGGCGGCCGCAAAGCAAGCGCTGAAGCTTACTGCAGGGGGAAGTGCGGATCAACTGCTTTAATGGGCTCACG
>NZ_JACJKP010000433.1 GCF_016901605.1 Gemmiger formicilis
GCTGCTGCCAGCAGTACCCCGGCAACGGTAAGCAGCATCCACCAGAGGGTAAGGGACGGAAACAAGAGCAAAATGGACGCTAGTCCCGCCAGTTCCGCCATCAAAGCTCCGTTGACCATCAGGTTGAGAAGAACCCGCAATGTTTCCAGCTTCATGCAGGGGCACTCCCTTTCGGTTTTTCTTTATCCTACACTGTCGTTCCACTCAGCGAAACCATACCGCTGCAAAATGTATGTAAAAGTTTGACAAAGAAGGAATGGAGGGAAAGAGGAAAACCCGACGGGAATCTCCCGCGGGCTAACGAACAGTCCGCAGGACTGTTCGTTGCGCACTGCGGTGCGCCGCCCTGTTCGATTCCTCGTACGGAAACAAAAAAATCTCCCTCAGCCTAAGCTGAAGGAGATTTTTTATGACCCGTACGGGAATCGAACCCATGTTACAGCCGTGAAAGGGCCGTGTCTTAACCGCTTGACCAACGG
>NZ_JACJKP010000434.1 GCF_016901605.1 Gemmiger formicilis
GTACAGGTCCATACCGGTATCACCGCGCAGAAGGACGGACATCTGGGCTTTACCGGCCTGAATGCCTGGCAGCCGCTGGGTGTCACCGCCCAGGCAGGGGAAGAACTGATCATTTATGTGGGCAGCAACAACGGCACTACCGGAAGCAACGCGGCCCTGCAGCTGGTTGTGACCCAGTATAATGCCGAGTACGGCCAGCTCTCCAAATCCATTGCGCTGAAGATCGGCCGCAACGAGATCATGGTGCCGGAACTGGTTACCTTTGACGCCGAACACGTCGGCCCGCTGTATGTGCAGTACACCGGCAACAACAGTGCGGACCAGTACTCGGTACGTGTCAGCGGCGGTGTGCAGATCCCGGTGCTGGACCTGTACGGCATTGATGATGCCGGTGAACGGGAAGCCCGCGTGACGGCCTATGTGGAAGAGCTGGAAAGCTACACCGCCGGCCTGGAAGCGCAGCATGGCACCCTGCATG
>NZ_JACJKP010000435.1 GCF_016901605.1 Gemmiger formicilis
GGCGGCGCCGCCTACCTGAGCCTGAAACTGGGCGAAAAAGATGTGGAAAACGCACGGCGCGGCGTAGGCAATGCCATCGCCATGGTGGTGCTGGTCAGTGTGGTACTCACGGCGGTGTTCCTGGTCTTTCTGGACCCGGTGCTGACGCTGTTCGGCGCTACCGATGTGCTGCGTCCCTACGCGCTGGAATACGGGGTTGTCATCGGCCTGGGGTTGCCCTTCATGATGATCCCAGCGGCTGTCAATGCCATGATCCGCGCCGACGGCAGCCCCAAATATGCCATGATGTCCATGGTGCTGGGTGCAGTCATCAATACGGTGTTTGACCCCATTTTTATCTTTGGATTCCACATGGGGGTGCGCGGCGCCGCCATTGCCACCGTTATGGGGCAGGTGGCTACCTTTATTGTGTCTGTGGTGTATTTGTTCCGGTTCAAGAACTTCCGCATCGCGCTGGGGGATCTGCGTTTGCGCC
>NZ_JACJKP010000436.1 GCF_016901605.1 Gemmiger formicilis
ATCAAGTCCAGCGGATTTTTGACGGCGGTGCGGTAGCGCACAATGCTGAGAGCGCCTACCATGCCCAGGGAGAGGGTAATGTTGGTGCTGATGGTCACAATGATCACCGCCACCAGCAGGGTCATGATGACCAGTGAAAGGTTGAGGGCATGGTCATACACCACACCGATAAAGCAGCGGCGGTAGACCGCAAAAATGCCCATACCCACCAGAAAGGCGATGACCAGGGTAAGAATGAGCGTCAGAGGTTCGATCTGATTGGGGAACAGTTCCAGAGCCGACTTTTTGAACAGGTCTTGAAAGGTCATAACAATAAATCCTCCTGCCATGCGCCCTTCAGCGCAGGGTATGCCGGACCTGATCCACACAAAGGCAGAATTTGGAGGCCGACGTCCTGACAAAGGAATAGGCGCGAAAGATACTTTGAATATACTCCGGCAAAATACCGGTAAACTTGACTTCCAGAATCATC
>NZ_JACJKP010000437.1 GCF_016901605.1 Gemmiger formicilis
GTACCGGTGCAGCAGCTGCGGAAAACTGCGGACCGTGCATCAGGATTCCTGCCTCTATTGCGCTGCAATAGCCAAGGCAGATCGTAAAATACGCAGAAAATAAACGTGGCATCGTTTGGTTGATGCTCCATTGCAGGAACGGCTGCACAAAAAAGACGGAAAAGCTGATCAGCCTGTCCGTCTTTTTTGCATATGGGCATCTTGCCGTTTCGCCAAGGCGCGCCCTTGAAAAACAGGAAGGTCAAAGGGGGAAAAACCAGTTCGCTGCAGGGGATGGCTGGTCGGGAGCCGCCCTTTTGAAAAATCATGGAATCAGACCTCTGCGTCGGCTACACTACGCTTGACCTGCAGCAGCAGAAGCACCAGACTGACGCCCAGCAAAATATGGCCGATTCCGGCAATGCCCGAAATGGCGGCACTCATACCGGAGGAAAGGGCCGTACCCAGCACCTGGGCGATGCCACGT
>NZ_JACJKP010000438.1 GCF_016901605.1 Gemmiger formicilis
CACCGCCACCGCCGTGCTGGAAAAGCCGATGAGGATGCGGTTCATGCAGAAGGTCATCACGCTGCCCACCGAAGTCATGGCGATGGAGGGGATGCCCACCTGATAGATGCGTTTTATGGTGCGGGCCTGGGGCCGGAAATCCTGCAGCCGGAAATGGAGATCGTGGTTGTGGCGCAGGTTGAGGTAAAGCCCCGTAAAGGCACCCAGGAACTGGCCGATCACCGTGGCGGCTGCGGCGCCGGCGGCTTCCATACGGGGGAAGCCGAACAGCCCGAAGATCAGGATGGGGTCCATGATGATGTTGGTGCAGGCACCCACCAGCTGGGTGATCATGGCATAGTTGGAACGGCCGGTGGCGGTGAGCAGTTTTTCCACCATGCACTGGATCATGCAGCCGAGGCTGAACAGGCAGCACACCGAAAGATAATCCACACCGTACTGCCGGATCACGGGGTCCTCAGTCT
>NZ_JACJKP010000439.1 GCF_016901605.1 Gemmiger formicilis
TTCTCCGCTTTGAAGCAACCTGGCTGCTAACGCAATACTCTCTTCTGTAACAGGCAAAACCTGCGTTTTCATATCTTTATTCCTCGCTATGTTGTTTGAGTTTTTCTTCCCGGTCGGCCAGAATCAAAGGCTCCAGCACACGGTCCAAATCTCCGTCCAAAACGCTCTGCAGATTTCGCAATGTCAGACCAATACGATGATCGGTCACACGATCCTGCGGGAAATTGTATGTGCGGATCTTTTCGCTGCGATCCCCTGTTCCCACCTGGCTTTGCCGCTGCGCATTATAGGCTTCGTCATAGGCTTCCTGCTTCTGCTGCAAAAGGCGGCTGCGCAATACTGTCAGTGCACGTTCTTTGTTTTCCCGCTGGCTGCGCTGATCCTGACACTCCACCACCATACCGGTAGGCAGGTGTGTCACCCGGATAGCCGAAGACGTTTTATTGATATGCTGGCCACCGG
>NZ_JACJKP010000440.1 GCF_016901605.1 Gemmiger formicilis
CTCTTTTTCCAACCCAGAGCGTCGGCGGCCAGCTTCACCAGCTCGCCGCTGGGCAGCGGTTCATGGTCCCACACCAGGCAGGCAAAGCGGTATTCTCCTTCCGCCAGGCGCAGCGGTTCCTGTACAGACATCGGGACCCCTCCTTTCGGTCGATCATCATAGACTGCTTTCATCTTTAGTCTATCACAATAGACCAACACTGTCAAGAAAAAGCAGGGGGCTTTTGCTCCCTGCTTCGTGCCTTATACAAGATGGGTGCGCCGCCGCCAGAAGGCCAGCAGCCCCAGGGCGGCCAGGCAGACCGCCGCCCCAAACCCGAAAGCCAGCCGCAGATCCCATTGGGCCAGCGCGCCGAAGGCCAGATTGGTACCGATGGCCACGCAATCCAGAATCATGGCATGGATGCTCAAGGCCGTAGCCCGGTTGGCGGTTTGCACCTGACGGTTTCGCAGCTGCGCCTGG
>NZ_JACJKP010000045.1 GCF_016901605.1 Gemmiger formicilis
ATAGTATACCTCGTGCGGTGCCGGGCACCGTTTGTAACAAAAATCGGGCAGGCCATGCCGGCCCGCCCGTCTGGTTTTTTTACTGCTTGACCGTGCAGCGCTTGCGGTCGCGGCCCATGCGCTCGAAGTGAACGCGGCCATCAACCAGAGCAAACAGCGTGTCATCGCTGCCGATGCCGACGCCCTCACCCGGATGGATGTGGGTGCCGCGCTGGCGGACCAGAATGTTGCCGGCCAGAACGTACTGACCGTCGCCGCGCTTGACGCCGAGGCGCTTGGACTCGGAATCACGGCCGTTCTTGGTAGAACCTACGCCTTTTTTATGTGCCATTGTGATTTACCTCCTTAGCCGTTAATCGCGGTGATTTCCACCTTGGTGTAGGGCTGACGATGACCCTTGCGGACCATGCTGCCCTTCTTGGGACGATAGGTGAGAATGTTGAGCTTCTTGCCCTTGCCGTTCTTGACGACCTTGGCGGTGACGGAAGCGCCCTCAACAACGGGAGCGCCAACCTTAACAGCGCCCTCCTCGCCAACGGCCAGGACCTGATCGAAGGTGACTTCGCTGTCAGCCTCAGCGTTCAGCTTCTCGACGAAAACAACATCGCCGACCTTAACGCTGTACTGCTTGCCACCAGTTTTGATAACTGCGTACATTCGGATAACCTCTTTCAATAAGTCTCGCTGGACAGTAGGGCGTTGCGCCAAAAGCACACACTTTTCGGGCCCATACCAAGCGGCTCTAAAACTATAGCATAGATTTTTCGGCTTGTCAAGGGATTTTTACCATTGCAAAGCCGCTGCAGCGCATTTTTTATACCCCTGCCGCCCGGCGCGCGGCTTCCACCGTATTGAGCATGAGCATAGCCCGGGTCATGGGGCCCACACCGCCCGGAACCGGGGTGATCCAGGCCGCTTTTTCGGCCGCCGCGTCAAAGTCCACATCCCCGTGCAGCTTGCCGTCTGCGCCGCGATTGATACCCACATCGATGACCACTGCCCCCGGCTTGACCATCTCTCCGGTAACAAATCCCGCACGGCCCACCGCAGCCACCAGAATATCGGCAGAGGCACAGAGTCCTTTCAGATTCTGCGTTCTGGAGTGGCAGATGGTCACCGTGGCGTTTTTCGCCAGCAGCAGCATGGCCGCCGGTTTGCCCACAATATTGGAGCGGCCGATGACCACTGCGTGTTTGCCGGCGATCTCCATACCGGTGGATTCGATCATGCGGATGCATCCGGCCGGCGTGCAGGGCAGATAGCAAGGTTCGCCGATCTGCATACGGCCCACGTTGACGGGAGAGAATCCATCCACGTCCTTCTCCGGGGGGATAGCATCAATCACCGTCTTTTCATCGATCTGAGCCGGCAGCGGCAGCTGCACCAGAATCCCGTGAACCGATGCATCTTCTGCCAGCTGTTTTACCTGTGCCAGCAGTTCTGCCTGTGTGACATCTTCCGGCAGACGAATGCTGCGGCTTTCGATCCCGCACTGGGCGCAGTCATTGATTTTGCCGCGCACATATACCTGGCTGGCAGGGTCTTCCCCCACCAGAACAACAGCCAGGCAGGGCGTGATACCTTTTTCCTTGAGTTGTGCCACCTGCTGGGCGGCTTCCTGTTTAACGGCGGCCGCAAGGGCTTTGCCGTCAATGATCTTTGCTTTCATAGGTATTTTTCCTCTCTTACTGCGGTGCCTGCGTCTGAGAAGCCGCTGCCTTTTGGTCCTCTTCTTCCGGCTGCGGCGCGGTTTCTTCCTGCGCGGCGGTCTCCTGCGACAGGGAGGATTCTTCAGGCATCTGTTCCGGTTCCGGATCTTCCAGTTCCTCAATATCCAGATCCGGTGCATCCAGATCCAGCGCGTCCAAGCGATCATTCATCGCATCGGTAGCTGCCAGGAACTCCGCATGGGAAGCACTTGCCGCGAGGACATCCGGCGAGAAACGTTCCCCTGCCGCTTCCTCTTTTTTAATATCCCGTACGGCCAGCGTAACCATCAGGGTTTTGCCTTTGGTTCTGCGCAGACCAGCCACCAGCAGGAAGAACGCCATCAGTGCCGAAGCATACGCCACCAGCTGGCTGGCCCGCAGCCCGGTATTGCCGATCAGCAGAGAGTCGGTACGCAGACCCTCGATCCAGCCGCGGCCCAATCCGTACCAAATGGCATAAAGCAGGAAAATCTGGCCGTGGAAACGGCGATGTTTTACATACAGCGCCAGAGCCAAAAAGCCCACCAGGCACCAGATGCTCTCATACAAAAAAGTAGGATGCACCGGCATGCTGGGGTCCACCGTCACACCGGCAGGCAGCGTAACCTGCACGGACTGCAGATACGCCTTGGTTTCCTCGCTGTACATGCCCCAGGGCAGCGTGGTGTTGGTACCGAACGCTTCCTGGTTGACAAAATTGCCCCAACGGCCGATGCCCTGACCGATCAAAAAGCCGATTGCCACCAGATCGAACAACGGCAGCAAGGGAATTTTACGCCACTTGGCGGCCAGACCTCCAAAAACGAAGGCACCGATTACCGCCCCGTAGATGGCAATACCACCCAGGCGGATATCGATCATTTCCCAGACACTGTTATATTCGAAGGGCGCCATGGCCACATAATAAATACGCGCACAGACGATTGCCATGACCGTGCCGATTGCTACAACGTCCACAAGGCGGTCGGAGTCGATACCGAAATCCACCGCATGGCGGAAGGCGTACAGCAGCGCCAGCAACATACCCACGGCGATGATCACACCGTACCAGTAAATATTAAACCCGCCGATGGACAGCGCCACCCGATTGATGGTAAATTCCAGCCCCAATCCCGGGAATTGAACATGGTAGACCATAGATATACTTCCTCGATTTCTTCTGTATTGTTCCCTCTCGCAGGGCGGTCACTGGGGATCGATCTGCACATAGGCACGGTTTTCTTCCCGAAGAGCCGTTTTCATCAAGGCGTTGGCATCCTCGACCGTCAACTCTGCCAATGCGGCGATCTCATCGGCCAGCGTCCGTCCCTTCAGGCAGGCGGCAGCCCCTTCCTCCGCAGCATCATCCACCGTTTCCACATCGCCCAAAAGTTCACCGTACATCTGGTTTTTCACCAGCAGGAACACTTCCGGATCGATGCCCTCGGTGCGCAAACGTTCAATCTCTGCCTGCAGCAGGTCCACGACCTTGCGGGGCGTTTCGCTCTCTCCGGTGAATGCCACCGCACAGGCTCCGCGCACAGCAATGAAATCACCGGAAAATTCCGGATTGACCAGCGCCTCGTCATACAGCTTCCTGTACAGATTGGTCAGACCGCCCACCACCAGGTCGCCCAGCATATCCAGCAGAAGTTCCCGCTTGAGGTCCCCCGGTACAAGGGGCGGTTCCCGGTAAGCCACGCCAAAGCAGGGTTTGTTCACCGGCATGGTGAAGCAGGCTTCCTTGCGGGGGATAGGCCCTGCTTCCACAGGGACATCCCATTCCACCTCATGGGCCGCACGGGCACGATACAAACCGTTGCGCTTGCAGGCTTCCACTGCCTGTTCCAGCGTGATCTTACCGGCCACCGACAACACCATATTGGACGGCGCATAAAACGCTTTGGTGCAGCTGTACAGCAACTGCGGCGTCAGCGTGGCGATGCTGTCCACCGTACCGGCAATATCATCACGCAGCGGATGCTCGGTATACAGGCAGCGGAACAGGGCGTTCAGCAAGCGCCAGTCCGGGCTGTCGTCGTACATCTTGATTTCCTGGCCGATGATTCCCTGTTCCTTGGCAATCGTAGCTTTGGTGAACCAGGGTTTGCCTACCAGTCCCAACAGAATATCCAGGTTCTCGTCAATTTTCTGCGTTGCCGAGAAAAGATAACAAGTCCGGTCATAACTGGTAAAGGCGTTGGCCGATGCACCGGTCTTGGCATAGAAGCTGAAAGAATCCCCTTTAGGGGTTTCGCACATTTTGTGTTCCAGAAAATGTGCTGTGCCCGCAGGCAGTTGGACAGGCTTGCCATCCAGCACAAACTGCCGGTGAATGGACCCGAAGGCCGTGGCGTAGATAGCATGCACACTGCTGTATCCGGGCATGGTGCGGCAAAGCACCGTCAGTCCGCTGGGCAATACCGCCCGCTGGCAACTTACCGCTGCCGCCGCACGGGCCTGTGCCGCGGCAAATTGCGTCTGCTGTTCGTTATTGGACATCTTCGGCGCCCCCTTTCCCCTGCGTGCCGGGCTTGGCTGTCACCGCATAGCACACAGAATAGCTGTAACTTTGCAGGGTCTGGCGCACCTCGTCCAGCGTCACGGCGCTGGTGAGCACCTTGCCGTACTCCGGCGGATACAGCGGTTCCCCGCGGGTGATCTGCCCGTAATACCAGCTTTCCAACGCAGCGAGGCTGTCCCCCAGGGCATCCATACCGGAAAGCAGCCCACGGCGGCAGTCGTCCACTTCCTCCTGGGCGATGGGACCGTTTTTCAGGCCCTCCCATTCGGCCAGAATCGCAGCTTCCGCCTGCATTTCCTTACCCGGTTCCACACCGGAATCGATCATCATTACCCCTGTGGCACGCTGAGCCGCCGAGCCACAATAATAGCACAGGGACTGTTTTTCCCGCACGTTGCGGAACAGCCGGCTGGTGGCGGAACCGCCCAGTACGCTCATGGCCACCCGTAAAATGCTTACACTGGGGGGATTGGTATTTTCCCCGGCGGTAAACAGCATGCACAGCTTGGCCTGCGTAAGGCCGGGAATTTCCTCTTTGAAATGACGCAGCGGCGTGGGGGCCATTCCCATGGGCGCCGCAAACGGCTGCGGCGTACGCTGCACATTCTGCAATTTTTGCAGCAGCAGATCCGCCACGCGGGCTTCGTCAGCCCCCTGGACCATCACATCAATGGTTGCACTGGCCAAAATACGGTCATACTCTGCTTTCAGGCTGGCAGGGGTAACATTTACCAGTTCGCCGGGGTAACCGCCCAGCTCAATTCCCGCCGGGGAATCCCCGAAGAATTTGCGGCGTGCCTGACGCACACAGTACAGCCGTTTGGAATTGAATTCCGCCTCCAGGCGGCGGGCCTGGGTTTCGGTTTCAATACGCACTGCCTCGGCATCAAAGACACCATCTACCAGATAGGGATCGAAGATGGTGCCGAACACAATATCGGCATAGGCGTCGGTCAGATTTTCTCCGTTCAGGGCATACCGATCCTTAATGCCGCAGATGTCTGCCGAAAGCACTCTGTCGGTACCTGCATTGGAGAGATCCACACCGAGGTCCGCACCGTACAATTCTGCCAACCGGCAGGAAAGCGCCGTCATATCCGGGCATGCCGCATAGCCGCGCTCCAGCACTAGGGCCAGCACGGCTGCATCCGTTGCCGATTCCCGCCGGGCAGGAAAGCGCAGATGGATCGTAATACGGCAGCGATTAAATTTTGAAGCGTCCAGGGTCGTGATAAAGACGCCGGGCGCAAGTTGTTTCCGTTCCAAATCGTTATTCCTTTCAACAAATAGATAAAGGTATTATACCGCTTGCACTGCCAAAAGTAAACCGAGCATTCAAAAAACTTGTCCGTGCGTTTTTCGCTGCAACGCAAAATATAAGAATCTTCTGTATTTTTTTGCAAAAAGGCATTGACGGTGCCCGGGGCGGCTGCGTTATTATATAGTATATGGAGGGAGAAAATCTGCCGCAGGTTTTGCCGGGCGCCAAATTTTCCGCGCCCCTTATTCCCGCAAAACCGAGGACACAACACATGGAAAAAAATCTTACCACGGGCAGTGTACTGCGCAATGTACTGTACTTTTCACTGCCCTATCTTTTGTCGTATTTTTTACAGACGCTCTACGGCATGGCCGACCTGTTCATTATCGGCCAGTTTGAAGGCGCCGCCAGCACCACAGCGGTTTCCGTAGGCAGCCAGGTCATGCACATGATCACCGTGATGATTGTCGGTCTTGCAATGGGCTCCACCGTCAGCATCGGCCGTCCCATCGGTGCCGGGGAACACAAACGGGCCACTGCCGTAATCGGCAACACCGTTACCCTGTTTATGGCACTTTCCGTGGTACTGATGGCCATCCTGCTGGTTTTTGTCCGGCCCATCGTTTCCATTATGTCCACTCCGGCAGAAGCCGTATCCGGCACAACCGCCTATCTGACGATCTGTTTCATCGGCATCCCCTGCATCACGGCATACAATATCATCAGTTCCATCTTCCGGGGACTGGGCGACTCCAAAAGCCCTATGTATTTTATTGCCGTGGCCTGCGTTGCCAATATTATCCTGGACTACCTGTTCATCGGCCTTATGGGCATGGGGCCCGCCGGCGCTGCATTGGGCACCACCCTTTCGCAGGCGATCAGCGTGGTTGTCTCTTTGTTCGTGATCCTTCGCCAGCAAACGGGTATACAATTGCGGCGCTCTGACCTGAAACTGAAACGTCCTGTCATGCGTCAGATTCTGAAAATCGGTTTGCCGGTGGCACTTCAGGACGGTTTCGTTCAGATTGCCTTCATTGTTATCACCATCATCGCCAACCAGCGCGGCCTGAATGACGCAGCTGCCGTCGGCATTGTGGAAAAGGTCATCAGCTTCCTGTTCCTGGTTCCCTCTTCCATGCTGTCCACCGTATCGGCCCTGGGCGCCCAGAACATCGGCGCCGGCAAGCACGATCGCGCCACACTGACCCTGCGCTACGCCATCCTGATTACTGCAGGATTCGGGTTGTTCATCAGCATCGTCATGCAGGGCATCGCCGAACCGGTGGTGGGATTGTTTACCGCCGACACCGCCGTAATTCTGGCCGGCGGGCAGTACATCCGCGGTTATATCTGGGACTGCCTGTTTGCCGGCATTCATTTCAGCTTCAGCGGATATTTCTGTGCGTACGGCCGTTCGGAGATTTCTTTCCTGCACAACATCTGCTCCATTTTGCTGGTGCGTATTCCCGGCGTTTACCTCATGTCCACCATGTTCCCCAACACCCTGTTCCCCATGGGTCTGGCCACCGTAGGCGGCTCTTTGCTGTCTATCACGATCTGCGTGGTTGCTTTCGTTGTCCTGAAACGGCGCGGATGCTTCAGCAGTGCCATGGCGCAGATCTGAGTTTTTCTGCCATAGCAACAACAATGCCCCCGCGCACCTCACGGTGCGCGGGGGCTTACCCTTTCCCCTCTATATGGACCGGAACCCTTTAGTTGATGAAGGCATCATGGATAGCAGCAACTGCCTTGTCGGCATCCTGCTCGTCGATGATGACGCTGATCTTGATCTCACTGGTGGAGATCATCTTGATGTTGATGTTCTGGTTGAACAACGCCTCGAACATGGTGGACGCCACACCGGAGTGGCTCTGCATACCGGCGCCCACAATGGAGACCTTGGCAGAATTCTTGTCAACGCTGATCTCGCCGCCGCCAAAACGGGAAGCCGCGCTGTTCAGCGCAGAAACCGCTGCCTCGGCATCGCCGAGAGGCACGGTGAAGCTCAGGTCCTTTTTGCCTTCGCTGCCGGAGCTCTGCAGGATGATGTCCACGTTGATGTTCTTCTGGGCCAGCAGGCTGAACACCTTGAACGACATACCCGGCACGTCCGGAACATTCTTGATGGAAATAACGGCGACGTCGTTATCCTTCGCCACACCTTTGATCAGCATACCTTCCACGTTTGCTTCCTCCTTCACAACGGTGCCGGGCACCGGGTTGATGCTGGAGATGACTTCCAGCTCTACATTATACTTTTTGGCCAGTTCGACGCTGCGGTTATTGAGCACCTGCGCACCCAGGGACGCCAATTCCAGCATCTCGTCAAAAGTAATTTCCTTCAGCTTGGTTGCCTTGGGAATCTTGCGTGGGTCTGCGGTGTATACGCCTTCCACGTCGGTATAGATCTGGCAGCGGTCCGCATGCAGCGCTGCCGCCAATGCAACAGCGGAAGTATCGCTGCCGCCGCGGCCCAGCGTCGTAATATCGTCAGAACGGTTCAAGCCCTGGAAACCGGCCACCACAACCACGCGGTTGCGGGCCAATTCGCTTTCCACACGTTCCGTATCCAGGCGCTTGATGCGCGCCTTGGAATAGGAGCGGTCGGTATTGAAACCGGCCTGCCAGCCCGTCAGGCTGATGGCGGAAACGCCCAGTTCCTGCAGCGCCATGGTCAGCAGCGCAATGGAGATCTGTTCGCCGGTAGCCAGCAGCATATCCATTTCGCGGTGGGACGGGTCCGAGGTAATCTCGGCCGCCTTGGCGATAAGGTCATCGGTGGTATCGCCCTGCGCGGACACGACCACGACAACATCGTTGCCGGCATTGCGCGTATTCATGACGATGCGCGCCACGTTGAAGATGCGGCTGCGGTCCTTTACAGACGAGCCGCCGAATTTTTGCACGATCAAAGCCATAGGTATCGTCTTCCTCCTCTATCTATGCACACGCACGTTACTCGACCACGGCGCCGACGTTATCTGCCAGCAAACGGTGTACGGTAAAGTGACGGAGCAAATCACTCTGCTGCAGCGCTGCCGCTGCCCGGTCAAAGAACGCGGTATCGTCCTTATGCACCACGGCCATAATGGTCGGGCCCGCACCGGAAATGTAAACCGCCAGCGCCCCCAGATCCAATGCCAGTTCAAACACGTCATCACCGCCCTGAATCAGCGGCAGACGGTATTGCTGGTGCAACGAGTCTTTGGTCGCTACTCCCAGCAGGGCATAATCGCCATCGCAGAAAGCTGCGGTTGCAAGCGCTGCACGGGACAGGTTATAAATTGCATCTTTATGGCTGACCATCTGGGGAAGCGCCGCACGCGCCTTGGAGGTGAGCAGCCGGAAATCCGGCACAAAGGCCGCAAAAGCCAATTCCGGGTCAATATCCTTCTTGACACTGTAGACCTGGCCTTCGTCAATGACACTGGTCACAAAACCGCCCAGCATGGCAGGCGCCACGTTATCCGGGTGGCCTTCGATCGCGGTAGCCAGGGTCAGCATCTGCCGTTTGGTGAGCTTATCTCCCAGCAGTGCATTGGCACCCAGAATGCCCGCCACAATGCAGGCCGAACTGGAACCAAGGCCGCGCGCCATCGGGATATCATTGCGCTGCGTAATGCGCAGCCCCCGCAGCGCAATGCCCAGCTGGTCGTAAACAACGCGCGCCGAACGATATACCAGATTGTTGGAACCGGCGGGAACATGTGTACCGTCCACCGACGAGATCTGGATACCTTCACATTCCTCGAAGGTAAACACATTGTGCATCGAAACGGCAAGACCCAGTGAGTCAAATCCGGCGCCCACATTGGCACTGGTAGCCGGAACCGTTACTTTTATCATATGAGAGACGCCCCTCTTTCGTGAAAGTCCGTTTATTCTGCCAGCTGTTTCAGGACCAGCGCAACCTCGCCGCCCAAAACCTGAATCTTATTGCGAACCTCTTCCATCTGTGCAACGGTCGCCGCGTCGATGCGGTAAGCGGCTTCTCCGTCCGCTTCGAACACCACATGGCCGGCACCCGCCACGCTGGACAGCAGCGCCGCCGCCACACCGCGCACCCGGATATACCAGGCATAGGTGCCGGGGTCCTGTACAAGCCCCTCCTGTTTGGGAGCGGGTTTCCAGAACAGGCTGTCGTGCACCTTGGAGCCTTCCTTCAGTGCATCGATCACATCGGCCACCACCGCACTGGCAGTGGGCAGCTTGCCGGCGCCCTTGCCGTAAAAGACAACGTCGCCAAGCATATTGCCCTGCATCAGCACGGCATTGAATACGTCGTCCACACCGGCCAGCTGATTGGCGTTGGGCACCAGCATGGGTTCCACGCCCACAGCCATCTGACCGTTCTCGCCTTCGTCGTACCAGGCAATCAGTTTGATGGCACTGTCCAGCTTTTCCGCCGCTTTCACATCGGCCACCGTGATATCCCGGATGCCTCGGGTGGGGATGTTGTCGGGATATACATGGTGCCCACAGGCCAGACTGGCCAGAATGGCGATTTTGCGGCAGGCATCCCGGCCGTCCACGTCATCCCCGGGGTCTTTTGTTTCGGCATAGCCCAACTGCTGGGCGATTTTGAGTGCTTCCTCAAAGCTCATGTTTTCCCGTTTCATTTTGGTCAACATGAAGTTGGTGGTGCCGTTGACGATGCCCTGGATGCGGCTGATATGGTTGGCCGCCAGGCACTGGTGCATGGGGGTAATAATGGGGGTGCCGCCGCCCACGCTGGCTTCAAACAAAAAGGCTGCGCCGTGTTCCCGTGCCAGTGCCAGCAACTCGGCACCGTAGGTGGCTACCATCTCTTTGTTGGAAGTGCATACGCTGCGGCCGCTTTCCAGGCACTGCCGCACATACGGATAGGCAAACTTGGTGCCGCCAATGGTTTCCACAACCACTTTGACTTCCGGGTCCGAAAGGATCGTATCGATAGAGTTGGTAAACAGCGCTGCATCCGGCGAGGATGAAAAATCCCGCACATCCAGAATGTACTTGACCTCCACCGGTTCCCCCGCACGACGTGCGATGGATGCCGCATTGCGGCGGCATACTTCCAGCACACCGCTGCCAACGGTACCAAACCCCATGATTGCGATTTTTGCCATTGCTCGTTCTCCCCCTTGCTTACTTCTTCGGCGCACTTGGCACCCTTAGGGCAGCGCCCCTGTGCATCGGCTGTTCGTCAGGCCCCGCGGTGGATTTCCACTACGCAGGGCTGATGAGAAAGCCGCGTCAGCATCTCTTCCACCGGCATCTGCATGGTGCCGGTGCGCACCGTAACCTCTACCTGTGCCGCGCCGTTTTCCGGACGAGACTGTGTAATGGTCACGATGGAAGCACCCGCAGAGGAAATGCCGGACAGCAACGCCTGCAAAGCACCGGTCTTATCCAGCAGGGTGGCAACCACCGTAATGGATTCCCGGCCTGCCTCCGCGTCAAAAACCGTATCTTTATATTTATAGAATGCGCTGCGGGAAATGCCCGCCTGCCGGGCGGCGGTAGAGATATTGGTTACCGCGCCGGAGGCCAGCAGCTCCTTGGCCTGCAACACCTTCAAAAACACCTCCGGCAGGACGTCCGCATCTACCAGCAGAAAACGGCGATCCGGCATATTGTCCCCTCCTTGCGTACAGTTGTAGTTTCGACAAGCAACATCATACCACTGAAATTCGCCGGATGCAAGCATTCAGATCCGTTTTTTCCGCTTTTTTGGCGTTTTGCACAGCCATAGCCACTTTTTAGAGGGTGTTTTTGTGCGGCGGTTAACTGTCCTCGACAGAAAAACAAATGCCCGTTCCGATATACACCGGAACGGGCATTTGTCAAATCTTTATTCGGTAGGCGTAGCAACCGCAGGATCACTTGCCGCGGCATCCCCCGTTTGGGCGCCTTCTGCAGCCTGCTGTGCCAGAGCCGCATAGGGATCATTTTCTGCCGAAGTGTAACTGTCGTTGGGCAGGTTATCTTCGGTATAATAGCCCGTGGCACCGCCGCCGGAAACAATGGCACCGGTGGAGGTGTCAAACTGCTTGGTCACAACGCCGTCAGGCATCGGGAACTCTGCAGCTTCCTTATCTGCCTGCAGTTCCTCCATCAGGTTCTTCCAGACCTGCTGAATGGGTTTACCATTGCGGCCCGCGGAGCCCAACTCATACAGACTTGTAGGCTTATCGCAGCCCCACCACAGTGCCGTGACATAATAAGGCGTCATACCTGCGAAGGTGTAATCCTTATAGTCGCTGGTGGTACCGGTCTTGGCCGCCGCCTCGATGTCGCCTTCCGGCGCCATGCCGCTGGCTGTACCGCCGCTCTTCAGAACGTTGGTCATCATCCGGTTCATGATATATGCGGTGGTCGGGTCGATGGCCTGGATAGTGTTGATATACTTGGTGTTATCCAATACCTCGTTACCCAGGTAGTCGGTAATCTCGGTGTAATAATGAGGCGTGGTGAAGGTACCGTCATAGAAGATACTGTAGGCACCTGCCAGCTGGACTACCGTCATACCGTGACTCTGAGAACCCAGCACCAGGGGGCCAAGGTCCATATCGGTCTCGGCGTCGATATAGGTGCATTCCAGCGTGTCGTGCACAAAGTTGTACAGGAAGTCCACGCCGACCATGTTGCCTACCCATACCGCTACGGTGTTGTAGGACTGACGCAGTGCGTCGTACACCAGCATGGGATCGCCGTTGCCGCCTGCACCGCCGTAGTTGGTGGGCCATGCACGCCAGACATCCGAACGGGACTGTGCCGCCTCGGAATACGGGTCCATATAGGAGTATTCGTCTTTCAGAACGCGCTTATCCTCTGCGGAATAGAAAGGCGAATCCAGAATCTGAGAAGAATAGTTGATCAGCTTGTAATCCAGGGCCAGACAATAAGCACCAATGGGTTTCATGGTAGAACCGGTCTGGTGCGGGATCGTGGCGCGGTTGGTGCCCAGGTCGTATTTCTTCTCGCCGACACCGCCGCCGATGCCCAGAATGTTGCCGTCATAATCCAGCGTAGCGATGGCCGCCTGGGTGCGCACTTTTTCGTACACACACAGATAAACCGTATCGTCGTTGGGGTAGTTATCATCCGTGGACGTACCCATCTTAAGGGTGGTCTGTTCATCGTCCGTATAAACGGGGATGTCATCCACACCGTAGACTGCCAGGCCATCCTTGGTCAGCGGCAAGCCGGTGTTCTCGTCAAACTGCACATCATCCCAACTGCTGGAATCCGCCGGATAGTCACGCAGACAGACAGCCTCCTCATGTTCCAGAGCAGGAATCACGCCTTCCGCGTCGTACATGGCGTTTTCAATAGCCGTCTGTACTTCGGGATCAACGGTGGAGTACACACGCAGACCACCGTTGAAGATCATGGACTTGGCCTCGTCGGCGGTCATATTCAGTTTTTCCTGCAGGTCATTGAGCAGCTCATAGTAGAGCGCGTCAGTGAAGTAGGAGTTCTGAGAGGAACGGGTCACATTCTCTGTGGTGCTGCTGGTTTCTGCCAGCGTGATGGTCTCGGCACAGGCAGAGTTGTACTCGTCCTCGGTAATATAGCCCTGCGTCCACATCTGATACAAGACATGGTTACGGCGGTCAATCAGATTTTCGGGGTTGGTGAACGGATTGTATTTTGTGGGGTTGTTGGTGATGGAAGCCAGCACCGCACATTCGGACAGCGTCAGATCTTCTACGTGTTTGCCGAAGTACTCCTGGGCACCAGCCTCCATACCGCAGACGATACCGGTCAGCGGGATGGTGTTCAGGTAGGCTTCCAGAATGGTTTCCTTACTGTAACGGTTGGCAAGACCCAGGGCGCGGAAAATTTCGCGCACCTTACGCATCTTGTCCACGTCATCGTCACCGGTCAGGTTTTTGATCAGCTGCTGTTCCAGCGTGGATGCGCCCTGACGTTCGCCGTAAATCGCGTGATCGGTCAGTTCGTTCAGCGCTGCGCCGATGGTACGTTTCAGGTTGATACCGGGCTCATCGTAGAAATCCTTGTCCTCAATGGCGATGACCGCGTTCTGCAAATCTTCCGGCATGGCCGAAAGTTCACGCCAGATACGGTTTTCGCCCTGGGTCAGGGTCGCGTACTCGTTGCCGTACTTATCGTAGATGATGGTGGTCTGCTTGTTTTTCTGGTTGTCCAGGTCGAGGATTTCTCCGTCATCGGCCGTAACCTGCACGATATACATTGCAAGCAGAACACCGCCCACACTGCACAACATTACGCAGACACAGAGCAGGCAGCCGATAAAACGGAAAATCGAACCGACCACACTGCGGCGTTTCTTCTTTTTCTTTTTGGGCCCCTGGGAAGACACTGCGTCGAACTGCCCTGTTGCCCCGTTTGTAGACTTTACGCCATCCGTTGAAATATGGCGCTCCTTTTTGGGTTCTATGGGAACCGCCTCCTTTGATCCTATCCGAAAAGCGTTGCCGGAAAAACCGTAACACAAAAGCGCAGAATGCTATAGATTGGATTATACCACAAAACCACCGCAAAAGTACAGTCCGGATTGTAAAATTCACAAGTTTTTGTTTTTTTGTCGCTGCAGCGTACCATACTACTCCAAAAGGAGGGCTTTTGATGGAAAAGAAACGGATCAGCGGTTCCTCCCTGTACCTGCTGGTACTGGGTGTAATCGCCTTACTGTGTCTTGCCGGCGGCGTATGGTGGCTTATGTACGGGCGCACACAAAACCCGGCCCCTATGTATCTTTTGAAAGACAACGCCGGTCATGTGGCTTTATACAGCGGGGACGGCAGCGGGCCGCTGGCACAGTATGAAGAAATCTATACCCGGCTGCTGCCGGAAAGCGACGTTTTGGCCCTGCAGCAGGGCGTACCGGTCTACAGTGAAACCGAACTGGAAAAACGGCTGGAGGATTACGGTTTTTAAGGCGTAAAAAGCCTTCCGATCTTTTACAACTTTCCTTGCGCAGCGCCGCATTTTATGCTATAGTATGGGTATCTACCAATATTAAAGGAGTATCAAATATGACCGAACAGGATATTTTGACTGCTGTGCAGGATATTTTCCGTGATAACTTCGACGACGACACCCTCGTGATCACGCGGGAAACCTGCGCCGATGATATTGAGGACTGGGACAGCCTGGAACAGATCAACCTGCTGACCGCCATTGAGAAGAAGTTCAACATCAAATTCAAGCTGGCTGATGTGCGCGGCCTGAAGAACGTAGGCGATCTGCTGGATTTGGTTGCACGGATGGTCTGATACCGAACACCGGATAAATGATTGTATGGGCGGCCCTGTGCCGCCTTTTTTTCAAACCAAAAGGAGTCTGGGATGAACCATTACACGCTGGCCGAAATGACCCCCGGCCTTACCGAGGAATTTACCGTTACCGTCACCGAAGAAATGATGGACGCTTTTTGCGCGATCACCGGCGATGTTTCCCCTATCCACATGGACGCCGAATATGCCAAAGGCCGCGGATACGCGGGCCGCGTTGTGTACGGCATGCTGGGCGCCAGCTTTTTCTCCACACTGGCCGGTGTGTATCTGCCCGGTGAGCATTGCCTGCTGCACGGTGTGGAATGCAAATTTGCCAAACCGATTTTCATCGGCGATACCCTGACCGTGCGCGGCACGGTGGTACATGTGAGCGAAATCGGCAGCGAAGCCGAGATCAAGGCGGTCATTACCAACCAGAACGGCCAGCGCGTGACACGCGGCATCATCAAAGCCGGACTTGCAAAATAAGGGAGGTTCCAACCATGTCCTATACGTATCTGATCACAGGGGCAACCAGCGATGTGGGCCGCACTCTGATTGAGCGTATGCTGCGTAATGCACCGGATGCACTGGTACTGGCCCAGGGCTGCGGCGACCTGGACAAACTGGCAGCCCTGTGCCAGCGGTTTCCCGGGCAGATTCGCCCCTTCGACGTTGATTTGTCTGACCGCGCCAAGGTAGACACTTTTATGCAGCTGCTGGATACTTCCGCTCCTGCCCCCACCCATTTTATCCATCTGCCCGCCCTGCCGGTGGTCAACACCAAATTCAAAGGGTTCGACCAGACCCGTTTTGACAAAGATCTGGAGATCGAGGTGCACAGCGCCATCCGCATCTGCCGCGGCATTCTGCCTGCCATGACCCGCGCCAAGTTCGGCCGCGTACTCTTCATCCAGACCAGCTACACCATCGGATGCCCGCCGAAAAATACCGCCGCCTACGTCATGGCCAAGAGCGCTATCGGCGGGCTGGTCAAGAGCCTTGCTGTGGAATACGCAAAATTCGGCATCACCGTCAACTGTGTTGCCCCCAGCATGATGGAAACCAACTTTTTGAAAGACACGCCTGACCTGATCGTGCAGGCATCCGCCGCCGACAACCCCATGGGGCGCAACGCCACCCCGGAAGACGTGGTTCCTGCCATGGCGTTCCTGCTCTCTGACGAAGCGGGCTTTATCACCGGCGTAACGCTGCCGGTCACGGGAGGTTCGGCCATTGTCTGACGTGACATTTCGTCTGGCCCGTCTGGGCGAGGACCGGGCCATCATTGACTTCATCAATGAAAATTTTGATATGCGCCTGCCGCTGCTCAATCGCCCGGAGCTGTACCGGCATTATTATGCCGGGCGCGGCGGTGTACCCCAGTTTGCGGTAGCCGAGCAGGATGGACAGTATGTCAGCGCCGCCGGCTACATTCTTGCCAACACAGCCCGTCGGCCCGATGTGTGGGTCAGCGTATGGGTGGCTGCAAAAGGTCATAACGGCGTTGGTCTGGAACTGATGAACGCACTGCCGGGGCTGCTGCATGCCAATGTGGTTGCCTGCAACAACATCCGCCCCAACACCTGCACCTTCTACCAGTTCCTGGGCTGGCAGGCGGGACGTATCCCCCATTATTACCGCCTGGGCCGCAGAAGCGACTACCAGCTTGCCAAACCGCTCCATTATGTGCTGCCGCCCGTACAGCGTGACCTGGGATTGGAAAAGATCGAATCTGCGGCTGATCTGATCCCGCTGGGGATGCCCCCAACATCTCATACACCGCACAAGGATACCTGGTATCTGCGCCGGCGGTATTTCCATTACCCCTATTTCCATTATGATGTGTGGGCAGCCCGGGAGCATGGCAAATTGCTGGCTTATGTGGTCACCCGTACCGTAACGGCCAAAGAAACCGGCTGCGTACCGGTGGTTCGTCTGGTGGACTTCATCGGCGAAGATCAGGTTCTGCCCCGTCTGGGGGCTGCGCTGGACGCGATTCTTCGCCATACCGATGCCGAATACATGGACTGCTACAACGTGGGTATTCCCGCCGAAATCTGGCAAGCGGCCGGTTTTACCGAGCGCGTGGAAGGCGACGGCTGCATCATTCCCAACTATCTGACGCCCCCGCTGCGGGACAACACTGAGTACTACTACTTTACCAA
>NZ_JACJKP010000441.1 GCF_016901605.1 Gemmiger formicilis
ATGCGCCGGGCGCAGGCATACGCCCGGGGATTCTGGTCCAGTACCGGCTCCAAAACCGAGATATCCTCGCTGCCCAGCATTTTGTGGTCCAGCACGCGCTCAATAAAATACTGCATGTGGGTCAAAAAGCGGGCGTAATGCAGGGAATTTTCATCGATTTTCTGCCCGCTGGAAAGCTGCACAATGCTGTAGATATCTTTGAGCATCCGCAGGGTGAGCATGGTACGCTCCATGTCCGGGTTTTCGGTCTGGGCATTCACAAGATGAAAGGCAATGTTGCCGGCTTCTTCCTCCGGCAGTTCCACCTGCAGGCGCCGGTTCAGAAAGTCCCGGATCTGCTGGCCCGCCGCATACTCCCGGGGGTAAAAACGCCGCACCTCCCAAAGCAGGCGGTTGGGCAGCACAATATGCTTCTGGCTGCGCTCAATGGCATAGACCAGGTGGTCGAACAGCGTGACAAA
>NZ_JACJKP010000442.1 GCF_016901605.1 Gemmiger formicilis
CGGTCAAACAGCTGGCGGTGCAGCACGGCATTCCGGTGTATCAGCCGCGTACGCTGCGCGATGGTTCCTCGGACGATCTGATCCGGGAATTGGCGCCTGACATTATCGTTGTGGTAGCCTATGGCTGCATCATCCCGTCCCAGCTGCTGCATGTGGCGCCTTATGGATGTGTGAATCTGCATGTGTCGCTGTTGCCAAAATATCGAGGGTCCGCCCCCATTCAGTGGGCGGTTCTCAATGGCGATACCCAAACCGGCGTATCAATCATGCAGCTGGATGAAGGCTTGGATACCGGTGATGTGCTGATGGTGGAACCGGTGGAGATTGACCCGGAAGAGACAAGTGGTCAGCTGTTTGACCGTGTCAGTGCCATTGGCGCCAAAACTTTGGTTGCAGCACTGGAAAAGCTGCAGGCCGGACAACTGCAGGCCGTACCGCAACAGCATGAGCAGGCAACCATG
>NZ_JACJKP010000443.1 GCF_016901605.1 Gemmiger formicilis
CCCTGATGCAGAGCCGCTTTGTGGAACTGCTTGCGGAAGAAAAGAACAAGGGCAAAACGATCCTGCTTTCCAGCCATATTTTTGAAGAGGTGGAACGCACCTGTGACCGGGTGGGCATCATCCGGCAGGGCAAAATCGTGACGCTGGATTCGGTGGAGGCGCTGCGCAAACGGCACGTGCGCTCCTACCAGGTCACCCTGGACTCCGAAGCGCTGGCAAAATCCTTTGCGGAGGATTTTGGCGGCGTCTGCCATGGCCGGACGGTGACCGTTGCGGCCCGGCAAAGCCTGGAGGACATCTTCATGCATTATTACGGAGGAGGTGCCCGCGATGAACTGGACCTTGTATAAGCGCGAAATGAAAGGCAGCGTAAAACTGCTTTTGATTTTCGGCGCCGTGATCACGCTGTATGTGACCATCATCATCACCATGTATGAGCCGGAAATGATGGCCACCC
>NZ_JACJKP010000444.1 GCF_016901605.1 Gemmiger formicilis
CATTATAAACCGGCAACACACTGTTGGTCAAATGATACGGCAGCATCACCAGCAGCGGCAGGCAGAGCCAACCGGCAAAACGGTCCTCATACACCAACACCGCCAGCAATACCACACTGAGCATGATAAAGTGGCGGGACATGGCATACATGGCATACATTTCCAGCAGCCCCAGCAGGCCTATTCCCACAACGGTCACCGCACAGGCTTTGAAAACAACCGGGCGTTTGTGGCGTGCGTCCCACACAAAAACTGCCGCCGTAACTGCCAGCAGAAAAAGAACCAGCCAGGCCGCAAGCCCCAACTCCTGGAAATCGCCCTGCAAGACAGGTGCCAGTGCGTCCCGCCATAGTTCCCGGCACTGATTGGCCAGATGGGTCATGGCATAAGCCACCGCCTGAAAGATCTTGCCTTCCATCAGCAGCGAAAAAGCTGCAAAATCAATGGTATTGCTGG
>NZ_JACJKP010000445.1 GCF_016901605.1 Gemmiger formicilis
GTACGTCAACAGAACCTTGCGGACCGTCTCCTGGATGGTCTCGTCACCGACGCGCCGTGCACTCCATGGGGAACCGTCGGCCGCCATGAACCAACGCAGCGCGTCGGCACCATGAGAATCCATGAGCGGGATAGGCAACAGGATGTTGCCAAGGTGCTTGCTCATCTTGCGACCGTCCTCGGCCAAAATGTGGCCCAGACACAGCACATTGCGGTACGAGGACTCGTCAAACACCAGGGTTCCGACGGCCATCATGGTGTAAAACCACCCGCGGGTCTGATCGATGGCCTCACAGATGAAGTCACCCGGGTAGTGAGACTCGAACTTCTCCTTCGAGCCGGGCACATGCGGGTATCCCCACTGGGCGAAGGGCATCGAGCCCGAATCAAGCCAGGCATCAGCCACCTCGGGCACCCGGTGATAGGTATGACCATCCCGGGTGAAGGTCACCTC
>NZ_JACJKP010000446.1 GCF_016901605.1 Gemmiger formicilis
TTTGCGCTGTGGGACCGGCAGACCGGGACCCTTTTCTGTGCACGGGACGCCTTTGGCATCAAACCGCTGTACTATTACCAGGCAGCGGACGGCACCCTGTTGTTTGCCAGCGAGATCAAGGCGTTTCTGGACCATCCCGCCTTTGAGAAACAGTTGAACGAGTCCCAGCTGGAACTGTACCTGAGTTTTCAATACTCCCCCGGGGAGGAGACTTTTTTCCGCGGCGTAAGAAAGCTGCTACCTGCCCACTGCCTGACCTTTGACGGCAATGACCTGCGGATTGAACGGTGGTGGCAGGCAGATTTTGCCTCGGAGCAATCCCCCACCGACTGGCCGGAAGTCATTGACAAAATCATGCAGGACAGTGTGGCCGCCCACAAAATCGCCGATGTGGAGGTTGCCGGGTTCCTTTCGGGCGGGGTGGATTCCTCGTATATCACCTCGCTGGCAA
>NZ_JACJKP010000447.1 GCF_016901605.1 Gemmiger formicilis
CTGCAAATACCTGTTTAGGGAAAGAGATGAGCGGTCAAAAGAAGGTATGGAAACGCACCTGTCAATGAGCCAGAAGTACGGCTTGGTTCCTGACTCCCAACTGGATGAGCGCCGTATGCTGTCGGAATCATATGCTGGCGGAAAGCTGTGCTATCAAGATGATCTGGTGTTAAATCGTTTGAAGGCCCATCTGGGAGTATTTGCATTAGCGCCACAATTCGGAGTAATCAGTCCGGACTACACTGTTTTGATACCAAATACAGAAAGAATAATTCCGTCCTTTGGAGAAATGGTGTTGAAAAGCGCCTTGTGTCGACGTGAACTGCAGGTTCGAGTGCGTGGTATTATCGAAGGATTTTGGCGGCTCTATACAGACGATTTCTATACGATCTATCTTCCTGTACCGCCCATCGAGGAACAAAAAGAAATCATGCAATATATCGGCGCTCA
>NZ_JACJKP010000448.1 GCF_016901605.1 Gemmiger formicilis
GGGCTACCTTGTTGATCACCACAATGTAGAAAAGCCCCGCCAATGCCAGCATGCAGGCAAACAACCCCATGCCCCGGGGCCGGCAGCCTGCCTTCCAGAGGATGGCCGCCGCCAACAGCAGCAAAAGCGCCCACAGCGCCGCGCCGCCAAACTGCCCGCCCAGCAGCGAGAACACCCGCCCCAGGCTGGCCGCCCAGTCGGACAGGGAAGACAGGTCCAGAAAACTGCCTGCCGCCTGCTGCCCCCGGGAACCGGAGAAGATGTGTTCCTTCATGGTGGGGAAGGCCAGATACGCCGCCCCCAGCCCGCCGAATTCCGCCACAGCGTACAGGCAGGCGGTTTTGAACCGGCGGGTGCCCAGCAGCCACAGGCCGAACAACCCGCAGAAGAAGAAACAGAACACTAGGAAGAAATACTGGGTCAGGCACCCTGCCATGGTGGCGGCGGC
>NZ_JACJKP010000449.1 GCF_016901605.1 Gemmiger formicilis
CTCACCGGTGGCAATGTTGGCCATGCCGCCTTGAATGAGAGGATACCGGGTTCCCAGAATCTCGTTCAGCAGTTTCATACGACGCTTCCTTTCACAGTGATCAGCATACCGCCCCAGGTAAGGCCGCCGCCAAATCCAATACATGCCAGGCGCATACCAGGCTGCAGGCGGCCGCTCTCAGCCAATTCATTCAGCGCTACGGGAATGCTGGCAGCGCTGGTATTGCCATGACGGTCCATGTTTTTATAGAATTTGTCCGGGTCCGCTTGCAGCTTTTTGACGCAGTGGTCAATAATGCGGCTGTTTGCCTGATGGCATACCACCCAATCCACTTCGTCCAGTGTATGATGCGTTGCATCCAGCACCGCGTGGAGGGTACGCGGCAGCGCATCTACCGCAAAACGGAACACCGCACGTCCGTCCATGCGGATGGGACCGCAGGGCGGT
>NZ_JACJKP010000450.1 GCF_016901605.1 Gemmiger formicilis
GGCGGTATTTTTTTGTTGTGTGCCAAAATCGCCCCACGATTTTTGTGAAATCCGCCTCTTGCCGTCCTCCTGCAAACCGTGTCATACTGGGTATAAAATTCCAAGATCAGGCCGAAAGGATGTGCACACTATGAAACGGTTGTTCTGTCTGGCTCTGGCCTTGTGCCTGGCGGTGGTTCTGACCGCCTGCGGACAGTCCCCAAGCAACGCTTCCCCCGACAACGCCCTGACCGAACTGTTCCGGCAGGAGGGGGTGACCTGGGCGGGCTGCACCGGCGAGACAGCCGCCGCCTTCGACCTGGAGGACGGGCAGTTGACCATCGTGGCCGTGACCTGCCACGTACAGGCGGACGGCAGTGAATCCTACGGTTGCCGGCAGCAGCGCACCGGCGCGGCCTGGGACGACCAGGTCCTGTGCACCCTGTACCGTGACAGCGAACTTCCCGG
>NZ_JACJKP010000046.1 GCF_016901605.1 Gemmiger formicilis
GGGCGCTTCAGTCACGTTGATACGCTGTTTTTCGGCACCAGTGCGCAGCATACAGGCACCCACGGGCTGGTTGTCAAAGACCACATCCACACGGTACTCCGTCTGGGGTTCCAGATTTTCCAGCGTATAGTGGGTACGGTCGGCCGTGCCCACCGGTTCGTTGTTCAAATAAACGGTATATTCTGCCTGCGCGCCGGCTGCGGCAGGTTTATCCCAATACAGCACGGCGTGGTGTGCCGTGCAACGGGCAAACAGATGACTTTCAAACATTTGGCATTCCCCTTCGTTGTCAGTCCGTTGCTTTTTTCAATTCTGCATACAAAAATATTGTACCACACAATTTCCTGTGCGGAAAGACGGAAAAATCGCCAACATTTATATGGTTCGCTTCACGGATTTTGGCTGGACGGTTCCTGTAAAAAGCAGCCCGGCTCATGGCTCCACAGCACGCCCACCGCCTGCAGATAGGCATACACGATCGTCGAACCCACAAATTTCATGCCGCGCTTTTGGAGATCCGCCGAAATCGCATCCGAAAGGGGCGATGTTGCCCGGCCGGTCTCACAGATGGTCCGGCCATCGGTCCAGTGCCAGAGATAGGCATCAAAACTGCCGTATTCTTCACGGATAGCCGCAAACACCCGGGCATTGCCCACCGCCGCCGCAATCTTGCGCCGGTTGCGGATGATGCCCGGATCTTGGGCCAGGGCTGCACATTTTTCCGCTTCATAGACCGCCACTTTTTCCCAGTCAAAGTCATCGAAAGCCTGCCGGAATGCTTCCCTTTTATTGAGCACACACTCCCAGGAAAGCCCTGCCTGGAATCCTTCCAGGATCAACATTTCAAAAAGCTTGCGGTCCTCATGTACCGGTACGCCCCATTCATGATCGTGATAGGCCAGATACCGGGGATTGTCGGGATTCGCCCAACGGCAGCGGGTATGTCCGTCCTTCCATTCCATGGCAGACTCCTTTCCCAATACAAAACCGCCCGCCGGCATGGGCGGGCGGTACAGATTACACCAGTACGTCTTTGATCAGCAGGCTCAATCCGCCGGTTGCCGAATGAATAAACTCAACGGCATCGTCGGAATTGCACAGCTCGGCAGGGATTTTGATTTCGATGCCGGATTCTGTTTTGAAGCTGCGGCTTTCCAGCTTTTTGATTCGTGCGGGACTCACCGTCACCCGGTCATTTTCCAGCACGCCGGTCTCGGCCAGGGCGGCTTCAAATTTCGGGGCGGCCAGCGGATAACTTTCCCGCATACGGGTGCGCACATCTTCCACCGAGATGGTGTTGTCCACCGCCTGGTTGCGGACCATCAGTTCCACAGCGGTCTCAGTACCGCCGTCAAAGGGCGGCACATCGTCCAGTTCCTCCGGTTCGGGATACGCTTCTTTCACAGCCGCCACCGCCGTTTCGCAGACGGCCTTCAGCTTGGCTTTTTCCTGCATGGCTTCGGTACAGCCAAACACCCGGGTGGAGAGATAGAAATCTTTCTTTTCGTCCAGGTTGAACTTTTTCTCGATCAACCGCACAGTGCCGTTGGCCCGGTCGATCAGCGCCGCTTCGTCGGCCTTGGGGGTGCCGGGCAGCAGGGTACGCTGGGGCACCATGCTGCTGAACCGGCCGTTGCCCATGGTTTCGGTATGATGGGTGTAACCGGGGCGGTAGTTCAGTTTGAGCACGCCGTAGTAGGGCACACCATCCCCGGCGAACTCCACCACCGCCAGGTCACCGGCGGGAATGGCAGGGTACTGCAGCATCTGTTCAAAAATGACACCGGCAATCCGGCGGGACAGATCCACAAAATCCTGATTCTGGGCCATTTCCTGCGCAAAGGCGGAATCCGGCAGGAACCGGCAGTTCTTCACCTCGTCGCTGACAAAGGCTTTTTCCAGAATGGCGGAAAAATATTCGTACAGGTCTGCGTCCACGTCCATGGGGCGGTCGGAGAGAAGCGGTTCCGACGCCCCGGGGTCCAGAAGATGCAGAATGACCTGATTGATCTTGACTTCCATGGTTGGCAAAGCTCCTTTGGAATAAAATGGTAGCGCGGCCGGTTGCCAAAGCGGCAAGGCCCGCATAAAAAACATATAACAACCGCAACCTGCGGGTATTATACCACAATTTGGCTGGATTGGGTAGCGCCCCGGCGGGGCAAGCTAGGCAGGAAGGGAGGGAGCCCGCGTGAACGAACCGTTGACCCCAAACGAAAAAGAAAATCTTCTGGAGCATACCGTCCCCTGCCGCCAGAAGCAGGCCAAAGCCTACCTGCGCGGCCAGGTACCCGGCGTTATGCAGCACTATGCCCCTGACGCCACCGCCGACCCGGAACAGGGCTGGGTGGAAAGTGATGAAACCGTGCACCGCCTGGCCCACTGGCGGGAGGACAGTCCCTACTGACCCGAAAGGACGGCCCCGCAGTAAAGCGGGGCCGTCCCGTTTATTCCGCTGTCAGTTTGGCCGATGCTTTCTGTGTAAAGCGGTCGTTATCCACAATGTAGCGCTCATGAGTGGCATGGGCCACCTGGCTTACATCATCATACACCCGCGCCGTAAAAGTCAGCCTGCGGTCTTCCACCGCCGTTAGCTCGCAGTCACAGTGCACCACCATGCCAATGGGGGTAGGTGCCGTATGCGCCAGCGAAAGGCTGGTCCCCACGGTCCCGGTCCCCATATCCAGTTCCTGTGCCACGGACTTCCAGCAGGCTTTTTCGATCAAGGCCGCCACGGCCGGGGTAGCCAGCACCGGCAGTTCTCCGCTGCCCAGTGCCTCGGCGGTGTTCTCGGTGGTAACGCGCAGGGCCGCGTGCCCTTTGATCCCCGGTTCCAACATCTGTAAACGCCCCTTTAGTTGCTTTTTTCTAATAAAGTATTATACCTGTCCCCTTTTGGATTTGCAAGCCGCTGTGTTTTTTCTGCACAGCCTTGCGTTTTGGCAGCAAACCCGGTATACTGGGAACCGTAAACAGGGAAGCGGCGTTTGTGTCAGCTTCCTTTTTTGCGGCAGGACAATTGAATTACAGGAGGACGATCATGAGCGAAAAAACGATTGATTATTCCAAGGGCATTTACAATGCCCGCGAACTGGGCACACCCAAACTGTTGATTCTGGGCGCACAGCACATGTTCGCAATGTTCGGCGCTACCGTGCTGGTACCGCTGCTGACCGGCCTGAGCGTGAGCACCACGCTGTTGTGTGCCGGCCTGGGCACCTTGCTGTTCCACTTTTTGTGCAAGGGTAAGGTTCCCGCATTCCTGGGTTCCAGCTTTGCTTACCTGGGCGGCTTTACCATTGTGACCAATGGCGGCGCCAACCCGGAGAACCTGCCCTATGCCTGCGCGGCCGTGGCCTTCTCCGGTCTGGTATACGTACTGTTCAGCTTCCTCATCTCGGCATTCGGTATCCGCCGCATGATGAAGTTCTTCCCCCCGGTGGTCACCGGCCCCATCATTATCTCCATCGGCCTGATTCTGGCCCCCAGCGCCATCAGCAACTGCCAGAGCAACTGGCTGCTGGCTTTCGTAGCCCTGGCCACCGTTATCATCTGCAACATCTGGGGCAAGGGCATGATCAAGATCCTGCCCATCCTCATCGGTGTTCTGGTTTCCTACGCGGTGGCCCTGGTCACCGGCGCCGTGGATTTTGCGGCCATCGGCGCAGCCAGCTGGTTCGGCGTACCGCTGCATAAGGCCGAAATGGGCCTGTTTGCCATCGACGGCAGCGAGACTTTCATCAGCGCCCTGTTCACCATTGTCCCCATCGCGCTTGCCACCATGATGGAACACATCGGCGACGTGGCAGCCATCAGCGCCACCACCGGCAAGAACTACATCCGTGACCCGGGCCTGAACCGCACCCTGCTGGGCGACGGCCTGGCCACCACCATGGCCGGTCTGCTGGGCGGCCCCGCCAACACCACCTACGGCGAAAACACCGGCGTGCTGGCTCTGACCAAGATCTACGATCCGCTGGTCATCCGGATTGCAGCCGTTTTTGCCATGATCCTGAGCTTCTGCCCCAAGTTTGAGGCCATCATCAACACCATTCCCTCCGGCATCGTGGGCGGTATCAGCTTTGTGCTGTACGGCATGATCTCCGCCATCGGTGTGCGCAACGTGGTCGAGAACAAGGTGGACTTCACCAACTCCCGCAATCTCATCATCGCCGCCGTCATCCTGGTCTGCGCCCTGGGCTTCAACTCGGTGGGCGGCATCACCTTTGCCGTCGCCGGTCTGACCATCAACCTGTCCGGTCTGGCCATTGCCGCCATCGCGGGCATTCTGCTGAACGCCATTCTGCCCGGCAATGACTATGAATTCGACGAGGGCACCAACGACGGCGAAGGCGCCAGCCTGCGCGTCTGATTCCAACACTTTTACAAGGAGGACCGGCCCATGACTGCCGCGGATTTTACCAACCTGCATCTGCAGTACAAATCGGAACAGGCCGAGGGAGAAGTCCCTGCCACCATCGAGCACGACTTTGACGCCGGGCGCATGGTGGACCACTATTATGTAACTCCCTCCCCCGCCTTTTGGGCAGACGAAGGAGTTCAGGGGTTGGGCAGTGTTTCCGGTATTCTGTTCCTGCAGCAGCCGGACGGTGCCCCCTGGAAAATTCTGGTGCACGAACCGACCATGATCCGGGAAGTGATTTTTGAAATGCCGGATGAGGAATTCCGCAAAATGCTGCAGGCCAGCGGCGTGATTCTGCCCGGCGAACCTGGATTTGTGCCGCCCCAGTAACCTGACGACCCCGCCGGGCCGATGTAAAAGCGAAATTTTTATCCCTGCAACGATCCCCGCAGCAATGCGGGGATTTTTTGTTTTTTTCTCTTGACAGGTGAGTGCATCAGGTGTATCATATGAACAAATAATCATATGAAAGGATGTTCTTCATGGCGCAACCCGAAATTCCCTTGAGCGTTGACGGGCAGTTGCTGGACGAACAGACCCTGCAAAAGCTGCAGGATGATTTGCCCAACGACGAAGTGCTCTATGATCTGGCGGAACTGTTCCGCGTATTCGGCGATACTACCCGGATCAAGATTCTGTACGCACTGTTTGAGAGCGAACTCTGCGTCAACGACATTGCCCAAGTGGTGGGTTTGTCCCAGAGTGCGGTCAGCCACCAGCTGCGGCTGCTGAAAGCCAGCAAGCTGGTAAAGTTCCGGCGCGAGGGCAAAGCAATGTATTACTCCTTGGACGACGACCATGTGCGCAGTATGATCGCACTGGGTATGGAACACGTAGAAGAATAATTTTATTTTGAAGCGAGGGTGTTTGTTATGCAGAAGAAATTCAAAATTGAAGTGGATTGCGCCAACTGTGCCGCCAAGATCGAAACCGCCGTCAAGGCACTGCCCGGCGTGAACCGGGCCAGCGTTAGCTTTATGACCCAGAAAATGCTGCTGGATGCCGACGATGCACGCTTTGACGAGATTTTGCAGCAGGCTGTACGCACCGCCAAGAAGATCGAACCGGATTTTGAGATCGAGCTGTAACACAGCGCGGATTTTTCTGCCGGACGGAGGAATCTTTTCATGACAAAAAAGCAGAAAAAGATGCTGCGGCGCATCCTTTTGGCCGCGGCACTGACTTTGTGCGCCGTTTTGGTGCTGCAGTTTGTTGCCCTGCCCTGGTACGGGCAGCTGATTTTGTGGCTGATTCCCTACCTGGTCATCGGCTATGATGTGCTGCGCAAGGCCTTGCTGGGTATCAAGAACGGCGAAGTATTTGACGAAAACTTCCTGATGGCGGTGGCCACCGTGGGCGCTATGGGCTGCGGGGAATACGCCGAGGGCGTGGCTGTTATGCTGTTTTACCAGGTGGGCGAACTGTTCCAAAGTTACGCGGTGGGCAAAAGCCGCCGCAGCATCAGCGAACTGATGGACATCCGGCCCGACAGCGCCAATCTGGAGCAGCCTGACGGAAGCCTGGAAGTGGTAGACCCCGACGAAGTAACCGTCGGTTCGGTCATCGTGGTGCGGCCGGGCGAAAAAATCCCTATCGACGGCAAAGTGCTGAGCGGCGAAAGCACCCTGAATACCGCGGCCCTGACAGGCGAAAGCCGTCCCCGCAGCGTACGTCCCGGGGATGAAGTGATCAGCGGCTGCGTCAACGAGGACGGCCTGCTGCGCATTGCTACCACCCGGCTGTACGGCGAATCCACCGTGGCCAAGATTCTGGACCTGGTGGAAAATTCCAGCCTGAAAAAGGCCAAAGTGGAAAACTTCATCACCAAATTTGCTCATTGGTACACGCCGACCGTCTGTCTGGCAGCTCTGGTTCTGGCCGTGCTGCCGCCCCTGATCCTGGGCGGCGGATGGACCGTCTGGGTGCTGCGCGCTCTGACCTTCCTGGTCATCAGCTGCCCCTGTGCGCTGGTCATCTCCATTCCGCTGACTTTCTTCGGCGGCATTGGCGGGGCCTCCCGCTGCGGTATTCTGGTAAAGGGCGGCAACTATCTGGAAGCCCTGGCCCATACCGGTGTGGCAGCTTTTGACAAAACCGGCACTCTGACGCGGGGCGTCTTTGAAGTAACCCGGGTTTCCCCTGCCGAAGGAACCAGCCGGGAGGACCTGCTGGAAACCGCCGCCCTGGCGGAACGTTTTTCCAGCCATCCCATCAGCAAAAGCCTGCGGGAAGCCTGCCCCGATATCGATACCCGCCGCGCCGCCGATGCCCAGGAGATTGCCGGGCAGGGTGTGCGCACCCTGGTGGACGACCGGGTGGTACTGGCAGGCAACGCCCGCCTGATGGATGCCAACCACATCGCCTACACTCCGGACGACGGAGCCGGCAGCATCGTCTATGTCGCCCGGGACGGTCAGTTCCTGGGCTCCCTGCTGATTTCCGACGAGGAGAAACCCACCGCCGCTGCCGCCATGAAAGATCTGCGGCAGCAGGGTGTACGTACCGTCATGCTTACCGGTGACAGCCCCACCGTAGCCGACAAAGTAGCCAAGGAACTGGGCATTGACGAAGTACACGCCGGCCTGCTGCCTGCCGACAAAGTGCAGCAGGTGGAAACGCTGCTTACCCAGAAACCCGCCGATAAAATGCTGGTATTTGCAGGGGACGGCATCAATGATGCACCCGTGCTGATGCGTGCAGACATCGGCATTGCCATGGGCGCCCTGGGCAGCGACGCCGCCATTGAAGCCGCCGACGTGGTGCTGATGGACGATGACCCGGCCAAGATCGGTCTTGCCATGCGCATTGCCCGCAAATGCATGGCCATTGTGTACCAGAACATTGTATTTGCACTGGGCGTCAAGTTCCTCTGCCTGCTCCTGAGTGCTGTGGGCGTGGCCAACATGTGGTGGGCCGTTTTCGCCGATGTAGGCGTCATGGTGCTGGCGGTGCTGAACGCCACCCGTATGCTGAATGTAAAATCTTACCGATAATGATAAAAGCCCCTTCCGCGGATAAAGCGGAAGGGGCTTTTTGTTTCGGTTACTTCAGGCTTTCGGGGTCCTGGTAGGCATTTTCTTTCAGACATTCCAGGTGGATATGGGCTTCTGTCTTGCTTTCGGCCGGAAGCTGCCCCACCTTGCCCAAGGTGGTGGCGGCAGTCACACCTTCCCCGGGCTGCACGGCAGGTTCCGTCAGCCCGCAATACCGCCAGAGCACCTCGTTTTCATCGGTGATTTCCACCACCGTGCCCCACAGGGCATCTTCGGTGACCGCCGTAACGGTACCACCGACCGCAGGGGTCACCTCCGAACCAGCTTTGGCAGCATAGTCGGCACCGTTATGGGTGCGCCAGTCCCCCATGGTTTCGTTATACACCAGTTCTTCACCACTGAAAGCGGTCAGCGGTTCCTGCTGCCAGAAGGCAGAAGAGGCGGCAGGCTGCGCGGACGGCGCGGCAGCGGCGCCAGGTTTGGCCGATGCAGCGGCAGACTCCGACTGCGCCCCAGATGACGAGGAGGAAGCAGACGGCGTTTGCGAGGGTGCGGCTGTAGGTTCCGGCACATCGGTAGCCGGTTTGTTTACGGTAGTATCGGGCTGCGTCCATGTGCTGTCCTCCTGCAACGCATCTTTGCGGAGCTGTGTCAGCTCCGACATGTTGTTCACGACGCTGCGCAGCGCCAGTATGCCTGCCGCCGTAGCGGCAAACACCAGCGCCAGACAGAACAGGTAAAGGCCCTTCTCCTTGAAAAATGATTTGATGTGGTTCATCGTTCCCCGTCCTTTACGGCAAATTTTGTGTATGCCTCTAGTGTGGGACGCAGGAAAGAAATTTATACATACCGGCGGATGAAATCACCCATTATGCAGCGTATCCAGCAGGTCCATGACCGCCAGGGTGCGGGCACGGGCTGCCTGTTCGGCTGCGGTATCCCCTTCCCGGATGATGCGGGCAAACTCCGCAAACTCGTATGCCATCCGGTGGCGGTTCGTTTGCGGGCCATCGGTCCGGGTACCGCCGCCGCGCACGCCGCCCGCCACGCTGTACACAACGGGCAGCGCGTTGGTGCCGCCTTCCACTACCAGGCGCCCGCCGGGACCTTGCAGCACCATGCCGTTGATGCCTTCGCTGTCTTTGGCCGCCAGCGCCGCCGCGGTAACATCCCCGTAATCCAGCAGCACCGTGCCGGCGGTGTCGATGCCGTTTTCCGCGCGGCTGGGGCGGTATTCCGCCCGCTTGGGCACCCCCAGCAGGCCCGTCAGCAGGTGCAGATTATACACGTTCATATCATTGAGCGCACCGCCCTGACAGGCCGGGTCAAAGGTGGTATTCCAGATTCCCTGCAGGAAATCATCATACCGGCGGCTGCGGGCACAGAAACTGGCCATGGCACCCCGCACCGGGCCGATTTTGGGCAGTTCCGCCTTCAAAAAGGCATACTGCGGCAGATAATACGTGGTAATGGCTTCCAGCAGCATGACGCCTTTTTCATCGGCCAGGGCGTAAAGTTCCCGGGCTTCGGCAGCCGTGCCGGTAAAGGGCTTTTCCAGAATGACGTGATACCCCGCCGCCAGCGCTCGTTTGGCGGCGCTGTAGTGCAGATGGTTGGCAGTGCCGATATACACCGCATCAAAACCGCCTGTCCGGTAGCAGGTTTCCTCGTCGGTATACACGGCGGGGATACCGTACCGTTGAGCCCAGTCACGGGCCTTTTCGCCGCTTTGCGGGCGGCAGCACAGCGCCTGTACCGAAATTTCCGGCATATCGGACAGATGCTGCAAAAACTCATCCACGATACGGCTGGTGGACAAAACAGCCAGTTGCAACGGTTGCATGAGCGTTCCTCCCTGTAAAAACAAGTGTTGGTTTGATTATACCACGCGAAATTTCCCGTTGCAATTCCACCCAAAACCATGTATGATAAGGTACGTTAGTATTGTAGAGGAGTGTGCCCCGATGTGACATTGCTTTATGGAACATCCGTCACATGTATGTAAAAGTTAAGGAGTCATCTTTCATGGCATCATTGCGCGAACAAATTGAAAGCCGGCGAACCTTTGCGATCATCTCGCACCCGGACGCCGGTAAAACCACCCTGACCGAAAAATTGCTGCTGTACGGGGGCGCCATTCAGACAGCCGGTTCTGTCAAAGGCAAGCAGAGCGCCAAACATGCGGTGTCCGACTGGATGGACATTGAAAAGCAGCGCGGTATTTCCGTCACTTCGTCGGTGCTGCAGTTCAACTACCAGGGCAAGTGCATCAACATTCTGGACACCCCCGGTCACCAGGACTTCAGTGAAGATACCTACCGCACCCTGATGGCCGCGGATTCCGCCGTCATGGTCATCGACGCCGCCAAGGGCGTGGAGGCGCAGACCATCAAACTGTTCAAAGTCTGCACGCTGCGCCACATTCCTATTTTCACCTTCATCAACAAGATGGACCGTGAAGCCCGCGATCCTTTTGAACTGATGGACAACATCGAAGAGATCCTGGGCATCAAGACCTATCCCATGAACTGGCCCATCGGCTGCGGCAAGGGATTCAAGGGCGTGTTTGACCGCGGTTCCCACCGGGTACTGGCCTTTGAGAGCGATGGCCGCGCCAACGGCGTGAAGATGGTGGACGAGATCGAAGCCGAACTGGGCGATTCCAAGCTGGACGAACTGATCGGTGCCGAAAACCACCAGAAACTGGCCGAGGATATTGAACTGCTGGACGGCGCTGCCGAAGAGTTCGACCTGGATGCGGTGCATCACGGCACCCTGTCGCCGGTGTTCTTCGGTTCCGCCCTGACCAACTTTGGTGTGGAACCCTTCCTGAAAGAGTTCCTGCGCCTGACCCCCACCCCGCTGCCCCGCAAGGATTCCCTGACCGGCGAAACAGTGGACCCCTGCAGCGAGAACTTCTCCGGCTTTGTGTTCAAGATCCAGGCCAACATGAACAAGAACCACCGGGACCGCATCGCCTTCCTGCGCATCTGTAGCGGCAAGTTCGAGCGCGGTATGGACGCCTTCCATGTGCAGGAAGGCAAAAACATCAAACTGGCCACCGGCACCAGCCTGATGGCCGATGACCGTGCCATCGTCAGCGAAGCCTACGCGGGCGATATCATCGGCCTGTTTGACCCGGGCATCTTCTCCATCGGCGATACCCTCTGTACCGGCAAGCCCCATGTGCAGTTTGCAGGCATCCCCACCTTTGCACCGGAACATTTTGCCCGTGTGACCCAGGTGGACACCATGAAGCGCAAACAGTTCGTCAAAGGCATGGAACAGATTGCCCAGGAGGGCGCCATTCAGATTTTCCGCGACCTGGGCTCCGGCATGGAGGAAGTCATTGTGGGCGTGGTGGGCGTACTGCAGCTGGAAGTGCTGGAATACCGCCTGAAAAACGAATACAACGTAGACATCCGGATGCAGCAGCTGCCCTACGAATACCTGCGCTGGATTCAGAATGATCCGGACGAGCTGGACCCCAAGCATCTGGACCTGACCAGCGACACCCGTCCCATCGAGGACCTGAAGGGCAACCACCTGCTGCTGTTCGGCAGTTCCTGGAGCATCAACTGGGCCGAGCAGCATAACGAAGGCCTGCAGCTTTCGGAGTTCGGCAACCTGACATTCTGACGGCTTGCGGCCTGTGTGAGGAAAAGGAAAATCGCCTATGTTGAATTTCTTGCGGAAACATGCCACCAAAAAAGAGCTGCTGGAGGACACCAAGTTTTTTGCACTGCTGAATGCAGGCCTGTTTGCCACCGCTTTGGGCATTGCCCTCTTCAAGACCCCCAACCACTTCGCTTTTGGCGGTACTTCGGGTTTATCCATTATTTTGTCCACCCTGTTCCCCAAATGGAACGTCGGCTTTTTTATGTGGATCGTCAATGCGGCTCTGGTCCTGTTGGGCTTTGCGTTTCTGGGGCTGCGTTCTATGGGGTGGACCATCTACTCTTCCTTTGCCCTGTCTTTTTTCGTCAGCCTTTGCGAAAAGATCTGGCCCCTGACCGCACCGCTGACCCATGATGTATTTCTGGAACTGTGCTACGCCGTGATTCTGCCCGCCGTGGGCAGCGCCATTGTTTTCAATATCGGCGCTTCCACCGGCGGCACCGACATCGTGGCCATGATCCTGCACAAATACACCAGCCTGGAGATCGGCCGTGCCCTGCTTATCAGCGATCTGGCCATTGTGCTGATCGGCGCTTACCTGTACGGACCGGCCACCGGCCTGTACTGCATCCTGGGTATGGTGCTCAAAACCACCGTGGTAGACAGCGCCATTGAAAGCATCAACCTGCGCAAAGTCTGCACCGTGGTCACCAGCAACCCCGGCCCGGTCCGTGATTTTATCGTAAAGGAACTGAACCGTTCCGCCACCGAAGAACGGGCCCAGGGTGCCTACACCCACGAAGAAAAGTGGGTACTGATGACGGTGCTGACCCGTGCCCAGGCACAGCATCTGCGCCGCTTTGTACGGCGCAACGATCCCCATGCCTTCATCACCATTGTCAACAGCAGCGAGATCGTGGGCAAAGGGTTCCGCTCCATCTGATTCTGCAATCTTACCCAAACAGCCTGCCGGATTTTCGGCGGGCTGCTTTTTTGTCTGCGGTTGTATTCGGTATCGGTTTATGGTATACTTTTCATAATTTAACCATTCTGTAATCTGCGGAGGAATTATCCCCGATGAAATATTTGACCTATGCGGAACACGCCTTTCTGCACGGGCATCTTTCCCGTGTGCGGCATGTCACTTTGGACCCGGACGGCCCCGGCGTTGTGCGCATTCATCTGATTCCCTGCCACAAGCCCGACCGCGACACCCCGTTTGTGGCCATCCTGAACGGGCAGGACATTCTGCCCCTGCAAATCAGCTGGGCCATCCTGCTGACCAACCTGATCGAGGCCTTGCAGCCCCACAGCGGCAAGGAAATGACTCCTGCCGAATGGTCCGCCGTAACGGCGCAGGCAGTGGCCGCCACCCACAAAATCTACCGCCGCACCCCGCCGCTGCAGATCGAGTCCGACCTGCAGCTGCTGCTGGATTGCCTGTGCGCCGTAGCACGGGGCCAAACCCCGCCGCTGCATGTTCAACCGCTGCATCTGGGCGACTATGCCCCTCGCATGAATGCCCCCCACCGCATGGACCTGATGATCAGTTCCATGATGAAGGACGGCACCTGGCACTGCAACCAGAAATGCCTGCACTGCTATGCAGCCAACCAGCCCCTGGGCGCTGCACCGGAGCTGGATACCGACCAATGGCTGGCGGTGATTGAAAAATGCCGCAGCGCGGGGATTCCCCAGCTGACCTTTACCGGCGGCGAACCCACCCTGCGCAATGACCTGATCAAACTGGTACAGGCGGCGCAATGGTTTGTCACGCGGCTGAACACCAACGGCCGCATGCTGACCAGCGCCATGTGCAAGGACCTGAAAAACGCCAGTCTGGACGCTGTTCAGATCACCTTCTATTCCGCCGACGCCGACGTGCATAACGCATTGGTGGGGGTGGACGGCTACACCGACACCCTGGGCGGCATCAAGAACGCCGTGGCCGCCGGGCTGAATGTGAGCATCAATACCCCCCTGTGCAGTCTGAACCGGGATTACCTGGCCACCGTACAGCTGGCGGAATCCCTGGGCGTACGGTATTTGACCTGCAGTGGTCTGATCCCTGCCGGCAACGCCGTTACCGAAGCCAGCCGCGCCGAGCGTCTTTCCCCGGAGGAACTGGTGGCCGTATTGCGCCCCGCTATGGAATACGCAGCCGCCCACGGGTTGGAGATCAACTTTACCAGTCCCGGCTGGCTGCCCGAAGAAACTTTGCGGGAACTGGGCTTTACCCAGATCCCCAGCTGCGGCGCCTGCCTTTCCAACATGGCGGTCGGCCCCGACGGGACCGTGCTGCCCTGCCAGAGCTGGCTGTCGGGACCGGGGCTTGGCAATCTGCTGCGTACCCCCTGGCATCGTATCTGGAACAGCGCGGAATGCCGCTCCATCCGCAACACCAGCGCTGCCATGGAACGGCGCTGCCAACTGGGCGAAACACCCATGCAGGAGGGCTGTCAATGATGCGTTCACGGAATTTACGCCGCGCCGTTTTGTGGCTGGCTGCCTTGCTGGGCTGTGTGCTGACGGCATTATCTGTCTGCGCTGCCGATAATGAGCTGGCCCCTTACGCCGAAGAAGGCGATATGGATTACATCCGCAGTTATGTGGTAACAGTGGATCTGCGGGAGGACGGTTCCGCCGATATCACCTACGACATTGACTGGCAGGTTCTGGCCGGAGATGCCACGGAATATCTTTCCTGGGTCAAGATCGGATTGGCCAACTCCCATGTGGATGAACTCACCCCGCTGACCGACACCATCGCCGACCTGCAATATTCTGACGATGGCGGCAGCTATGCCAAAGTGGTGCTGGCACACCGCTACTATTCTCCCGCTGTGGCCGCCCAGAACGGCGGTTCCAGTGACGTGCGGTTTGCTTTCTCGGTGCATCAGAGCCATCTGTTCACCCGCAACGACGACGGCACCGCTAACTTTACCTTCACCCCCGGCTGGTTCGACGACCTGAGCGTGGGCAACATGCAGATCCGCTGGAAGAATGCCGAGGGATTTGTAGCAGATAATACCGGTGTGGATGGGGACTATCTGACCTGGGATTTCGGTCCGCTGACCCACGGCCAGGCCGCCAAGGTCCATGTGACGGTGCCCATCACCTACTCCGGAGGGTACGCTGCCGACGCAGAGATGACGGCTGAGGATTACGGCGCCCCACAGAAAGATTACAGCGATCTGTTCGTCAACGTCTTTATGGTGCTGTTTTTCACGGTTGTGCTTCTGCTGGTCTTCTGGAAAAACCTCTTTGGCCGTTCCCCTGCCTGGGGCGGCGGTTTTGGCGGCGGCATTGACCCCGCCGACTGGTTCTGGTACACCAACGGGGTCCATACCATCCGCCGGGCACGTACCGCCCCGCCTCCTGCGGGGTATCGGCGCACCGACCCGCCCAAGAATTTCCAGCCGGGCGGCGGTTCCAGCCGTGGCGGCGGCGTAGGTCGCCGCAACAACGGGGGCGGCAACCATCACATTGGCTGTGCCTGTGCTTGTGCATCCAGCTGCGCCTGTGCCTGCGCTTGTGCGGGCGGCGGACGCGCGGGATGCAGCGTCAAGGATTTTTACACCGTAAAGATGCCGCAATCCAACACGGAGGAGTCCCATGAGTCTTGAAGATCAATATGATGCCTGGGTCCGCGGCCTGATGGGCGGTAGCTCCTATGCAGCCGGTGCCAGACAGGTGGAACAGGCCAACGATGCCGTGCAGGAAATGCAGGCACAGCTGGAAGCCCTGACCGCTGCCCAGAACCGGCAAAAAAAGGCTTCGTCCGCTCTGGACGCCGTACAGAAAGCCGGTGCCAGCACAGCCGAACACGTGCGCAAAATGAGCAGCGAACTGACCCAATCCCTCAAACAGGATGGTCTGTTGGGGGGCACGGTGGCAGCGCCTACGCCCCGCCCCACCCCGGCGGCACATGCAGACTTTTCCGGCGTTGCGGAAAAAGTCAAAACCCGCGTGTTGGGGCAGGACGCTTTTGTATCTGCCGTTGTCAAAGCTTTCCGCCGTCCCTTTGTATTGGGCACCGCGGCGGATACCCTCCACGCCAGAAACATGATGCTGCTTTGCGGCCCGGAGGGCAGCGGCCGTCACTACACCCTGACCTGTGTGGCCGAAGAACTGGCTGCCCGCGGCATCCTGCACAGCACCGAGATTGAAACGCTGGATCTTTCGCTCTACCCCGGCCCCGCCCAGGAAAAACTGTTTTTGCAGGACCTGTATGCGGCGCTGCAATCCCCTGCGGAAATCCTGGCCTTTGACCACTATGAAGGCTGCTCTTCCAGTTACCTGAACATGTTGGCCACACTGGCCATCGACGGCAAGCTGGCCTTGTCCAACCGTTATGTGCTGCAGCGCGGAATTCTGGTGGACGTAGGCACTGCGCTGGCTCCCGGCGCCATTGGCGAACTGCAGGCGGGCGGCAAGTATTTTGTATTCTTCTCTCACAAAGGGGAGGATGCTCTGGCCGAAACCTTTGGCGCCCGCTTCGTGGATGCCATTGCCGGGGATATCTGCCGAACCCAGCCCTTTACCCCCGATGCCCTGTGTGCAGTGGCTGCCCGCGAACTGAACGATCTGGCCCAGCGGGTACGCAAGCAGTGCGGTCTGGCCCTGACCATGGGGGCCGACGTCCGGGATCTGCTGGCTGGGCAGTACGGCAAAACCAGCGGCATGCAGGCCATGCAGGATTTCTGCGATACCGTCTGCCGTGCCGTGGCAGAATATGTGCTGAACACCGACCAGCCGCTGGCGGACGGCACCCCCGCACAGCTTACCGTGGAACAAAACCGCCTGATGATGGCGGTTGCCTCCGGTGCGCCCTTTGATCTGCTGGCTTTGCTGCCCCAGCAGTACCGCGGCGATGTGGAAGCGGTAGAGACAGAGCTTTCTGCCATTGTGGGCCTGAACACCGTGAAAGAGTATGTGCGGGATATCGCCCAGAACGTACAGGCCCAGCAGCGCCGCAAGGCGCAGGGGCTGCCCACAGCGGACGTAAGCATGCACATGATTTTTACCGGCAATCCCGGTACCGGCAAAACCACCATTGCCCGCATCCTGGCCAAGTACCTGAAGGCCATCGGCGCTTTGCGCGGTGGCCAGCTGGTGGAAGTTTCCCGCGCTGACCTGGTGGGCCGCTACGTAGGCCATACGGCGCCGCTGACCAACGCCGTGATTCAAAGCGCATTGGGCGGCGTGTTGTTTATTGACGAAGCGTACAGCCTTTACCACGGCGCAGAGGACAGTTTCGGTCTGGAAGCCATCGATACCCTGGTAAAAGGCATTGAAGATCACCGCAACGATCTGGTGGTGATTCTGGCCGGCTACACACGGGAAATGCAGCAGTTTTTGGGCGCCAACTCCGGGTTGGCCAGCCGCTTTCCCAACCAGATCGAATTCCCGGATTACAGCGGTGAGGAACTGTACCGCATCACCCTTTCCCTGGCCAAAAGCAAGGGGTATCTTCTGGACGAAAGCTGCCGCATGCCCCTGACCACCTGGTTTGACCGGAAACAGGCTGAGAATGCCGCCACCAACGGCAACGGACGCATGGCCCGCAACACCCTGGAAAAGGCCATTCTGAACCAGTCCAAACGCCTGA
>NZ_JACJKP010000451.1 GCF_016901605.1 Gemmiger formicilis
TGGTCAAAGCCGCTGACAGTGTTCTGCAACTGGGCGTCCAGCACCGTGCGGTCGGTGATGATAAAGACCGAGGTGAAAATCGGCTCGTTATCCTCATTGTGCAGGCTGGCCAGGCGGTAGGCCGTCCAGGCGATGCTGTTGGACTTGCCGGACCCGGCGCTGTGCTGAATCAAGTAGTTGTGGCCGGGGCCGTTCTCTTTGACGTCGGCAATCAGCTTGCGCACCACGTCCAACTGGTGATACCGGGGGAAGATGACCCGCCGCTTGACCACCTGCCGCATACTGCCGTCCGGCTGGCGGATGTGCTCGCGCGTGATTTGGAAGCTGATGAACTTCTGCAAAATATCCAGCAGCTTGTCCTTTTGCAGAACCTCTTTCCACAGGTACGAGGTCACATAGTCGCCGTCCTCGGTGGCGGGGTTGCCGGCGCCGCCGTCCTGGCC
>NZ_JACJKP010000452.1 GCF_016901605.1 Gemmiger formicilis
CTTTCCCCCGTACGCACACCGAATGCCTTGGCAGGGCCGCTTTTGGCCAGCACCACGCCATGGCGCTTTTCCTCGTCGCCGCCCACCGCCGAAGGCACCGTGCGCAGGTCCAGCGTGTCCCCTTCCCGCAGCTTTTTCAGGGCCGACCAGGACAGAAACGCCGAGTTTACATCCACATGAAAATATACCTTGGCCATGGACGCGCCCCCTTTTCCCCGCCGAAAAATTGCCGCACCGTTGCTTACGGCGGCTTCTGCTGCTATTATACCATAAAAAAACAGGGGTTGCACAACGGGGCAAAACGCGCTATAATAAATGAATAACATTGTATTTTTATGCATCCTGGAGGGGGTTTATTGTTATGAATTTGCAGGGACGTGATTTTCTGACGCTGCTGGACTATACGCCGGAGGAGATCAGCGGGCTGCTGGACCTG
>NZ_JACJKP010000453.1 GCF_016901605.1 Gemmiger formicilis
TCTGCTTCGTGAGCTGCGCGCACCGGAAGGATACTACCTCGACGCATCCGACCAGGAGCTGGCCTTCATCTATGCCGGCAGCAGTACGCCCGTAGTGGAACTTGAGCAGACCTTCAAAAACGATGCCACCTCTTTCTATGTATCCAAGCGGGCGCTTACCGGGGACGATGAACTTTCCGGCGCAACGCTTACCATCCAGGACAAGGACGGCAATGTAGTGCGCCAGTGGGTCAGCGGCGACAAGCCCACCGAAATCCGTGGCCTGAAATTTGATACGGTATACACTCTGGTGGAGACCGCAGCGCCCAACGGATACGAACTGGCAGAAAGCATCCGCTTCAAGTTGGTGCAGCGCAAGGATGAAAACGGCGACCTGCTCAATGCGGCGGATGTCTATGTCTGCACCGGCAAAGACTGGCTGATCTTTGACCATTGG
>NZ_JACJKP010000454.1 GCF_016901605.1 Gemmiger formicilis
GGCGGCGATAAAATCCGTCGCTCCGGTCAAACAGCGCCTGCAAATCTCCGTTGGAGAAGGCCAGCAGCCGGGCGCACATCCATCCCTGATAGCTCTGCTTGCCCTTGCGCTCCAAATCCATCTTGCCCTGGGCTGTGACGATGGATTTCACATAGTTGGTCTGGCGAAGGGCCTCCATCCGCATATCGTCATCCACACACAGGAGGATATGTTCCAAATCGGCACGTGCAAAACGGTTCTCGGATATTTTCCCGATGCTGCCGTCCTTCATGTTGGAGCCGAACAAAGTTCCCAGCACAGCGCCGATCTGTGACTTTCCCTCGCCGCCGCTGCCCTTAATGACCATCATCCGCTGTCCCTTATTGCTGGGGATCAGGCAGTAGCCGATATATTCCTGCAAGGTTGGGATGTCCTCCGGGTAGAGCAGGCCATCC
>NZ_JACJKP010000455.1 GCF_016901605.1 Gemmiger formicilis
CAAGGAAAAGATATCGCTGGCAGCATTTCCTTCGAGCGGCCACATCAGGAGAAAAATACGCCCTTTGTTACAGTTTTGCTGCAACTGCTGCGACAACCAACAACAAAGTACGTACCTGTCAGACATTCTATGGGAAATGTGATACGACGTATCCCTATGAGCGAAGAACTCAAACAGGAACTGTACTTTTGTGTTCGGCGCGGAAAAATACCTACAGAGGCATACCGCTATCTCACTGACTATTTAACAAACCATACTTGAAGGCGAGGATGTTTGCAATGGATGGGTTTAGTGACAACGCTCGATACTACGAAGCTGTTTCCTTGTGTGTGAAGAATGATAGTACGGACTGGTGGCGTCAATGGACGCGCGTCGCGGATATAATAGATGGGCAACTGTGTGTATGTTCGTTTGATGATAGCTGGCAGGAAT
>NZ_JACJKP010000456.1 GCF_016901605.1 Gemmiger formicilis
TGAGTCCTGTGAGATCCCGATGAAATCCGTGCGGAACATTGCTTACAGGCTTAGATCGCTGCTTGGCTATGTTGGGCTGGAGGATTTGGTGGTCTATGCCAACGGCATATTCAGCTTCAATCCGGAAATCAAGGTAGTGACAGATGTGGGGTTATTCGAAGAACTATGTGACAGTATCGAGATGGAGAACAATCCGAAAAAGCGGTATCGGCTGTATGAAGCTGCCGTCGGACTGTATTCCGGGAATCTTCTGCCAAGGTTGTCCGATAATATTTATTTTATCCCGAGTATTACATACTATCAGGGCCTGTATTTCCGGCTCGCCGGCCGGTATATAGAACGCCAGACCGAGTGTGGCGAGTATGTCTATGCGCACAAGGCGGCCAAAGCCGCACTGGCCTTTGACCCGTTTAACAGTAGCCTGAATATGC
>NZ_JACJKP010000457.1 GCF_016901605.1 Gemmiger formicilis
CCGGCATGGGCGCTACCTGCGTCAATTCCTCGGCAATACCGGACACCCCGAAATGGGCTGCATCCGTGGGGGTATCGTATACGCCAGTACGGAACCCATGCTTTTCCCAGGCCAGTCGCTGGATGTCCTCGTCCAGCAAGGCGTCGATCCCCGCCGTACCGGCCTCATCCAGGGCGATATACACATGGGAGGACCAGACGGTGGGCGTCGGGTACATCATCACAATGTCCCCCTTGATCTGCTCCCAAGTATCCGGGTTTTCCACGGCGAATTCCAGCAGCTGGTTTTCATAGCCGGCGATCAGAGGCTTGGCACCCATGCCGGTCTTCAGAAACTGATCGAACAAATCCGAGGAGGAGCTTTCCATATACCCCAGCTTCTGAAAAATATTTTGCAGCCGGGGCAGGATCTCCGCCAGATTGCTTTCG
>NZ_JACJKP010000458.1 GCF_016901605.1 Gemmiger formicilis
AATCCGCTTGTAGGCTTCAATGCGTCCGGCCGGATCGGGAATGTAATCTTCCGGCAGGTAAGCGTCAATGGAAATATCCACCAGACAGTCGCTTTTGTCGGGCGGCGGTGTTTCGCCACGCGCGGTGGCAATGGCCTGCCCCAGCATTTTTACATACAGGTCGTAACCGACAGCCTCCATGTGGCCGTGCTGGCTGTGTCCCAACAGGCTGCCGGCGCCCCGGATCTGCAGGTCGCGCATGGCGATGCGGAAGCCGGAACCGAAGGCCGTAAATTCCCGGATGGCAGACAAGCGCTTGGCGGCAATTTCGGTCAGCACTTTGTCGCGGGTAAAGGTAAAGTAGGCGTAGGCCTTGCGGGAGGAACGGCCTACCCGCCCGCGAAGCTGGTAAAGCTGGGAAAGCCCCATGCGGTCGGCGTTTTCGATGA
>NZ_JACJKP010000459.1 GCF_016901605.1 Gemmiger formicilis
ACCACAGGTTTTCCAGGCAGAGGGCGGCCTCCTCGGGGGTGACGGGCTTGCGGTCGGCGTGGTTGGCGGTGTTGCCGGTCTGGCGTATGTAGTTCAGCCGCCGCCACAGGTCCTTGTCCACAATGTCGCGGAATTCCTCGGCGTTCAGCAGGCTGACCAGCCGATCGCCATAGGGTGTGACCAGCCCCGAATCCACCGAGTACATCCATTTTACGGCAAACTCCATCGCCCGGCGACAGTTCACCGCGCAGGCCGCCGGGTCAATGGCATAGATTTTTTCCGCCGCCACCGCCGCCCCGGCAAAGGAGGCAAACTGTGGTTCCGAAAGGAGAAAATCGAAGTTGGTCATGGTGGGTTACCTTGCTTCTGTTAAAGTATGTTAATCCTCTTTTTTCAATGCAAGTAATTGAGTCATGGCGAAGTCACC
>NZ_JACJKP010000460.1 GCF_016901605.1 Gemmiger formicilis
TCCCGCAGCAGGGACCCGGGATATTTCAGCGCCAGCTGTACAATGCCTTTTTTGCAGGCATCCCAGTCCTCCTCGGTCAGGTAGGTGGTATCCCGGCTGACGGCACTGCGCAGTTCCGCCCCGTGCAGGGTGGAAAGATCCCTGCAGGCCTGCACATCAAAGATGGGGTCGATCAGGGCCAGGGCCTCGGCGTCTTCCACCGGGTCGGCATCCTGTACCAGTGCAGCGGTCTGGTAGCACAGGGCCACCCGCTGGTACAGCCAGGGTTCCACCAGCAGATGGTTGTTGTAGGCATTGCAGGCCAGGGTGCCCGCTACCATCACCGCAGTGCAGACCACCGCCGCAGCGGGGCGCACCAGTTTTTTGAACACCAGCACCGCCAGCAGCACCGGCAGCGCGGCCAGATAATAGATACACTCACTGCGC
>NZ_JACJKP010000047.1 GCF_016901605.1 Gemmiger formicilis
TGGTAAAAGTGTGGTTGCCAGACTTTTCAGGGCTCCCTTTAGGGAGCGACCACAGGAGATAGGCCCTTATAGGGCCTGTTCAAACCACCCGTTCAACGGGTGGTTTTGATTGTTGTTTCCAAACCGGAAACCGCTGCGCAACAGAAAAAAACTCGCCCTGTTGTCTGGCACACCGACTTTGGACCCGGAAACCGATATACTGTGAATATGGGTTCTACCAGACTGCCGTCCTGGCAGGCTGTGCTTGTTGGACCCGGGAAAGGATGTGATACGAGATATGAAAAACAATAACGTATGGAAATACACACTTCCTCATAACGGTATCTCTTCCACTATGCGCAGGATCGCCGCCTGTTTGTTGGCGGTGGCTTTGGTAACGGTTCCGGTACCAATGGCCATGGCCGCGGGGGAGGGATCCTCTGTGGAACAGGCGCTTCTTTATGAGGCAACGACGGAAACGACGGCTACGCCCCTTCCGACAGAACAGCCGCTGCCGGCGGAACCGCCACTCCCAAGCGAGGAGCCGCTACCGACGGAACAACCGGTGGTTGAAGAGGAAACATTGCCGACGGAAGAACCATTACCGATGGAAGTTGCGCCCCTGGAAACCGCTACGCCGGAACAGGCTGCACTGGTGTTGGAGAATGTAGCTGCCCCGGAACCGGCCAACGCTGAAGAGGGGATTCCGCTGGACAATGCCCATTTCCCCGATGCGGCGTTTCTGAACAGCATCCGCAAAGTGGATGCCGATGGCAACGGCGTTCTTTCCCGGGCGGAGTGTGAGGCGGTGACTCGTTTGGATATCCGCAATAAAGGAATCACTTCACTGGAAGGGATTGGCTGTTTTACCCGGCTTACCTACCTGAATTGTATTGGTAATTCACTTACTTCGTTGCCGCTGGAACAACTTCCGGGGTTGACCAGTCTGCTGTGCAATGAAAATCAATTGACCGATCTGGATCTTTCTCAGGTTCCGTCTTTGCGGGTACTCCATTGCCACGATAACCGTCTGGCATCGCTGGACGTATCACCTCTTGCACAACTGCAGGAACTGGCCTGTGGCGACAACCCTTTTACGACCCTGGATGTATCCCAAAACAAGTCGTTGACGTATCTTTTGTATCTGGGCGGTCCCCTGCAGACCCTTACGTTGTCCGGCAACGATGCGCTGCTGGATTTGTGGTGCTCCTATTCGCAGGTGTCCCGGCTGGATCTGGCACAGGCACCCAATCTGGAACAACTGGGCATTGAGCGCAGTGACCTTACTTATCTGGACCTCAGCAGCAACGAAAAACTTGCCAATGTAATGGCCGGCAACAACCTGTTGCTGGCGGTGCACATGGGCAGTGCGGCCCCGGCCATTACGCTGGATGGGCAGCGCCCCGTGACGGTACAGCTTGCGGCAGGGCAGACTACCTATGATCTGACCGAACTGGGGGTGCCGGTTTCGGTGGACTGCATCTCCGATGTGACGGGTGCACAGCTTACAGGCAGTGTGCTCAGCGGACTGCAGGATGGCAGTGTGGTGACCTATCGCTACACGGACGGCACCGCCGACTTTACGGCTGCTCTGCAATTTGAAGTGAGCAACGGTTGGGTGGAACCCCTCACGTTGGAGGACTGGACCTTTGGCCAGCCTGCAAACAGCCCCCATGCCCAGGCCGAATACGGGCAGCCTTTGTACAGTTACAGCGCCACGGCGGATGGTACCTTCACCGACCAGATGCCCGACCAGGCAGGAACCTGGTATGTAAAGGCGGTTGTGCCATCCAGCGATGACCATGCCGGCCTGACCGCCGTTGCGGAATTTCATATTCTGAAAGCACAGCCGCCTTACACAGTTCCTGCGGGATTAACTGCTGTATACGGAAGCACACTGGCGGAAGTGGACCCCGGAACGGGATTCAACTGGCAGACGCCGGACCAAAAGGTGGGTGATGTGGGAACCCGGACGTTTGCCGCCGATTACCACCCCGCAGACCAGCAAAATTATACCAATGTGGACGGAGTAATCATCCCGCTGCAGATCACGCCGAAATCCGCTTCGCAGCTGTGGGTGTCGCCGGTGACAAATGAACAGGAAGCCGCTGCGCTGACTGTAAAAGATGGAACCGGGATTTTGCAGCAGGGGAAAGATTATACCGTGACCCGGCAGGAGCAAAACGGGCAGGTGACCCTGACCCTTACCTTCCAAGGCAATTATGTGGGCGAGGTCCTGCGGAGCTATTCTGTCCCGGTGCTGCCGGAGGAAACCGAGGAACCGGCCTCGCCGCCGCCGTCCCCGACCAAGGAGAACACGACTGCTGCGCAGCCTGCCCCCCAGGGAACGCCCGCACCGATGGCAGCGCAACCGCTTTTTACCGATGCGTTGGCAAGCATGCCCGTCTTGAACGAAGTACTTCCGGGGATTACCGGCAGCAAACCTGCTGCCATGGTTCCGGTACCCGCGTATTCTGAAAATGCTTCCGGCCCATCGGAAACCGTCCCACCGGCAGCTGCTCCGGCTGCCGCTGCCACCAATACTACTCCGGAAACGGCCTCACCCGAAACGGCTGCAACAGACGGAACCGGTGCAGAAACCGCACCGCATCATTACAGCTTCACTGAATGGTTGTGGGGACTTGTGCTCCTGCTTCTGCTGTTGCTCCTGCTGCTGTATCTGCTTTGGAACAGAAAACGCAAACCGTCCGGCAACGGGCAAGCGGATTCCCACATGGATTCTGACTGAACGCACCGCTGCATAACAAGAGATAGAAACGCGAAGCCGTGAGGCTTCGCGTTTTTTGCCAGGGTACTGCCTTCAAGCGGCAACCCAGTAACTCCGTCGGAGAAAAAAGAAGGATGGTGCGTTTTTGGGGACAGAAAAATCCGATAATATAGGAAAATAGGGCATTTGATGGGGGATTGTGGGGGCGGCGATTGAAATTTTGACGGGAATATGTTAGTATTCCAATATAGGCTCATGGGACGGTAGAGCCGTAACGGCCGCTGTCCGCCGGAGCCGAACACTGCGTATGAGGGCCCGCTGAGGGAGGCTCGCGGCGCGGTGCCAGTGAACGAGGTATCGAAAGGGAGTAACGATATGGCACGGAAGAAACCGGAACCCGCCAAAAAGCAGCCGGCGGCAGCAAACGCTGCGGCGGGCAAGACCGCTGCAGCTGCAGCGCCTGTAAAGCCCGCTGCAGAGCAGACCAAACCCGCCGCCAAAACGGCTGAACCTGCCCCGAAAGCAGAAGAGCCCGTTGCCAAAAAGGCCGAGCCCACCGTGAAGGCAGAGAAGCCCGCCGCCAAAAAGGCCGAACCTGCTGTGAAGGCAGAGAAGCCTGCCGCCAAGAAGGCCGAACCCGCTGTGAAGGCAGAAAAGCCCGCCGCCAACAAGGCCGAGCCTGCCGCGAAGGCAGAGAAGCCTGTTGCCGAGAAGGCCGAACCTGCTGCGAAGGCAGAAAAGCCGACCGCCAAAAAGACCAAACCCGCCGCAAAGAAAGCAAAACCTGCGGCTAAAAAAGCAGCCCCCGCCCCTGTGCAAGAGGCCCCGGCACCTGCGGAAGAACCGGTACGCCCGGTGGAGGAAGCACCTGTGGAAGAAGCGTATGTTTCGCCTCGCAGAAGCGTGGCTTTTATCGGATCGGAATGTCACCCCTTTGTCAAGACCGGCGGTCTGGGCGATGTTATGTATGCACTGCCCCGGGAACTGGTCAAGCAGAACTGCGATGTCCGCGTAATTCTGCCCCGGTACGCCTGCATCCCGCAGAAGTACCAGGAAAAGATGGTATATCGCGGCGAATTTTACATGGACCTGGGCCTGACCGGCCGCAACTACTATGTAGGCATTATGGAGTACGTCTGGGACGGTGTGGTCTATGACTTCATCGATAACCAGGAATTCTTCTCCTCCGGCAATCCCTACATCAGCCTGGTGGACGACATCCCCAAATATTGCTATTTCAGCAAGGCGGCGCTGGCTGCCCTGAACTTCCTGAACTGGATTCCTGACGTCATCCACTGCCATGACTGGCAGGCGGCGCTGGTGCCGGTGTATCTGCGCACCATGTTCCAGGATTCCCCGGTGGGCCGCGCCAAGACGGTGCTGACCATCCACAACCTGCGTTTCCAGGGCATTTACAACATCCCCACCATCAAGTACTGGACCGGCCTGCCCGACGAAGTGTTTGAGATGGGCGCCCTGAAACAGGACTACGAGGATGCCAACATGCTCAAGGGCGGCCTGGCCTATGCCGACCGCATCACCACGGTCAGCGGCACCTATGCCTGGGAGATCCAGACTCCCGAATACGGCGAAAAGCTGGAGAACCACCTGCGTTATCACAGCTACAAGCTGCGGGGCATTGTCAACGGCATCGACTACGATATGTGGAACCCGGCCACCGACCCGGCCTTGGCAGTGAACTACGACATCACCAACGTGCTGGACCATAAGTGGGAAAACAAGCTGGCTCTGCAGGAAGAACTGGGCCTGGTGCAGGATCAGGGCAAGTTCGTCATCGGCCTGATCTCCCGCCTGACCAACCAGAAGGGTCTGGATCTGGTCAATGCTATCATCCCCGAACTGATGGACGGCAACACCCAGGTCATCGTGCTGGGCACCGGCGACAAACAGTACGAGGATACCTTCCGCTACTATGAGAATGCCTACCGCGGCATGTTCAGCGCCTGCATCCAGTACGACGAATCCCGTGCGCATCGTATTTACGCGGGCGCCGATACGCTGCTGGTGCCTTCCCGCTTTGAGCCCTGCGGCCTGACCCAGCTCAACGCCATGCACTACGGCACGCTGCCCATCGTGCGGGAAACCGGCGGTCTGAAAGATACCGTCCAGCCCTACAACATCTTCAACGGAGACGGCAACGGCTTCACCTTTGACCGCTACGACGCGGGCCTGCTGCTGGATGCCGTCAACCGTGCCAAGACCGAGTATTTTGTCAACCGCTACCACTGGGATGAGGTGGTCCAGCGTGACATGGCCAAGGATGTCTCCTGGCAGAATTCTGCCCGCCAGTACAAGGACCTGTACCTGGAACTTACTCCGTGGTAATGCCCGGCAGCAACTGAAAAATATGAAAAAGACCGGTAGTCCCCAGCAGGGGATTACCGGTCTTTTTATATGGCTTTCTATACAGTGAATCTTTCGATACCCACCTAAAGAAAAAGCAGTATCCAATCAGGCCAGGGCTTCGTCCAGGTGGCGGCGGATCTCCTGCAGGAACTGCAGCGAAGTCACCTTGCGGGCGGGGGCTTCGCCTTCCCACATGGCGCACAAATCGCCGGTCATCACGCCGGATTCGATGGTGTCGATGGTAGCCTTTTCCAGGGCATCGGCAAAGCGGACCAGGGCATCGATGCCGTCCAGTTCGCCGCGCTTGCGCAGCGCGCCGGACCAGGCAAACAGGGTGGCCACCGGGTTGGTGGAGGTCTCTTCGCCCTTGAGGTACTTGTAATAGTGGCGGGTAACGGTGCCGTGGGCAGCCTCATACTCGTAGTTGCCTTCCGGCGAAACCAGCACCGAGGTCATCATGGCCAGGGAACCGAAGGCGGTGGAGACCATATCGCTCATCACGTCGCCGTCGTAGTTCTTGCAGGCCCAGATAAAGCCGCCCTTGGAGCGGATCACGCGGGCCACCGCATCGTCGATAAGGGTGTAGAAGTACTCGATGCCCAGGGCTTCGAACTTCTCTTTGTATTCGGCGTCGTAAATTTCCTGGAAGATGTCCTTGAAAGTGTGGTCATACTGTTTGGAGATGGTATCCTTGGTGGAGAACCACAGATCCTGTTTGGTATCCACCGCAAACTGGAAGCAGGACCGTGCAAAGGACTGGATGGAGCTGTCCTTGTTGAACTGGCCCTGGATCACACCGGCGCCGTCAAAATCATGGATGGTCTCCCGGAAGGTGGTGCCATCCGCGCCGGTAAAGACCAGTTCGGCCTTGCCGGCACCGGGTACGCGGTATTCGGTGGCGCGGTACACGTCACCAAAAGCGTGGCGGGCGATGGTGATGGGCTTCTGCCAGGTGCGTACCACCGGGGAAATGCCCTTGACCATGATGGGGGCGCGGAACACCGTGCCGTCCAGAATGGCGCGGATGGTGCCGTTGGGGCTCTTCCACATCTGGGAGAGATTGTACTCCTTCACGCGCTGGGCGTTGGGGGTGATGGTGGCGCACTTGACGGCCACGCCGTACTTTTTGTTGGCGTTGGCGGCGTCCACGGTCACCTGATCCTTGGTTTCTTCCCGGTGGACAAGGCCCAGGTCATAGTACTCGGTTTTCAGGTCCACGTACGGCAGGATGACTTCATCTTTGATCTGCTTCCACAGGATGCGGGTCATCTCGTCGCCGTCCATCTCCACCAGGGGAGTGGTCATCATGATCTTTTCCATTGGCATTTCCCTCATTTCTGTCAAACTGGCAGGGCCGCGGCCCCGCGTGGTCGGTACAGGTCCCCCCGTTCATACCCTCGCCCCGGCGGGGCGGCGTTGGTACAGGTCATTCCATTTTCCGATACATCTTATTATAATGCGTGCGATTCGATTGCGCAAGCGGCAAACCGTGGCTTGCGCCGGGGAACGTACGGTGTTATACTCACCCTATCCCATACAGACAGGAGAAACTCCATGGAATATACAACCATTCAGGAAGCCCGCTTTCTGGCCCGGCCCAACCGGTTTGTGGCCCGGGTGGCGCTGAACGGCGCGGAGGAAACCGTCCATGTAAAAAACACCGGCCGCTGCCGGGAACTGCTGGTGCCGGGGGCGGTGGTCTACCTGGCCCAGGGGGATAACCCCAACCGCAAGACCCGGTACGACCTGGTGGCGGTGCAGAAAGGGCCGCTGCTGGTGAATATGGATTCCCAGGCCCCCAACAAGGTGTTTGCCGAATGGGCCCGCGCCGGGCAGTTCCGGCAGGGGCTGACCCTGCTGCGGCCCGAGACGTTCTGGGGCAATTCCCGCTTTGATTTTTACTGGGAGGCCGCCGACGGCCGCAAGGGCTTTGTGGAAGTAAAGGGTGTTACGCTGGAAGAAAACGGCCACGCCCGTTTTCCCGATGCACCCACCCAGCGGGGGGTCAAGCATTTGGAGGAACTGCTTCAATGCCGGGCCCAGGGGTATGAGGCCGCCGTCTGTTTTGTGCTGCAGATGAGCGGTATGGTGGATTTTGCCCCCAATGATGTGACCCATCCCGCCTTTGGCCAGGCGCTGCGCCGGGCCGCCGCCGGCGGGGTGGAGGTGCTGGCCGTGGAATGCCGGGTAACGCCCGGCAGCCTTGTAATGGACAAGCCCGTGCCGGTATGCCTTTGAACGAGACAGGATGAACCGAAAAACACGGTGAAACGAAAAAAATAAAAGCACCCAACCGCGTACCCCGGCAAGACCCTGACCATTTGGTCAGGGTCTTTTTGTATCTTCTGCAAAATGGGGAAAGATTTCGGCAGATTTCTCGGCCGCCGGGCAGTACAGTGTATATACATTTTCGGCAGGCGCCGTAGCGGGCCGGGGAGGAGAATACCGATGAACATACTGTTTGCCGGACCGTGGGACCTGGTGGGAAAAACCACGGCGGAACACTTTTTGCGGGAAGGCCACGACGTCTGCTGGCTGACGGAAGAACCCAAGCGCACCCTGTGGGACAAAAAATTGCACGGAACCATCTGCCGCGGGCAATATAAGGCTGCGCAGATTGTCCCCATCCTGCGCAGCCACCGCATCGACGCGGTGATCGTGCTGACCGCCGGTCTGCGGGAAGGCCCCGATGCGGCAGCCGATGCCCGGACCGAACCGCTGGGGGAACTGCTCACCGCACTGCGGGAGTATTCTTTGCGCTGCTTTGTGTATCTCTCCTCGGTGGAACTGGCCTGGCAGGGGCCGCTGACCCCGCGGCAGGCGGTACTGGCCGGGGCCGAACTGCGCTGCCGCGCCAGCCGGGACGCCGACGGTCTGCCCCTGCTGGTGGTGCGCCTGGGCTGGGTGTACGGGCGGGCCGCGCCGGAAGATCTGGGCATTGCCGGGATGGCGCTGCAGGCCATCCGGGAAGGATGTTCCCTGCAGTGTCCTTACAGCCCGGAAGACTGTGTGGACGCGGTGGAAGCAGGGGATGCGGCGGCGGCGCTCTACCGTATGATACTTCACGGTGTGACCGGCAGTTACCAGCTGGTCACGGGGCATCCGCTGACCATGGAAAACTGGTTCCACTGCCTGGAACGGGCCGCGGGGCAAAAAGCAAATATTCAGTGGGAAAATAAACGCCATACCATGCCCGCCGACCGGTATGCTGCAGAACCGCTGAAAACTGCCACAGGGTGGATGCCCTACACGCTTCTGGAAGAAAACGGCTGGCAGATGCTGCGGGATGTCCCAAACGTCCGCCATATGGAACCGGACCGAATAGCACAGACCCGGAGGGGCAAATCCCACCCGGCGCTGCGCAGCACGGCGGAAATGCTGGGGCTGTTTGGCATCACACTGGTGCTGCTGCGCTTTTCCAAAGATGTGTCGGACCTGAAATATGTGGATATCCGGCTGATGTTTGTGGCGCTGGTGGCCAGCTGCTACGGCAGCGGCATGGGACTGGCAGCGGTGGTGTTGGCGTCCCTTTCTTACTTATACAGTCTGGCGGTGTCCTATGTGGATATCAGCTATCTGCTTTACAGCGTGGATACCTGGGTGCCCTTTGTGATTTATGCGGTCACCGGTTCAGTGCTGGGGTACCAGAGCGGACGACGGCGGGAAGAACGGGAGGCATTGCGCCGCCAGAACCGGCAGCTGCAAGAAAAATGCAGCCAGCTGCAGGCCGTGCAGGAAGAGACCATCGAGATCAAAAGCCGGCTGCAGCAGCGCATTGCCGCAGAACGGCACAGTTTTGCCAACCTGTACCGCATTGTACAGGAACTGGACGCTTTGGACCCGCCCCAAATTTTGCAGCATACGGTGAACATTGTGGAAGATCTGCTGGGGTGTGAGCGGGTGGCGGTCTACCGTATGGACCCCGACGGCCGTGGGGCGCATCTGGCGGCCTGCACAGCCCCTATGGAGGGGCGTGCCCCCATGGTACCGGACGGCAAAAGACTGGCAGCCCTGCGGGCGGTGTTTGCGCACCAGCCGGTATTTGCCAACACCGAACTGAACCCCGACCGCCCCGACCTGGCGGCGGCGATCCGGTGCGGCGGGCGTCTGTACGGTATTGTGGCAGCCTATGATCTGGAACCGGACCATTTTACAACCTACTATCAGGACCTGCTGAAGGTGGTGGTGGGATTGATCGAGCGCAACCTGGTGCGTGCGCTGGACGATCCCCGGCAGGAAGCGGCCTGCGCCGGGGAGGTGGCACTGTGACGGCCGGGACCATGGCCCTGGTCGGGGGGCTGTATCTGGCTTTCAGTCTGCTGTATGCCTGGGTGGCGGCCCGGCAGGCGGGCAGCCTGCAAAAGGGGGCGTTCTGCCTGGTGTTTTGCCTGGCATTGCCGGGAGCGGGGCCGCTGCTGGTCTGGTTCTGTGACTGCCGGGCCCGCAGCGCATCCCCGGAAGATTACCATGAATTTTACCGGGGGGAGGTATTCCACCCGGACGATCTGCGCCGCCTGCAAAAGCCCGATGTGGCCGCCGAATGTGACCGGGTCTCCATGGAGGAAGCGCTGCAGCTGTCCGACCGGTCGTACCGCCGTCAGGCGGTGATGCGGCTGCTGGACGTGGAGGACCCGCTGGTCTACCTGCCGGTGCTGCGCCGTGCGCTGGCCAATGAGGACGGGGAAACCTCCCACTATGCCAGCGTGGCCATCATGGAACTGCGGCGCAAGGTGCAGCAGCGGCTGGATGAAGCCGAAGCCTGTTGGCGGCAGGACCCCCGGGACAGCGAAGCCTGTGCCGTATGGGAAGACCTGCTGTACAGGGTTTTGCAGACCGACCTGTTCGATGCCGATGTGCGGCGCCGACAGCGAGGCCGTTATTTGGCCCTGAGTGACCGTATGCTGCGGGCCGATCACCCTTCGGAACCATGCCTGCACCACCGGATTCAGCTGGAACTGCAGCAGGGGGCCGGGCAGCGGGTCCAGCAGCTTTGCGCGCGGTATCTGGCGCTGTATCCCCACAGTGAGCAGGCTGTGCAGGATCAGCTGGCGGCGTGCGTACACGCCAAAAACGGGGCAGGGCTGCAGAATTTTCTGCATGGCCTGCGTGACCGCCCGGTACTGCTTACCGCCCGTACGCTGGCTTGGGTGCGGGCTTTCAGAAAAGAGGATTTTTCGTGAACAGAGATCGTAAAAAACTGACGGCGCTGCTCTGCCTGTGCGTGGCTTTTGCGGTGGTCATTCTCATCAGCAACAACGGCCTTGCCCTGCAGGGGCTGGTCCGGCGCCCGGCGGTGCAGGCCGTTACCCTGCTGGAGGAACCGGTCACGGCGGCTTTGCAGGTCACCCAGGACACCACCCCCCGGGCGCTGGTGCTTTACAGCCCCGGGCGGGAAGATTCCCTGGGGTATGAAAAAAATATCCGCCTGGCGCTGGAACACCTGCGCATCCGGGCGGATTCCCTGGACCTGACCCGTACCCAGAGCGTCAGCTATACCGACTATGACATGGTGATCCTGGCCACAGCTTACTGGGAGGACGAAATGACCGAGTCCTGTGCCCGGCTGATGAACTATGTGGAAGAGGGCGGCAAACTGCTGCTGGCCACCGTGCCGGAATCGCTGGGGGCGCAGTTTGACACCGGATACCGGCGGATGGGCATTGTGGATTTTGGGGATTACCTGACCTACGATACCATCTCTTTTGAGCAGGATCTGCTCCCCGGTATGGCGGGCCGGACTTTCTCGGGAGAAACGTTTTCCGATGTGGCTCTCTCGGTCACCCTGGAGGACAGCGCCTGTGTCTATGCCTGGGCCGAGGATGCCGCGGGCCGCCGCACCCCGCTGATCTGGTCCTACGACTGCGGCCGGGGACGGGTGGCGGTGTTCAACTCCACCTCCGGCAAGGGGGATTTCTGGCGGGGCATTGTGGCGGGGTGCGTCAACACCCTGTCCGATACCGTTATGTATCCGGTGGTCAATGCGCTGTGCCTGTTCATCGACGATTTCCCCTCGCCCCAGTATGAGAGCGAGAGCGACGTGGTGCGGGATGAATACAACCGTTCCGCCAAGGAATTTTACCGGGATATCTGGTGGCCCGATATGCTGCAGATCGCCAAAGCATACGGCGATGTGTATACCGGGCTGTTTGTGGCTACCTACAATGATGAGACCGACCCGGCCAGACAGACCTATACCGAGTCGGCCACCGAACTGTATTTCGGCAACAGCCTGTTGAAAAACGGCTGCGAGATGGGCGCCCACGGCTACAACCATCAGCCGCTTACCGGTGCGGGCGGGACCCCCGCCGATATGCACTACCAGCCCTGGGCCAATGTGGCGGATATGACCGCCTCCCTGACCCGGCTGAAAGAGATCACCGGGCAGATGTTCCCGGCGGTCACGCTGCGCAGCTATGTGCCGCCGTCCAACTATCTCAGCGCCGAAGGCCGGCAGGCTGCCCGGCAGGCTTTGCCCGACCTGGAAGTGATCTCGGGTATTTACACCAACGAGGAGGAGGAAGGAGACGTGTACGTGCAGGATTTTACTGTGGCGGAGGACGGCATTGCCGAGTTCCCCCGGGTAACCGCCGGTATGGCGCCCGATGATTACGAGCAGATGTCGGCCCTCAGTGCGTTGGGGCTGTACGGAACATTCTCTCACTTTATCCATCCCGATGATGTGTTCGACCCGGATCGCAGCGGCGGCAAAAGTTGGGAGGAACTCTACCGCGCCTACTGTGCCTGGATGAAGGATATCCACACCAGTTACCCCTGGCTGCGGTCCCTCACGTCCACCGAAGCCGGCAACGCCCTGCGCATCTGCGACGCGGCGGACCCCCACCTGATTGTGGCACAGGACGAGATCCGCGGCAGTGTGGAAAACTTCCTGGGTCCTGTCAGCTTCTACCTCAAGACCGACCGTACCCCAAAAACCACCGACGAAAACTGTACGATTCGCCGCATCAGTGCCGGCAAGGGGATGGGGTATTATCTGGTCACGGTGGAAAGCCCCAATTTTTCCATAAGGCTGGTGGCGGCATGAAAATCTGTCTGATCGTGGAGGGGTGTTACCCCTATGTGGTGGGCGGCGTGTCGGCCTGGGTACAGATGCTGGTGCAGCGGATGCCCGAACATCAGTTTGTCATTGTATCCATCGGGGCGGAAAGCCGGCAGCGGGGGCAATTCCGCTACCCTATCCCCGCCAATGTGACCGAAATCCGGGAATATTTTCTGGATGAACCCATGGTACCGGACGCGGCACCATCGGCGGAACGGCCCCTTACCGATGCCCAGCGCCGGGCACTGCTGGACCTGGTACGGGGCACCGCGCCCGACTGGAGCCAGCTGTTTGAACTGTTCGGCGGCAAAAATCCGCTGCCGGTGCAGCAGTTCCTCATGTCAGAAGAATTTCTTTCTCTGGTACAGGGGCTGGCGGAAGGTCCCGGGCGCAACACGCCGTTCAAGGATTTGTTCTGGGCGCTGCGTTCCATGCTGCTGCCCGCGCTGGAACTGCTGCGCTGCCCGGTGCCGGAGGCAGACCTTTACCATACGGTGGCCACCGGCTACGCGGGGCTGCTGGGGGCCAAGTTCAGCTACTTTGCCCAGAAACCCTACCTGGTCACCGAGCACGGCATCTATACCCGGGAACGGGAGGAGGAGATCCTCAAGGCCGACTGGGTGCCGGGATATTTCAAACCCACCTGGATCGGGTATTTCCGGGCGTTGAGCCAGGCGGCCTACCGGCAGGCGGGCACCATCGTGTCGTTGTTTCAAGGGGCACGGGAACTGCAGATCGGCCTGGGTGCCGAGGAACGCAAATGCCAGGTCATTCCCAACGGCATCGATGTGGGACGGTTTGCCGCCATGCCGCCGTTGGACCCGGCCCCCCACCCGCTGCATATCGGGGCGGTGCTGCGCATTGTGCCCATCAAAGATGTGAAAACCATGATCTACAGCTTCCACCGCATCAAGGCGGCCCGGCCCGATGCCACCCTGGACCTCATCGGCCCCTGCGATGAAGACCCAGACTATTACGAGGAGTGCAAAGCGCTGATTCGTCGGCTGGACTGCCCGGACATCCGGTTTGTGGGCCGGGCCGATGTGACGGACTGGCTGCCGAAACTGGACCTGGTGCTGCTGACCAGCATTTCGGAGGGGCAGCCTTTTGTGCTGCTGGAAGCCATGGCCGCCCGCCGCCCGGTGGTGGCAACCAACGTGGGGGCCTGCCGGGAGATCATCGAGGGCGCAGGCGACGGCCTGGGCCCGGCGGGCCGGGTGGTGCCGGTGATGAGCCCCGCCGCCATTGCGGACGGAATTCTGGAAATCAGCCGCAGCCCGGCGCAGCTGCGCGCATTGGCCGAAAACGGCTACCGGCGGGTGGTGCGGTTCTACCAGGACAAGGACTTTCTGGCTGCTTACCGCAGCCTGTACCGGGAAGCGGTACAAAACACACAGCAGGAGGTGAACTGCCCATGGCGGGCATCGGCTTTGAACTGAAAAAGGTATTCCGGGACGACAGCGTCTTTGCGGTGCTGCGGGGCTATTCCCTGGCTGCCGTTGTTACCGAGGGCCCCATGATGCTGATGATTGTGCTGCTGGTGGCCCTGCAGCGATTGATGATGGGCTTCGGTACGCCTTACCGGGTGCGGGAGCAGTTCCTTTTTTTCATGACCTATGCCATGGTCTTTTCGCTGCTGCTGGCCGATACGGTGCTGCTTTTTCTGGACCGCTTCATCTCAGACTGCATCTACCGCCGGCGCCTGCAGGATGTTATGCCTGCTCTGTACGGTGTGGCGTTCTTTTTGCTGCTGCTGGGGGCCCCGGCAGCAGGGGCCTACCTGTGTACGCTGCCGGTAGGGTGGAACGTGCAGCTGGCGGCGGGGCTTCTGTTCTGTGTGCTGCTGGTGCTCTGGGTGCAGATGGCCTGCCTTTCCGCCGTCAAGCGGTATGAGTATCTGTTGCTGGGGTTCCTGGCAGGCACCGCCACGGCGCTGGTGCTGGCATGGGTCTTTCTGCGGCTGGGGGTTGCGCCGCTTTCGGCGGCCCTGTGGGGGACGGCGCTGGGCTTTTTGGTGCTGCTGTTTCTTTACATGGGGCAGCTGCTGGCCTGCTACCCCTCCGGCGGCTGGAACCTGGTGGTGTTTTTTCCGGCGCTGCAGCGCTACGCCGGGCTGCTCCTTACGGGACTGCTGCTGGGTGTGGGGCTGTACGGGCACAACTTTGTGTTCTGGGCCAGCGCATACCGGGGGCAGGTGTTCCCCACCGGGGTCTACTGTGCCCGGTATGATGTGCCCGCCTTTTTTGCCACCCTGACCATCCTGCCCATGCTGGTACAGTTTGTGGTCAAGCTGGAGACCCGCTTTGCCGTGCGCCACCGCGCCTACTTTGACGCCATTCTTTACGGCGGCCGGCTGGAAGATATCCGTGCTGCCAAACAGGAGATGGAAGCGGTACTGTACGCGGAACTTTCCCACATGATGCAGATGCAGTTGATCGTGGCCATCGGGTCGGTGGCGTTTCTGGGCAATTTTTTGCAGACGGTGGGGCTGGACGAAACCATGGCCGGTACCTTCCGGGTGCTCTGCTTCGGGTACTGCCTGTACGGGCTGGTCAAATGCGGTACGGTACTGCTGCTCTATTTTGACGACCGCGCCGGGGCCTGCCGGGCGGCGGCATTGTTTGCGGTGTTGAGCGTGGGCGGCTCGCTGGTGACTCTGGCTCTGGGGCCCGATACCTGGGGCGCGGGCTTTTTGCTGGCGGGCGCTGTGACCGGGTTTTGGGTGCTGCGGCGGCTGCGGCGGTATCTGGAACAGCTGGAATACCATGTTTTCTGTGAACAGCCGCTGTTTGCCGCACCCCAGGGCGGTGTGCTCTGCCGTGCAGAGGAAGAACTGGCCCGGATCGACCGGGCTTTTGCGCAAAGGAGGAAACCCCGTGAACAAGATCGGGAATAAAATCGAGATCGCCCTGTTTGTGCTGCTGGTTGCGCTGGCGCTGGGGGTGGCCTTCTGGTGGAAGCCTTCCGCCGACCCCAGGGACAGCATCGGGGAACCGGCGGCGGAAAACACCCTTACGCCGGAGACTGCCCAGGATATCAACACCGTGGGCATGGCGGAAAACAAGAGCATCTACAGCGAGGATGACCCCCAGAGCCTGGTGTATTTTTACGTCACGGTACAGCGGGGAGATGCCGGGTCGGATACCGACCACACCTTTGCCGAGGTGAACAGCGCGGTCCGTTTTGTGGAGGACAGCCACGTGGCCAACGATATTTTTGCCCGGGCCATTGTGCAGGTGGGCAACGCCGAAGGCCCCCAGCCCGGTATGCTGGGGTATGACGCCACCACCAGCAATGCCACCATCCGGGTGCGGGGCAATTCCTCCTCGGTCCGGCCCCAGAAATCCTACAAGCTGGCCCTGGATGATGAGGCTGGGCTTTGGCGGGGGCAAAGCAACATTGCCCTGAACAAACATAACTTTGACGCCACCCGGATGCGCAACAAACTCTATTTTGACCTGCTGCGCCCGGTAACGGGTATTTCCAGCCTGCGCACCCAGTTTGTGCGGCTTTACATCAAGGACGAAACGGCGGGGGAAACCACCTTTACTGATTACGGCCTGTTCACCCAGGCCGAAGTGCCCACCAAAAAATACCTGGCAAACCACGGGCTGGACTCCGAAGGATACCTGTACAAGGCCATCAGCTTCAATTTCGAGATGTCGGACGGGCTGAAAAACTTTGATGATCCGGCCTTCGACCAGGCAGCCTTTGACAGCATCCTCAGCTGTAAGGGCCGGAAGGACAACCAGAAACTCATGGATCTGGTGAATATGATCGCCGACCGCAGTGTGGATATCAACAAGATCGTGGGGGAGTACATCGACCGGGATAACTACCTTACCTGGCTGGCCTATAACATTCTGATGGGCAACAATGATACCACCGTGCAGAACTTTTATCTCTACAGCCCGCTGAACAGCCAGAAGTGGTTCTTCATCCCCTGGGACGGCGACAACTGCCTGCACTGGCAGGAGGACACCGTGGAAGGCATTGCCGGGAACTACGGCAGCTGGGAACACGGGGTAGCCAATTACTGGGGCGTACTGCTGCACCAGCGCTTTTTGAAAAACGAGGCCAACCGTGCGGAACTGGCCGCCAAAGTGGACGAACTGCACGAGCAAATCAACGGGGAAACCGTCAACGCCCTGGCTCGCCAGTACGACGCTGTGGTGCGGCCCTATGCCCTGGCCATGCCGGATATCTACTACCTGGGCAATACGCCGGAAGAACGGGACGCCATTGTGGCCGGACTGGGGGACCAGGTGGAACTGGCCTACCAGCAGTTTTACGACAGCCTGCATGAACTGATGCCCTTTTTTATGTATGCACCGGTCACC
>NZ_JACJKP010000461.1 GCF_016901605.1 Gemmiger formicilis
AGCTGGCCGCCCAGATGAAGGACGCCCTTTCCGGAAGCGCCGGGGACACCATGGCCACCGAGACCGGCCGCGTCATCGAGATCGGCGACGGCATTGCCAACGTCAGCGGTCTGCGCCACGCCGTCTACGGTGAACGTGTGGAGTTTGAGAACGGCACCGCCGGTCTGATCCTGGACCTGCGCCGCAAGCGCACCGGTGTGGTGCTGATGGGCAGCGCCGAAGGCCTGACCGAAGGCAGCCTGGTGCGCCGCACCGGCCGCCCCGCCGATGTGCCGGTAGGCGAAGCCCTGATCGGCCGTGCGGTGGATGCGCTGGGCCGCCCCATTGACGGCCTGGGCCCCATCGAGTGCACCGAGACCCGCCCCATCGAACACGAGGCTCCCGGCGTTGTCAGCCGTGAACCTGTTACCCAGCCCATGCAGACCG
>NZ_JACJKP010000462.1 GCF_016901605.1 Gemmiger formicilis
GACTGCGACGCCGACGAACTGCTGGCCCGGTTCTGTGCGGTATCGGGACGGGAAGATGTGGTGGATGCCGCCTGTACGGGATATGAGGTACTGCACACCGAAACCCTGGGCCGCCAGAAATGCTGTACGGTACGGGCCACGGCAGACAATATCCTGGCCCGCGGTCTGGATGTAGACTGTACCGCTCTTTCGCTGCAAAAGGTTTTTGTGGCTTTGTGCGGCCATGAACGGGAGGGAGTCTGAGATGGCAAAAGCCCTGTGGTTCCTGATGAAGCCCGCCCTGGTAATGATGGGATGGCTGACCGGTGCCTATGCGGCACTGGCCCTGTTCTGTATGCTGACCGCCGGGAACACCTTCTTCTTTAATTATGTGCAGGGATTTTTTATCGTTTTCGATATTATCCTCGGCATCTGTGCGGCCCAGG
>NZ_JACJKP010000463.1 GCF_016901605.1 Gemmiger formicilis
CCGTCACCGCCACCACCATACCGCCCGGTCTGCTTTGCAGGAAAGGCAGTTTTGGTGTACGCAGCAGCTGCAGGATGAGAACCTGCGTCCACAGGGATTCCAGGAACCACCCGGGCTGAATACAAAGGAAAAATTACTCCGGCGGAAACGGACGTACTTTTCAGCGCCCACGCAGTCGTGGATGAAATGCTGGAAGACGGCATGAAGGTTATCGCGGTGGCCTACAAACCGGTACAGGAAACCATACTTTCCGATCAGTTGGAAGAAGACTGTATCCTGCTGGGATATATAGCCTTCCTTGACGCACCCAGGCAAAGCGCTGCCAGTGCTATCGGAAAGCTGCAGGCACTTCATGTAAAAGTAAAGGTCCTTACAGGTGACCAAAAGCCGGTAGCACTTTCTATTTGCCGCCGACTGGGAATCG
>NZ_JACJKP010000464.1 GCF_016901605.1 Gemmiger formicilis
GGCCCTCGCAGCAGGTGGTCAGGTCGATGGCATGGTACACATCTTCCTCAAACAGATCACTGTACTGCTTGAACTCGTCCAGGGTCAGTTCTTCCAGCGTTTTGTCGGCGGCAATGCAGGCCGCCACCATGGTGCCGGTGCACTTGTAGGCATCCCGGAAAGGCATACCCTTCTTGGTCAGGTAGTCGGCGCAGTCTGTGGCGTTGATGAAGCCCTTGGCCGCCGCCCGGCGCATGTTGGCGGGCAGCGGGGTCATGGTGGCCAGCATGGGGGTCACGGTGCGCAGGCACAGTTCCAGGGTATCCACCGCGTCGAAGATGGCCTCCTTGTCCTCCTGCATGTCCTTGTCGTAGGCCAGGGGGATGCCCTTCATCATCACCAGCAGGGTGTTCAAATCGCCGTAGACCCGGCCGGTCTTGCCGC
>NZ_JACJKP010000465.1 GCF_016901605.1 Gemmiger formicilis
CCATATTTGGAGGGTTTTGTCATGGCTTCTATCAGCTGCCGTCACGTTAAAAAGGTTTACCCCGGTAACGTTGTTGCCGTTCCCGATTTCAGCCTGGAAATCGCCGATAAGGAATTCGTCGTTTTCGTCGGTCCTTCCGGCTGCGGTAAGTCCACCACCTTGCGTATGATCGCCGGTCTGGAAGAGATCTCCGGCGGTGAGATGTACATTGGCGATCGCCTGATCAACGATGTTCCGCCGAAAGACCGTGACATCGCCATGGTGTTCCAGAACTACGCTCTGTACCCGCACATGACCGTGTACAAGAACATGGCGTTCGGCCTGGAACTGCGCAAGATGCCCAAGGACGAGATCGACAAGCGCGTGCGTGAAGCCGCCAAGATCCTCGAGATCGAGCACCTGCTCGACCGTAAGCCGAAGGCT
>NZ_JACJKP010000466.1 GCF_016901605.1 Gemmiger formicilis
TTGCCGTTCACGGTGATCTCAGGCATTTTTGCTGCCCCCTTTCACGATGCTGAAGCAGAGGTTGATCAGAAGAATGAAAACGAAGAGCACCACGCCGGTGGCGATCAGAGCCTCCCGGTGGAGATCGGCGGCATAGCCCATCTCAATGACGATGTTGGAGGTCATGGTGCGCAGACCCTGGAACAGGCCCTTGGGCATCCAGGTCTGGTTGCCGGCCACCATGACCACGGCCATGGTCTCGCCGATGGCGCGGCCGATGCCCAGGATCACCGCAGAGAGCACGCCGCTCTTGGCGGCGGGCAGCACGGCAAAAAACACGCTGCGTTCATGGGTGGCGCCCAAAGCCAGGCTGCCTTCATAGTAGCTTTCCGGCACAGCGTCCAGGCTGGCCTTGCTCACCGTGATGATGGTGGGCAGG
>NZ_JACJKP010000467.1 GCF_016901605.1 Gemmiger formicilis
CGGTGGCCTGCAACTGTTGATCGAGAATACGGCGGTCTGTAATAATGATTACGCTGTTAAAAATTGGATCGTTATTTTCGTTGTGGAGGCTGGCCATACGGTAAGCCGTCCAAGCGATAGAATTAGACTTGCCGGAACCGGCACTGTGTTGGATGAGATAGTTATGTCCAGCACCATTAGTTCTAACATGATTGACCAGTTGACGCACGACATCCAACTGGTGATACCGTGGGAAAATGACTTTGCTGCTGACGGTTTTCTTTGTGGAACCGTCCGGCAAAGTCTCTTTTTTTTCTGTTCTTTCGTAGTTAATGAACTTTTGCAGAATATCCAACAAGCTATCCTTCTGGAGGACTTTCTCCCAGAAGTATGAAGTTACATAGATGCCATCGGTGCTCTTTGGATTACCTGCACCGCC
>NZ_JACJKP010000468.1 GCF_016901605.1 Gemmiger formicilis
CCCTCCTTGCGGGCGTGAACGGTACCATTGTTGACGCAGCCTTCGATGTAACCGGTCTGACTGCCGGCAATGCCGCCCACGTTGTAACCGATATGGTCATACCCCACGGCACCCCGGTTGATACAGGCACGCACCACACCGGCCGAACCGCCGGCGATGCCGCCGATATCGGTAATATCGGAAGCGCGCTCGGTGGTGAGAAGGTCCTCTACCGTGAGATCTTTCAGGTTGACTTCATTTTCGTTGACGGTGGTATTGATGGCGGCCTGGTTGGTGCATTGAGAGATGACACCGTCGTTCTGACCGGCCATACCGCCCACGAAATGGTCGCCGTACACACTGCCGTTCACCGTGCAGCCGGTGATGATGCCGGTGACCGTGTTGGTGCCTGCAATACCGCCGATCTGCCGGGTGCCG
>NZ_JACJKP010000469.1 GCF_016901605.1 Gemmiger formicilis
GGAGGAATTGTCGTTTACTTTTGGCTGTATGGCTTCGTCTTAAGATTTTATGCCGTAGCCGGGCAGGGTCATCCAGTGGCGGCCTCCCGGTTCGATCCAGAATCCGCTTTTGGCCCCGAAGGTATGAATGCCGTGCTGCAGCAAAGTGGAGAGTAGTTCTTCCAGTTCGGGGCGGTCACAGTGCAGGTGTCCGGCGTCCACCACCAGCAGTACGTCGGCTTCGTGGGCGGCCGCAGCCCGCTGCAGGTCAGAAATACCCGGCCGCATCGAAAGGGGGCAGTCTTCGGTACCGGCCTGGGCATACAATTCCTCCACACAGGGCCAGCGCAGTTTGCGCAAAGCCCGGCGGCACAAAAGGACCTGCTGCTGTAAGGTCAGGTCGCTGTTTTGGGCTTCCTGTATAAAACAAATGGCCC
>NZ_JACJKP010000470.1 GCF_016901605.1 Gemmiger formicilis
GCCCACATCGACCATTCGGGGCAGATTCCGTACCTGTATAAAAATGGGTATCGCGGCCCCATCTATTCTACCGATGCCACCATGGACCTGTGCGGTATTATGCTGCGGGATTCCGCTCATATTCAGGAACAGGAAGCGGAATGGAAAAACCGTAAAGCTCAGCGCAGCGGCGCGGCCATGGTAGAACCGGATTATACCGTGGAGGATGCCGAACGGGTCATGAAGCAGTTCGTGCCCTGCCCCTATGGGGGTTGGCAGACGCTTTTCGAGGACGAAGGCGGCAAAATCGAAGTCTGCTTTACCGATGTGGGCCATCTGCTGGGCAGCTCGTCCATCTCGGTGCGCGTCACCGAAGCCGGGCGTGCGCCGGAAATCATTGTTTTCTCCGGCGATATCGGCAATACCCACCAGCCTCT
>NZ_JACJKP010000048.1 GCF_016901605.1 Gemmiger formicilis
CAGCACCAGCAGCGCTTTGTCCGCCACTGCGGCCGCCGCGGTAAAGGGAGCCCCCATACCGGCAGCGGTGTCCAACAGCACAAAATCAAAATACGGGCGCATGGCCATCAGCAGGCGCCCCAGGGGGGCGGCGTCCACTGCGCCGCCTTCATAAGGTGCGCTGATGACCGAAAGCCCGGGATACAGCGGACTGGGGACGATAGCTTTGTTGCCCTCGCACCGACCGCAGAGAACATCCTCAATATCATAAACAGTACGGCCATATACGCCGGCGATAATATCCACACTGCGCAGGCCGGAATCCAGTTCCACCAGCAGTACTTTGCGGCCAAGACGCGCCAGACCGGCACCCAGCAAAACCGAAACCGTACTTTTACCGGTGCCGCCTTTGCCGGAACAGATCATGATACATTGTGCGTTCAAGGGTGCGCCTCCTGTATTTGTTGGCCGCACAGAACCGCGACACTATCTCATTCATATTCTAGCACACTTTCTACGTGGGGACAACTGACTTTTTGATTAAAAAAAAACACGCATTTTTGAACGTTTTAACAAGGAACTGTTTAGAATGCTGTACAAAATATGGAATAATGGTGCATAAAAGTATGATTTATCTGGTAAAATATTCGTCCAGTACGGCGCGCAGGACCGGTGTGGCGTTGGAACCGCCGCCGCCGTACTCCAAAACCACGGCCACGGCAATCTGCGGGTCATCGGCAGGCGCATAGCCGATCAACACGGAATTTACATAGTGGGTGCCGTTGGACAACGTATCGGCCAGCTGCGGGCTGCCGGTTTTGGCGGCACACACTACGGGGGCTTCCCGCAAATAGCGGTTGGTCTGGGCCATGCGTTTCATGCCGTCCCGGATGGGTCCGAACACAGCGTCACCGCCTTCCACGGTGGTAAACTGCGGCTCATACTGCCATACGATTTCCCCGGTGGCAGGGTTTTGCGCGTGGTCGGCAAAGTGCAAGGTGGGGCGCTGCCCGTAATTGGTCAGCGTGGCGGCATATACCGCCAGTTGGGCAGGGGTCACGGCAGTATTACCCTGGCCGATGGCAGCCATCAGTGTAAGCCCTGCCTGAAAATTTTCATCATCGGACCAGGTCAGTCGACCGGACGCTTCGTTTACTTCGGCACCGGTGGAAGCAGCCAGCCCCAGTTGTCTGGCCATGGTGCTGAAGGCATCCACCCCCAGACGGCGCCCTACATCATAGAAAAAGATATTGCAGCTGTGTTCCAGTGCGGTGCGCATATCCACCGGCCCGGCGTGGCCGTATTGCAGGCAGCCGGGCTGGTAACCGCTGTAATACAGGTATCGGCCGGTACAATTGACCGTGTCGGAGGCGTCAAACCCGGCCGAAAGAGCGGCGGCAGCCACGGCCGGTTTGAAGGCGGACCCCGGTGCGTACAACCCCTGAAAAACGCGGTCCAGCAAGGGCGCGGTTTCCTCTGCCGCCAGGGTGGAATAATCACTGCGGTAGTTGTTCAGATTATAACCCGGCCAGTTGGCGGCAGCCAGAATCCCGCCGGTTTTTACATCCACCACAATGGCTGCCCCGGCACGGGCTTCCCGCCCACCACCCGGTGCGGCAGTGGTCTGCAAGTGGAGGATCTGGTCCCGCAAGGCGGCCTGCAGGGCGCCTTGCAGGTCGGCGTCCAGGGTCAGCACCAGGGTGGAACCGGGGATGGGGGAGCTTTTCTGTATAGTGGTGCGCACGGCGCCGTCCAGCCCGGTGTTGATCAGCAGCTGGCCGTCCTGCCCCCGCAGCAGGTCATCGTAAGCGGCTTCCAGTCCGCTCTGGCCGATGATGCTGTCCATAGCCAGCCCTTTTTCCTGGGCGGCGGGCCATTGCTCGGCGGTAATGGCCCCGGTAAAACCCAGGGCATGGGGCAGCAGGGAACCCTCCGGCCAGGTACGCTCCCCGCGTGCAGCCAGGCGGACCGCACCGTTTTGTACCAACCCGGCCTTGTAAATGACCGCCATACTTTCATCGTCCAAAGATTCCGCTACCAGAAGTTCCCCCGCCGAAACGGCAGAACAAAAGGCGGCAAGTTGTGTTTCCACATCCTTGCCGCCTATGATGGCCTGCACTGTTTGTACGGTTTGTTGTAAATCACTTCCCGGCGGGGCGGGAACCCGCAAATACAGATCGTATACGGTGGTGTCCCGCGCCAGTACCGTGCCGTTGCGGTCGGTAATGGTACCCCGTGCCGCGTGCTGTTCTATGGTGTAGCTGGCTGAACTGGCCTCGGCTACTTTTTCCGCATAGTGGTCTGCCATGGCAAACTGCATCCAGGCCAACCGTGCAAAAAAAGCCAAAAATACAAGGCAGCACAGCACCAGCAGCACGGCGATCCGCCCGTGCCCCCGCGCGGATTCGCGCTTTGGCTTTGCCATGACACCACACCTCCCTTGATCATATACACAGTATAGGCGATTTTTGTCAAAATGGCAATCCACTATCCAATTTTTACAAAAAAGACCGTACTGCTCAAATCTGCCGTGTCAGTCAACGGGGCACAGGCGGTCAGACCATCCTCGTCGGGTTGCGGGGCGGCGGCCAGGGTGCCCAGCCAGTAACCGCCCGGTGTTGTAACGGGGGTGCCGGCGCTCAGCCCGCAGTCGGCGGGCAGGGCGGTCAGGGTCCAGTCGCCGGAATATTCCAGCAGTCCGGCATAACCGCCCGCCAGCCCGGCGCAGGAAAAATCTTCCGCGCCCACCAGGGTGACTTCGCAGGTGTCGTTGGTACCGCTGCGGGTGACCCGCCCCGCATACCGCCCCTGGGGATCAAGCACGGCTGCGCCTTCCTGGCCGGTACAGGAGAGGGTCACACTATGGGCGCGGCGTACAACCACCTGCCCCGGCTGCCAGCTGCCCTCCGCCCGGCCGCATCCGGTCAGGCTGCGGAAAGCTTCATTTTCCGTCAGGGCGTCCCGGGCTGCGGCCAACTGACTGTGCAGGACGGCGTTTTGCTCTGTAAGCTCCGCCAATCGTTCGGTGTACCGTGGCAGCAGAAAGTTCCCCAGTGCTTCGTCCCAATGGTGCAGTTTGGCCGGGCAGACAGCGGCCAGCCGCGGAAAAAACCAGATCAGTAACAGGGCGGCCAACAGTATAAGCCATACCCAAAGCCGGATTTTGTGCCGGCGCGGGCGCGCCAATTCCAATCCGCCGTGCATCATGCATCACCCCTGTTTACAATATGCCTTGCGGGGGAGCGGTAGACTTTGTTATAATACCCCCGGGAGGAAATAACTATGAAATACAAGCTGTTGCTTTTGGATATAGACGGTACCCTGCGTCCGGATCAGTGTGAGCGCATCCCCCGGGAAAATGCCGAGGCGGTCAATGCGGTACAGCGCGCGGGCGTCAAAATTGCCATTGCCACGGGCCGTGGACGCACCGGGGTGGGCAAAGGCCTGCTCCGGTCCATCCGCCCGGACTATTGGGTTTGCGCCGGCGGTGCCCAGCTGCTGGACGGCAAGGGGAACGACCTGGCCCTGCATCGCCTGACCAATGAGGAAATGTACGCCCTGGTGGATTTTTTTGAGGATTACGAACTGCCGCTGCGGTTCACCTTCCATGATGCCAATTATGCCTATATTGGTTATGAAGAGTTTGCCGCGCGGGAAAAAGCCAAAAATCTGCACAATAATATTGTGGATGGCGAGGACCAGGATCATCATCTGGTGGAAATGCCGTTTGGGGCGTTTGGGTTTGTGCCGCGGGAGCGGGCAGAACAGTTTGCCCAAAAATACGGCTACCTGGGGCTGCAATTCCTGTACTCCTATCCGGGCAGTGACGGATGCGATATTACCCAATCCGGGGTAAACAAAGGCTGCGGTCTGTGTGAACTGGCCCAGCTGGCCGGTCTGACCCCGGCGGAATGTGTGGCCGTGGGCGACGGCGACAACGATGTATCCATGCTGCAGGCGGCCGGGCGGGGCATTGCCATGGCCAACGGCAGCGAAGCAGCCAAAAATGCTGCAGATCAGGTGGGGCCGGATGCGGCTCCCTTTGGTGTGGCGGAACTTTGCCGCAGCCTTTGGCCGGAGGCATTTTGAGATGGCTGTGACCAAAGCTGCTTATACCCATGTGGGGCCGGGACTTCCGCCGCTGCACGGTCAGCGGGCAGGTGCCTTGATCTTAGGCAGTTTCCCAAGCCCCAAAAGCCGGGAACAGGGATTTTTCTACGGCCACCCGCAGAATCGCTTCTGGCCGATGATGGCAATACTTACGGGGGAACCCACACCCGCCTGGGATGATATTGAGGCGAAAAAAGCAATCATTCTGCGCCACGGTCTGGCTGTGTGGGACACCATCGGCGCCTGCGATATCCGCGGTGCCTCCGATGCGTCCATCCGTCATGTGGAACCCAATGATGTGGCGGCGCTGATCCGCCGCCTGGGGGTGCAGGCGGTGTTCTGCAACGGGGCGGCTTCGGGCCGGGTATACGCCCGTTATGCCCAGCCTTCCACCGGGCTGCCTGCCACGGTTTTGCCCAGTACCAGCCCTGCCAATGCGGCATGGTCGCTGGAAAAACTGTGCCGTGCCTGGGGCGAATCGTTAGCACCTTTTTTACATATGGACGGTTGAAACACTGTCAGTTTTGTTCTATAATGGGTCTATTATTCCATCAGGAGGAAACGCGCCATGAGCAAGTGGGAGGAAAAACAGGTACGGCCGGTGCTGCCGCTGTATCTGGCGGCAGTTACCTGGCCGGTTGCATCTTTGGTGTTCCCGCCTTATAAGCTGGCCAACCTGATCCTTGTGGCGGTATGCAGTGTGGTCGTTTACGGGGCGGCACGGTATTTTTGTCCCATGCGGGTGGTGCGCAAGCTGGTACCCTACGCCACCGGCAGTGAAGATGTGGATGCCATGCTGACCGGGATTGCTTCCAATCTGGACGCACTGCACACGCTGAACGATGCCATCCCCGATGCGCAGCTTTCCCAGGCGATGAACCGCATGGAAAAAGCAGGCCGCAGCATTGTTGCGGTGGTGGAAAATGCCCCCGACAAGGCACCCCAGATCGACCGTTTTGCACGGTACTATCTGCCCGAGGTCGTCAAGCTGATGAGTGCCTATGTGAATCTGGAAAAGAACGGTGTAAAAGGCGAAAATGCCGCCCAGATCATTGCGGAACTGCGCGGCAATGCCGAAACTACCGCTACGGCATTTGAAAACCAGCTGGATGCACTGTACAGTGCGGAAGCGCTGGATATTTCTACCGACATTGAAGTGCTGGACAGCATTTTGAAAAGCCAGAATCTGGCAAAATAACAATGACAGAGGAGAAAGGAAGAAACCATCATGGCTGACCTGAACAAGGAACTGGAACTCGATGCAACGCCGACCCTGACCTTTGACGCCGCCCCGGCGCCGAGCCTGACGCTGGACCCTGCCGCCGATGAAAAAGTGGTGGAAGAAGTGAAGAAAGCGGAGCCGGTCAAGGTGGAGGATACTCCGCTCAGCCCCGAAGAACAGAAGATGGTGGATGATTTTGCCGAAAAAATCGACATCACCAATTCCCAGCTGGTGCTGCAGTACGGTGCTGCCAGCCAGAAGAAACTCAGCGATTTTTCCGAGACGGCACTCTCCCGCGTGAAAACCAAGGACATGGGCGAGACCGGCGACCTGATCACCAGCCTGATTACCGAGCTGCAGGGCTTTGATGCCAATGCCGAGCAGCCCAAGGGCATTTTCGGCTTCTTCAAAAAGGCAAGCAACAACATCGAGCAGCTCAAGACCCGCTACGAAAGCGCCGACAAAAACGTGGAGCGCATCCGTGCCCAGCTGGAAGATCATCAGGTCACACTGATGAAAGATATCACCATGCTGGACAAGATGTACCAGCTGAATCTGGTCTATTTCAAGGAACTGACCATGTATATCCTGGCCGGCAAGAAAAAGCTGGCCTCGGTGCGGGCCAATGAGCTGAAGGCCGCGCAGGAAAAAGCCCAGCGCACCCAGCTGCCGGAGGACGCCCAGGCGGCCCGGGATCTGGCGGACCTTTGCGATCGTTTTGAAAAGAAACTGTATGATCTGGAACTGACCCGCAATGTGTCCATCCAAATGGGCCCGCAGATCCGCCTGATCCAGTCCAACGATACCCTCATGGCGGAGAAGATCCAGACCACCATCGTCAACACCATTCCTTTGTGGAAAAACCAGATGGTGCTGGCCCTGGGCATTGCCCACAGCCAGGAAGCCATGAAGGCAGAGCGCGCCGTTACCGACGCAACCAACGAATTGCTCAAGCGCAATGCGGCGACCCTCAAGCAGGGAACCATCGACATTGCCAAGGAATCGGAGCGCGGCATTGTGGATATCGAAACGCTGCAGCAGACCAACAAGCAGCTGATCGAAACGCTGGACGAGCTGAACAAGATCCGTGCCGACGGCAAGGCCAAGCGTGCCAATGCCGAGCAGGAACTGGGACGCATCGAAGGCGAACTGCGCGCCAAACTGCTGGAAATCAACAATTGATCGTGTAGGCGGTTTTCCGCCCAAGAGGAGCAGCTATGCAGCTCGAACAACAGGAAACTTTTACGATCCACGGCCCCCAGCTGGAAATTCTGGGCGAGATCGAAACCAAGCTGCCGCAGCCGGCTAAAAAGCGCCCGGTGGCAGCCCTGGTATTGGTGGGGCTGACCCTGGTATCGGTAGTGGGCATTGGCGGGGCACGCCTTGCAGGGCTGCGCAGCAGCACGGCACGGGTATACTCCGCACAACAGGATGAGTACGGCCACAGCATTCAGGGGGATTTTGCCACGGGTGCCGATGCAGCCGCCAGCCTGATCCGGGTGGCGGGCAATGTGCTGGGGCAGGATGACGCGGATGTGCAGACGGCCCAGGCAGCTTTGGATGCCTGGAATGCCCAGTCGGACGCGGGGCAGCCTGCAGTGCAGTATGAATTGAATACCACGCTGACCGGTGCGGTGGATATCCTGTATACTGCCGCCGCTGATGAGGCTGATGCCAAAGCCAAGGGCCAGCTGGATGATCTGTACAGCAGCTATACATCCGCCCAGGCTACCATCCAGCGGGCGGCGGCAGACTATAACCAGAAGGCCGAGGCTTATAACGAAACGATTTCTGCGTTCCCGGCCAATCTGCTGGCCGGTTTGTGGGGCGCGGATTCCTTGCAGAGCTTTGCGCCTGCGGACACCATCAACGGATAGGAATGAAAAATGAAACAGGTGATTCAACAACTGGCCCGGCGCACGGTGACAGCTGCTGCGGTACTGTGCCTGCTGGCCGCCGGTGCAACCCCTGCTTTGGCGGCGCCGGAACTGGACCCCAACACGGCGGTCAATGACTACGCGGAAATTCTTTCCGCACAGACGGAAGAATATGTGGAGAGCATCTCGGTTGCGCTGCAGGATACCTGTGGTGCGCAGATCGGCGTATACACCACCGATTATATCGGAAACTCTACCATGGAAGGCTACGCCTATGATGTGCTGAACGCCTGGGGCCTTGGTTCGGCGGATAAGGATAACGGTGTGCTGTTGCTGCTGGTCCCCGGGGAAGATGATTATTATGTGACCCGGGGCGCAGGGCTGGAAACTCAGCTGACCATCAGCACACTGGGCACCATTCTTGACGAGGAACTGGAACCTAACTGGGTGACCGGAGATTACGATACCGGCACCCAGCAGACGGTTCGCGCCATTGCCGAAAAGTTGTGCAGCGTGTACGGGATTCCCACTTCCACGCTGGATAATGCGGCCCAGGCCCCTGTGCAGCAGAGCAGCAGCGGCGGCATCAGCCCGGTGGCGGTTGTGTTGATTCTGGGTGCGGTGCTGCTGGCGGTTTTTGTCATTATCAGTCTGAACAGCCCCCGGGGTCCCGGCCCCGGCCCGCGTCCTCCGCGCAGCGGTGGCGGCGGCATGGGCAATGCGCTGTTCTGGTACGGTTTGGGCCGTGCATCGCGGCCGCGTCGTCCCCGGTATCCGCCGCCCCCGCCGCCAGGCTTTGGCCCCGGGCCTGGTGGCTTTGGTGGTCCGCGTCCGCCGCGTGGCGGTGGCTTTGGCGGCCCGCGCCCCGGTGGTTTTGGCGGTGGTGGCCGTTCCGGCGGTTTCCGTCCGGGTGGCGGTTCCAGCCGTGGCGGTGGCGTAGGACGCCGCCGGTAAATTGCAATACCCGTTGACCGGTCCGCCCATGGCGGGCCGGTTTTGTGTATCACAGGAGGAAGCTTTTATGCCTCACTTTGCAGTAATTACCGGGGCCAGTTCCGGTATTGGCGCTGAATTTGCGCGACAACTCTCGGCACAGGGATACGACCTGATGCTGGTGGCCCGCCGACGGGGACGCCTGCAACAGCTTGCGGCGGAATTGCCCTGTGCATGTGAGATTTTCCCGGCAGACCTTTCCCAAACGACGGAATGCAGCCGTCTGCTGCAAGCGTTGGAACAACGCCGGGTGGATCTGTTTGTGAACAACGCCGGTTTTGGGGAATGCGGCTGCTTTCTGGAAACAGATCTGGAGAAAGAGCTGGAAATGCTGGATGTAAACGTCCGGGCGCTTCACATTCTGACAAAAGGCATTTTGCAGAAAATGCAGCGGCAGGGGAGCGGCGCGCTGCTCAATGTGGGGTCCTCCGCAGGGCTGCTTCCCGCCGGACCTTATATGGCAACCTACTATGCCACCAAGTCCTATGTGGTCAGTTTGACCTGCGCGACGGCAGAAGAACTGCGTTCCCAGGGCAGTTCCGTCTATGTAGGGTGCCTGTGCCCGGGCCCTGTGGATACCGAGTTTAATAAGGTGGCCAATGTACGGTTTGCTTTGCCCGGTATCTCAGCTGCCTACTGTGTGCGGCGTGCCCTGGCGGGAATGCGCCGGCACAAAACGGTCATTGTGCCGGGGCCGCTGATGGCAGCGGGTATGGCAATGAGTCATCTGGTGCCGCGCGGTGTGCTGATCCGTATGGCGGAATACCAGCAAAAGCGCAAAATCAGCCGTTAAAACGGAAAAAGGCAGGCGCGGAATGAGCGCGCAAATGGATGATTTTGCCGTTGTATCGAAAAAAGCGGCGAGGCACTATGCCCTGAAAGTGTAAGGCGGCAAAATCTTGGATTTGCCCCTGTTTTTATCGCTGCAATTGTGGTATAATCATACTGAATATATGCAATTTTGCCTGCGGAGGAGGGAGGATCGCCAATGCCGACCCCGCAACGTCCACGGCCGGACCGTTCACGTCGGACCCGGCCGCAAAATCAATACGACTGGCAGGAAGGATGGGCGCGTCCCGAACCTCGTCCTGCCGCGGCCCAGCCACGCCGTCGGCCGCCGCTTACACCGGAACAGCAGCGTGCAGCAGCGCGCCGCGCGCGGGAACGCCGCCGTCGCCGCCGCCGTACCCTGGCTTTGGGTACGATGGGGGGCATTTTGCTGCTTTCCGGCATCATCACGATTCTTCTGCCCAAAAGTGTTACCGGGGAACAAACGCCTGCCGAGTCTGCCCAGACCGGGTCGGCACAGCTGGTGGCACCGCTGCCCTATGGCGGCAGCGGCGAACAGAATACCACCGCATCCCAGGCCATCAACTGGGGCAGTGTGGGCCCGACCCAGCAGACCGAAGAAGGCGGTTATACCTATACTGCCTTGCCGGCGGACCCTGCGGCACTGCCGGAATTCGGGCGGGTGGATACCTCCTGGTTTGCCGATGCGGCTTTCCTGGGCGATTCTCTCACCGCCGGTTTCTGTGAGAACGAATATAATATTGATGTGGGCGGGGCGCTGATCTGCGGGTATGAAGGCGTCAGCCCCAATACCATCGTGAACCGCACCACCGCCAAGAACCCCGACCGGGGCGATGAAGTGGCCATGGATGTGCTGACCAATGCGCAGCCGGCCAAGCTCTATATCCTCATTGGAACCAACGCACTGGTGCAGACGGGCAACGATGAGAGCTTCCTGAATTATTACGCCCGCATGCTGGACGAGCTGCGTACGGCGCTGCCCAATACGGCAATTTTTGTGCAGTCCATTCTGTCAGCCACCCAGGAGACTGTCGCCTCCGATGCGCCCGGCCTGGCCCCTGACCGGCTGGCGACCATCAATGCGGCCATTCAGAGCCTGTGTGCCGAGCGGGGACTCTATTTCCTGGACCTGAATGCAGAATTCAGCGATGAATCGGGCTACCTGCTCAGCGACTATGCCCAGCCGGACGGCATCCACCTGACGGTTTCGGGCTATAACAAATGGGTCAGCTATCTCTGCACCCATGTGCCTTACAACAAAAACAATCCGTATCAGGCCGGCAGCACCTACTATCTGACCGACGATCTGAAACAGCTGCTGGCGGATATTCCCTGAGTCGAAAGAGGAGAGAATATGCCAAAACCGGAGGAAGAACCGCGTTACACTGATCCCGACCATCCCTACAGCGGCAGCGGCAACCGCTATCAGAACCTTTACAGCAAAGAGGGCGAATACCACCGCGGCGACGGCCCGTTCCAGTTTCCCTGGTGGGCCATTGTAATCGGCTTTGTGGTGTGGTGGCCGCTGGGATTCATCTTTATTGCGCTCAACAGCGCCATGCGCAAGGGGCGGCTGGGCGGCTTTGAACAGGCTGCCCGGCAAAAGACCCGTGCCACTATGGACTGGAATGTTGCACCGGTTTACACCCGGAATAGCGCAGACCAGGCTGCGTTCCAGGCGACTGCAACACAACAGAAAAAGTCCCGCAAGAAAAAGGCCAAGTCCGCCAATGTCCAGGGGTCCGGTCTGGTGACCGGCCTGACCATTACAGGCATTGCCCTGTTGGCAGTGGGGTTGCTGGCACTGCCGGACGGCATGTACTGGCTGCCCGACGCGCTGGCAGAAGGGGGCTATTACTGGCCCTGGCTGCTGGAAGAAATGATCCCGGTGCTGATGATGCTGACCGGTGGCGTGGGCTGTTTGTTCGGTGCCCATACGGTGCGCACCAACCGCCGTATGCGCAAAAAGATCGACAACATTGTGGGCGATTCCAAGTACATGGCCATTGAGGATATTGCAGCCTCGATTCCCTGCAGCTATGAAAAATGCTGCAAGCACCTGGAAAACTGCATTGATGACGGCGTGTTCGGGCCCGAAGCATACCTGGATATGCGTGGCCGGTATCTGGTGGTAGAGGGCAAAGCCCCTGCACCGGAACCGCAGAAGCCGCCGGAAAAGCCCGCAGAGATGACCCGCCCCGAAAAAGACCAGTACCAGGCGATTCTGGATGCGCTGCGCAGTGTCAACGATGCCATCCCGGACGAAGAGATGAGCGATAAAATCAGCCGGTTGGAAGCGGTTTCGGCCAAAATTTTTGACCAGGCCAAGTCCGACCCGGACAAGCTGCCCCGTATGCGCAAATTTATGGACTATTATCTGCCCACTTCGCTGAAGCTTTTGCAGACCTACGCGGAACTGGATGCCCAGGGCGTGGAAGGGGAAAACATCAGCGAGTCCAAACGCCGTATCGAGCAGACGATGGATACTCTGGTGCATGCCTTTGAAACACAGCTGGATCAGCTGTTCCAGGAGGATGCCATGGATGTAAGCGCCGATATTGACGTGATGGAAAATATGCTGCGCGCCGACGGCCTGGCCGGCGACACGCCGTTCAAACTGTAAAACAGGGGAGAGATTCGAACCCATGCAACAACAACACGCCGGCCAGCTGCGCACCAGCTGGGGCCACTTTACCAAGTACCGACCCTTGATTCGTGAACTGGTCACGCGTGACCTGAAAGTCAAGTACCGCCGCAGCTTTCTGGGGTATGTCTGGAGCATCCTCAACCCGTTGCTGATGATGCTGCTGCAGACGCTGGTATTTTCGTACATGTTCCGCTTTGATATTCCCAATTATCCGCTGTATCTGATCTGCGGCAACACGCTGTTCAACTTCTTCAACGAAAGTACCAATATGGGTATGGGCAGCGTACTGGGCAATTCTTCCCTGATCAAAAAGGTCTATGTGCCCAAATTCATTTTCCCCATCAGCCGTGTGGTTTCCAGCTTTGTCAACCTGCTGTTCAGCCTGGCGGCCATTGTACTGGTCATGCTGATCACCCGCTCACCCATTTATCCCACCCTGTTGCTGGTGTGGGCGCCGTTGCTGCTGCTCTTCCTGTTCTGCTGCGGCATGGCATTGCTGCTGTCGGCGCTGGCGGTGTATTTCCGGGATCTGCAATATCTGTACGGCATCCTGACCATGGCCTGGATGTACGCTACCCCGTTGTTCTACCCGCTGTCTCAGCTGCCCGGCTTTATGCAGCAGATCGTAAAGCTCAATCCGTTGTATCATTATATCAACTGCCTGCGCTGCCTGGTGATGTATGGCTTTGTGCCGGGGCCCAATACCTGGTTTGCCTGCATTGCCAGTGCGGTGGTCATGGTGGTGCTGGGGCTGGCGGCCTTCCGCAAGCTGCAGCGTAACTTCATTCTGTATCTGTAAGGAGCCGCTCGCTATGCCCATCATTCAGGTGCAAGACGTCTCTATGCGCTTCAACCTGGCGCAGGAAAAAACCGAGACGCTTAAAGAGTATGCAGTCAAGCTGCTCAAACACCAGCTGTTTTTTAACGAATTTTATGCCCTGCAAAATGTTTCGTTCTCCATTGAACCGGGGGAATCGGTGGCGCTGATCGGCCGCAACGGCAGTGGTAAAAGTACCATGCTCAAACTGATTGCAGGGGTCATGTACCCGACCCGCGGCACCGTCCGCGTCAATGGCGAGATCGCACCGTTGATCGAACTGGGCGCCGGTTTTGACCTGGAACTTACCGCACGGGAAAATGTTTTTCTCAATGGCGCCGTGCTTGGACACGACCGGGATTACATGGAAGAACATTTCAAAAATATCATTGATTTTGCCGAACTGTGGGACTTTGTGGATGTGCCGGTCAAGAACTATTCCAGCGGTATGATTGCCCGTCTGGGATTTTCCATTGCCACCGAAGTGGACGCCCAGATCCTGGCCTGTGACGAGATTTTGTCCGTAGGTGACTTTATGTTCCAGCAAAAATGTCACGACCGGATGGAGAAAATGCTTTCCGGTGGTACCACGCTGTTGTTTGTCAGCCACGACATCAATCAGGTCAAGCAGCTGTGCAAACGCGCTATCTGGATTGACCATGGCCACCTGCGGGGCGACGGTCCTTCGGCCGAAATCTGCGATGCGTATGTGGAAGCCATGCAGCGCGGCGAATGAGGAACCCTATGACGTTGAACAAAAAACAAAACCTTCTGCGGGAGTGCCTGACGGTACTCCTTTTGATTGCGGCGGTAGCTGCCACAGAGTATTTCTTTTTTGAGTTGTGGCGGCTGGACTGGCATGTACCGATGCTGTACGGTGGTGACGGTATCTATTGGGTGGGGCAGGTACAGCGCAGCTATGGGGAGCTGACCGGTTCCCTGGGGTGGCCCTTTTACCAGCCTCCCAGTCCCTATGAGCCCAACTATGACCTGATCTACGATGCCTTTGTGGCCTTTGTGGGATTGTTCACCAAGGATACCGGCGTGGTATTCAACCTGTATGTGCTGGTGATTCCCTTCGCCAACGCCCTGGCCGGTTATGCGGTGTTCCGTATGGCCGGTATGCGCCGCTGGCTGGCGTTTGCCTTTGGCCTGACCTTTGGCCTGTGCCCGTATGTACAGCAGCGCCTGGCCGGGCACATGATGCTGGCCGCCGTAGAGTTCGTACCGTTCTCGGTGCTGCTTTGCTTGTGGTGTGTGGAGGATCCGACCTTTGGACGGCCCGGCAAGGGATTTTTCCGCAACCGGCGCAACTGGCTGGCTATAGCCTTTGCCTGGGGCATTGCCAATAACGGTGCGGCCTATTATCCGTATTTTACCTGCTTTTTCCTTTGCATTACAGCGCTTTGCCTGATACTGCGGGATCGCAGACTCTCGGCTGGTGTGCCGTGTCTGCTTACCATCGGTGAGATCGTTGCCTGGATGATCCCGGACTTTTTCCCCATGGTGCTGGGGCAGCTGGCCGGGGTGGGAAGCACCCTGACCAACGGTGTTTACCGCAGCCCCATCGGTGCCGATATTTACAGTCTGCGCATCAGCAGCCTGCTGCTTTCCCCCAATGGGTACGGTTGGGATAAACTGGCCAACTGGCTGCAGCGGTATTTCCATCTGCTGGCCACAGACGAAGGCCCTATGTATAACGAAAACGGTTATGGCTATCTGGGAATCGTCGGTATTCTGGGCTTTTTGGCCTTGCTGGTGATGCTTTTCAAAACCCATGTATGGCATAGCGGAAAGACCGAGCAGCCCCGCCTGGGGGATCGGTTCTGGCTGCTCAGCCGCTTGAATGTGGCGGCTTTGCTGCTGGCATCCATTGCCAGTTTTGGCGGTCTCATCGGCATTTTTGTGCGGTTTATTCGTGGGTATAACCGGATCAGTCCGTATATTGCTTTCTTTGCGCTGCTGGCAGTAGGCCTTTGGGTCGAAAAGCGGCTGCGTACCCTGCAGGGACGCCGCAAACAGATTTTTGCGGTGGTGCTGACGCTGGTCATGGCGTATGGCTACTGGGAGCAGCAGGGACTGTTCAACCCACAATATGAGGAAGTGCAGACCACCTGGTACCAGGATGAAGCCTTTATGGAACAGGTGGAAGAAACTGCCGGTGAAAATGCGGTGGTCTTCCAGCTGCCGTATATGAAGAATTTTGAGAACGGCTCCCTCAACAATATGTGGGACTACACGCTGTTGCGTGGACCGCTGCACAGCGATACGCTGCGCTTCAGTTACGGTGCGGGCTATGGTACCGAGAACGACATCTGGTACCGCGAGACCAGTGAACTGGAACCGGATGCCATGGTAGCGGAACTGCGTGCACAAGGCGTGGCAGGCATCTACCTGGATCTTGATGGCTATGCCGTAGAGGAACAGCAGGAAACGCTGGAATCGCTGGTAGAAGCTGCCGGCTGCGGTATGGACCGTGTGATCGAGCACGAAAGCGGCATGATCTATTATATTCCGTTGACATAATGAGAAAACGGCTCCGGGGAACCGGAGCCGTTTTTGTGCTTTATTCGGTTGTCAGCCTCTCCGGGGCGTTCCAGCGGGAAGGCGGCAGGGCAAAGATGGCGCCGCACAGCAGCAGGGCGGCCGGGTCGCTGGTAATGTGCAGTACCTGGGTTTCCATGTACCCGTACAGCAGAATCACCGCAAGGCAGGCAACTTCCTGCCAGTGACCCTGCCGAGCATAAACGTACAGTGCTGCCATCATCAGGCAGGCCGCCAGCAGCAGAAGAACGGGGCCGAACTGGTAGAGCAGATACACAAAAATGTTATCAATGGAAGGCCATTCGTAAAGCATTTGACCGGCAATTTTGATGTCATAGATCCGGTAGGCCGCCCAGGACAGGGAAATGCGGCAGGTCAGCAGATCGTCCAGCCGTTTCAGCCAGGCAGGGCCGATATCATTGGCCCAGGGACCGATCTTCACCACAAAGAGGGGCAAAATCATGCTTACTGCTCCCACCAGGGGGACCAGCGCGGCAGAGAGCCCGGCGGAAAGGCGGTTTCCGGGTTTGGGACCCAACAATTTGACCAGCGCCAGCAAAACGGCCAGAAGCAGGGTACACAATGCAGCGGAACGGGAGGCAGGTCCTACCAAAAGAAAAACTCCCACGGCGGCTACAGCGGCCAGTTCAACCCAGCGCAGGTGTGCGCGCCGCAGCAGCACCCATGCCAGCACGAGACCGAACACAATGCCCCCAAAAGTGTTGGGGTGGCCGTACCCGAACATCAGCCGGAAACTGCCGTTGCGTTCACTGGTGACACCCGGTGCCAGAATGCCTGCAAAGTGAAGTACTTCCACCAGGGCCAGGGTGGGAACCCCGCAGCCCAAAAAGGCTTTCATGGCACGGGGCAGCGGTACATCCTTGGCGGCCAGCAGAACCACCACAAGGCCCAGAAACCAGATGTTCTGCCCGTTAAAGTAGACCCAACGGGCAATAAAGTACAGGGCACCGGCCAGCCCCAGGCTGCGCCAGTTATAACGGGTGCCCAGCAGGATTTTGGCAAACAGAGCCAGGTACATGACCACGTCCAAGACAGGGGAAAGACGGGTTTGCAGCCAGGGCCATTGTTCCCGCGCCATGCTGTTGCAAAAAACAACGATAAACTCATAGATTGCCAGGCCCAGGCAGAACGCATACTGCCCCAGACGCAGGCGGGCGGCGGCTTTCCAGTTTCCGAACAACAGATGCTCCTGCTTCCACAGGCTGCGCAGCGCCGCAGCGGGGGCGCCGTTATGACGCCAGGCAA
>NZ_JACJKP010000471.1 GCF_016901605.1 Gemmiger formicilis
CGCTGCCGGTCTCGGCCGTGGAAGCCGCCTCGGAAGAAGCGGTGGATTCAGAAACAGAAGCGGTAGAGCCGCAGGCGGCCAGGCTCAGCGCCAGCACACCGGCCAGCGCAGCAGAAATCAGCTTTTTCATAATCAGGTATCTCCTTTGTTGTTTGGTTTTGTGGTGTTCTGTGCGGGCAGGTCCCTCAACCTGCCGTCACATTCGCACACCGGGCTGTTTGTAAACCGGACCACGTTCCATGACAAATTTCCTCCTTATTTTTAAGAAGCCAAAACAAAAGCGGGGTGTCGAGCTTAGCTTCGACACCCCGCTGTGTTTCTTTCTTTACGCGCCGAAATTCACGCATGAGAAAGCAGGCACAGGCCGCCGAAGCAAACTGCACATGCACATCATCATACCAAAGCGGCTGCTGCG
>NZ_JACJKP010000472.1 GCF_016901605.1 Gemmiger formicilis
TGGATGCCCCGGGAACGCTCGGTACAGGTGATTTTTTTGTAACGGCGATCCCTGCTGCTTGGCACACAGCAGATAAAACCTTTGCTTTCCAACCGCTGCAGCAGCTTGGTCATGGCCGGATGGGTCACATGTTCGATGCGCTCCAGGTCGTTCTGGTGGATCTCGGTTTCCCCTGCCGCTTCCAGACGGCTGACCGACCCCAGTACCCGAAGCTGTACTGATGTCAGACCCATGTCGGCAGCCTTCTCATCCATCCGTTTGCGGAACGCACGGTTGATGATGGCAATTTTCAGGCCGAAAGGCATTTTACCCGGCATGGCGTTCTCCCCTCTTCATTAAGTAACCTATTACCTATTATAACCGATTGCCCAGTCCTGTCAAGGGGGTCATCCCCGCCTGATGTTCATGACCA
>NZ_JACJKP010000473.1 GCF_016901605.1 Gemmiger formicilis
TGATGTTTTGCTCCTTACCATAAAAATGCCATCAGGCGATGTACAGTATACCAAAAATGCCGTGCCAATGCAAGGTACAGGCAAAATCACATTGCCTCTACAATGCCCCGCACCAGCTGCTGGAACACGGCGCCGCGGGCATTGGCAATCTCAATCACTTCATCACCGGACAGGCGCTTGCCTGCCATGCCGGCGGCCATGTTGGTGATCAGGCTCAGGCCCAGAACCGGCAGGCCGCAGTGGCTGGCGGCAATGGCCTCCGGCACGGTGCTCATACCCACGGCATCAGCCCCCAGGGTACGGAAAGCACGGATCTCGGCGGGGGTTTCAAAGCTGGGGCCCATGTAACCCAGATAAACGCCTTTTTGCAGTACCAAATTGTGCTCAGCGGCAACTTTCAGGGCGATTTC
>NZ_JACJKP010000474.1 GCF_016901605.1 Gemmiger formicilis
GCTGGACCACCATCATCAATACACCTGCGCCGCAGTTGAATGTGGCTTTGGATACGGCTTTGAAAGCCTTGGGAGACAGTGATAAGCAGCTGAAAGGCTGTTTTGTAGAAGGTACTTTTACCACGAGAAATCTGGAGCCGAAGGACATCAAAATGCTGGTGGACGAGATCAACAAGATCAGCCACAAGCAGTTCGGTGAAGAAAAAGACCTGATCGGACGGGTATACGAGTACTTCCTCAAGGAATTTGCGGTCAACGCAACAAAGGAAGAGGGCGAATACTATACCCCTCATGATGTGGTCCAGCTGATTGCGGCGATGATCGAGCCTTTCGATGGCACGTTGTATGACCCCTGTTGTGGTTCCGGTGGCATGTTCATTCAAAGTGCAGAGATCGTTAAAGCCAAACAG
>NZ_JACJKP010000475.1 GCF_016901605.1 Gemmiger formicilis
AGCGGATTTTCGCCCTTTTGTACGCGCAGGCTGAAATAGGGGCGACCCAGAGCGTTGTACAACACGCGGTGGGGATACTGGTCCATCACCGCGGCCAACTGCTGCGGACCTACCACATCGGAGTAGAGGATCAGCATATCGCTGCGCTGCACAATCTCCACAATGCCTACACGGGCGGCGGTCACACGTACCAGCGATACATCCACCAGCCCCTGTACGCTCTTGGGCGGGCTGCCGTAACGGTCAATCAGTTCATCCAGAACATCCTCGGCGTCAGCGGTGGTTTCAATGGCGGCAATCCGCTTGTAGGCTTCAATGCGTCCGGCCGGATCGGGAATGTAATCTTCCGGCAGGTAAGCGTCAATGGAAATATCCACCAGACAGTCGCTTTTGTCGGGCGGCGGTGTTTC
>NZ_JACJKP010000476.1 GCF_016901605.1 Gemmiger formicilis
ATCATGATGCTGCGCTTTGACGATTTTGCCAATATGCTTCAGAAAAATCAGGAAGCCTCCGGTTTGGTCTTGAATCCCGGAGAAAACAGCCTGCGGTTGGAATCTGCGCTGATCCAGTCGGTCAAGAAGCAAAAAGATGCTATGCTGCAGATGCAAAAAGAACGTCAGGCAGCGCAGATTCATCCTGGCGATAAGGTGACGATCGTCGAGCCGACCGTATTGCCTGATGAACTGGTAGACCCCATCTGCACATTGCTTGCTGATGCCCCAGGGGTTGGGTCCGCATACCTGCAGATCATGATTGTGAACGATACGAGGAAAAGTTATTTGTTGATTCTGGATGGACCCAAAGATGAGAAGCTGTTTGCTGCCGTGGCTCAGGCGGCTCGTCCTTATCTGGCCGGGCGC
>NZ_JACJKP010000477.1 GCF_016901605.1 Gemmiger formicilis
TCACCGATGAACTTGAAGCCGGTCAGGGTGCGGCGCAGTTCCACACCATATTTGGCTGCAATGGGCGTTGCCATATCGGTGGAAACGATGGTGGTCACGGCCACCGGATGGGCGGGCATGGTGCCGTTGGCCTGGCGTACCCGGCAGATGTAATCCAGCAACAGCACACCCATTTCGTTGCCGGTGATCAGCCGGTAGCCGCCCTGCCCGTCCGGCACAGCGGCACCCATCCGGTCACAGTCGGGGTCGGTGCCGATCATCAGGTCGGGGTGCACGGTATCGCACAGCTTCAGGCCGGTTTCCATGGCCTCCCGGATCTCGGGGTTGGGGTAAGGACAGGTGGGAAAATCTCCATCCGGCTTTTCCTGTTCGGGAACAACGGTCACCTGGGTCACGCCCATCCGGT
>NZ_JACJKP010000478.1 GCF_016901605.1 Gemmiger formicilis
AATACCATGACCATGGCCATCTATGAACGGACCCGGGAAATCGGCGTCATGAAGGTGCTGGGCTGTGAGCTGGGCAATATCCGTACCATGTTCCTGCTGGAAAGTTCCTGCATCGGGTTCCTGGGCGGATTGCTGGGTGTAGGCATCAGCCTGCTGGTCAGCTTTGTGCTCAATCACCTGACCCTGATTTTGTCGGTGTTCGGCCAGACCATTGATCTGTCCGGCCTGATGGGCAACAGTATGTTCTATGGGGGTATGTCCAGTACCATCTCGGTGATACCGCCCTGGCTGATGCTGGCGGCCCTGGTGTTTGCTACCCTGGTGGGCCTGATCTCGGGTATTCTGCCCGCCAATAACGCTGTAAAAATCAGCGCCCTGGAAGCCATCCGCCACGACTGATGCAG
>NZ_JACJKP010000479.1 GCF_016901605.1 Gemmiger formicilis
CCTGTTACCGCCCGTAGACAGCGAACAGCTTCCTGTTGGAAAATTGCGGCTTCTGCGCGGCGGTGTGCTGGCGGGCAGCGTGGTGAAAAAGCGCTTCCAGCCTGCCCACGCCCTGTTTATGGCCTATGGCGCGGCCTGTACCAACCGGGAGGAACTGACACGGGACGATCCGCGGACCATTGCCTGGCTGCGTGGGGAAGAAATTGAGGCGGGTACGGCACAGAACGGATGGTGTGCTGTCTGCGTGGACGGATTCCCGCTGGGAGCAGGAAAAGTGAGTGGCGGACGCATCAAAAATCACTATCCCAAGGGACTGCGCAACCTGGGTTGACAACAAAAAACAAAAATATCGCGACCGGTTATGTAAGAATTTTCCGGTCGCGGTTGTTTTTTCTTATAGGGCG
>NZ_JACJKP010000480.1 GCF_016901605.1 Gemmiger formicilis
CCGAGGCGCGCCGTGACCATGAAGTGGTCGTCCTCCCACACTTTGGCGGCGGCAATGCCGTTTTTCAGCAGGCGGGTGCGGTTTTCGTAGCTGCCGCCGTAGGGGCCCGGCCGGGTATAGGCCGAGGAAAGTTCTGCCAGCAGATACCCGTGGCAGGACTTGATGTCCACGGCGTCAAAGCCGGCTTCCTTGGCCAGGCGGGCGGCTTCGCCGAACTTTTCTTCCAGGGCGCGCAGATAATCGTCGCTCACAATGCAGGAATCATCGGCGGCGCGGTACTGTTCCAGTTCGGGGTGCCGGTAGGCGATCATGGGGGCGGGTTTGTTGTCCGGGTTGGAATACCGGCCGCTGTGGTTGGCCTGCAGGATCAGGTACGGTTCGTAGCCGTTGGCCTTCCGGCCGG
>NZ_JACJKP010000049.1 GCF_016901605.1 Gemmiger formicilis
CACACCATACAGCCAGCATGATGACCATAGGCACCACGGGGCGGCCCAGACCGCGCAGGATACCTGCACAGCAATGGCTGAAAGCCAGCAGACAGTAGAACAACGAAACGGTGCGCGCCTGCTGCACGCCGAAGGCGATCACATCCGGCTCGTGGTTGAAGGCGCCGATGAGCCAGGGGGCCAGCCCGAACATGGCAAAGCCCACACACTCCGCCAGCAGGGAGGAGGTGATAATGCCGAACCGCATACCGCGGCGCACCCGGTCCAGTTGGCCCGCGCCCACGTTCTGGCTTACGAAGGTGGCCAGCGCCATGGAGAAGCAGGTCACCGGCAGGAAGGCGAACCCTTCCACCTTGCTGTAAGCGCCGCAGCCGGCCATGGCCTGGGCACCGAAGGCGTTGATGTTGGCCTGCACGATCACATTGGCAACGGAAATCACCGAGTTCTGCACACCGGACGGCACACCCTGGGCGACTACGGCCCGCAGGGTGGCGGGATGGAACCGCACTTCCCGCCAGCGTACGCCGTAGGCTTCCTTGGTTAGGGTCAGCCGGCGGAAGGCCAGCACGGCACTGACCGTCTGGGACAGGATGGTGGCCAGGGCTGCGCCGCCCACGCCCATATGCAGCCCGGCAATGAACCACAGGTCCAGAATGACGTTGAGGATGGAAGCGGTGATCAGGTACCGCATGGGGCTGCGGCTGTCACCTACCGACTGCAGGATGCTGGCCCCCACATTGTACATGACCACCGACAGGGAACCCATGAAATACACCCGGAAATAGACGATGGAGTTGGGCAGCACTTCCTCGGGGGTATCCATCCAGCGCAGGATCTGGGGCGTCAGCAGCACGCCGATGACGCTCAGGGCCACACCGGCGGCCAGACCCAGGGCTACGGTGGTATGTACGTCCCGGCGCAGGGCGGTTTCGTCCTTGGCACCGAAATGCCGGGCCACCAGCACACCGGCACCCAGGCTGACACCGTTTACAAACCCGGTGAGCAGAAAGATCAGGCTGCCCGAAGAACCTACGGCGGCCAGGGCCTCGTCCCCCAGAAAGTTGCCCACGATCAGGGAGTCCACCGCGTTGTACAGCTGCTGGAACAGATTGCTGAAAAAGATGGGAATGGCAAACACAAGCATGCCTTTGGCAACGCTGCCGTTGGTCAGGGAAAGATTCTTTTGGAACACCGTTCCGATACACCTCTGCTTTTTTCGTCTTTTTTCTTTCTATCCTACGCGCCCGCCGTCCGGGTGTCAAGCGGCAGGCAGGGGAAAGGGCGGCCCCAAACTGCGGCACAAAGCCTTGTGAACCGGCTGAAAAGCTTGTATAATAAAGAATAAAACGCAAAGCACAGGGGAGATGTGGTGCATGAATATTCAACTGCAGGAACTGACAAAACGGTTCCCGGCCCGGGGCCGCAAAGCCCAGGGGGAAGTAACGGCGGTACAGGACCTGACCTTTGAAGTGCCGGACGGTATGCTGGTGGGACTACTGGGCCCCTCGGGCTGCGGCAAAAGTACAACGCTGAATATGATCTGCGGGCTGGAAACCCCTACCGCGGGCAAGATCCTGTTCGGCGGGGAGGATGTGACCAACCTGCCCCCTGAACTGCGGGGCGTGGGCATGGTATTCCAGAACTATGCCCTGTACCCCCACCTGACGGTGCTGCAGAATATCACCTTCCCGCTGGAAAACCTGAAAGGCGCCCAGAAACTGACCAAAGCCGAGATGCGCCGCCGTGCCCTGGAAGCGGCAGCCCTGGTGCAGATTGAGGAACTGCTGGACCGCAAGCCGAAGGAACTTTCCGGCGGGCAGCAGCAGCGTGTGGCCATTGCCCGGGCGCTGGTCAAGATGCCCAAGGTGCTGCTGCTGGACGAGCCCCTTTCCAACCTGGACGCCCGGCTGCGCCTGCAGACCCGGGAAGAGATCTGTAAGATCCAGAAAAAGACCGGCATTACCACCCTCTTCGTTACCCACGACCAGGAGGAGGCCATGAGCATCTCGGACCGCATCGTGGTCATGAAGGATGGTCTGCTGATGCAGGAGGGCGCCCCCCAGCAGGTCTACGACAATCCGGCCAACCTGTTTGTGGCCAAATTCCTGGGCACGCCGCCCATCAATGTGTTTGAAGGGGAAGTCCGCGGCGGCCGGCTGCTGCTGGCCGGGCAGGACGTGCTCCCCGTACCCGGCGCGCCGGACGGCAGCGTCTGGTGCGGCATCCGGCCGGAAGGCTTTACGCCCGACCCGGCAGGCCCGGTGGTCTGCGGCCTTTCCCGGGTGGAGGTACTGGGCCGGGATGTAAGCATCGTCTGCACCCATCCCGCCGGCACGGCGGACACCCTGCGGGCCATTGTCAACGCCCGCAGCGATGTGACTTCCGCCGACGGTACCGTGCGCTTTGCCCTGCACCCGGACAAGGTGTTCCTGTTTGACCGCAGCACCGAAACGCGCATCCGTTTCGGCACCCAGGGCTGACCGCCCCGAAGGGAGGAAAAATCGTCCGTGAATCGTAATTCCCATAAGGCGTGGCTCTACCTGCTGCCGTCCCTGGTGCTGCTGGGGGCGTTCCTGGTCTACCCGCTTATTGATGTGCTGATCTACTCGGTGGAGGAGGGGTTCAACTTCGCCTCCCAGACCTACCTGGGGGTGGGCCTGTACAATTACAGCTATGTGCTCCATGACCCCTACTTCCTGCAGGCGGTGGAAAACACCTTTGTGCTGGTCATCATCACGGTGCCCATCTCCACCGGGCTGGCGCTGCTCATCTCGGCGGGACTCAGTTCCATCAAACCCCTGCGCAAACTGTATCAGACCGTTTATTTTCTGCCTTACGTCACCAATACCCTGGCCGTGGGTCTGGTGTTCATGGTGCTTTTCCAAAAGACCGAATACACCGACGGTCTGGTGAACCTGATGCTGGCCTGGTTCGGCGCCGGGCCCATCGACTTCATCAACGGTCCCCACTGGGCCAAGATGTTCGTGCTCTGCTTTTACACCATCTGGGTGGTCATGCCTTTTAAGATTCTGGTGCTTACCGGGGCGCTGGCCTCGGTCAACCCCGACTACTACAAGGCCGCCCGGGTGGACGGTACTTCCCGGCGGCGCATCTTTTTCCGCATCACGCTGCCGCTCATCTCCCCCATGATCGTCTACCTGGTCATTACCGGTTTTATCGGGGCGTTCAAGGCCTACAGCGATGCGGTGGCTCTTTTCGGCACCGACCTGAACGCCGCTGGCATGAACACCATCGTGGGCTATGTGTATGATATGCTCTACGGCGACAGCGGCGGCTACCCGTCCTATGCGTCGGCGGCAGCCATCATCCTGTTTGTCATTGTGCTGACCATCACCTGCATCAACCTGCTGGTCACCCGCCGGCAGCTGCAGCGGTAAGGGAGGAAATCATCATGCAAACGGAATTTGAATCCCAACGCCGCGCCGCCAGCCGCAAAGCCGGGCTGCGCAAGGCGCTGACCTACCTGGGCCTGAGTGTGTGGGCCGTGGTGGTGCTGTTCCCCTTCTACTGGATGGTGCTTACCTCGCTGAAAAGCTACGGCGCCTACAACTCGGAACATACGCCCCAGTTCTTTACCCTTTCTCCCACGCTGGAAAACTACCGGGAAGCCTTTACCGCCGTGCCTTTGGGCGGTTATCTGCTCAATACCCTGATTTTCTCCCTCATCACCACCGCCGCCATGGTGGTGGTCAGTACGCTGGCGGCCTACGCCTTTGCCCGGCTGGAATTCCGGGGCAAAAACCTGCTTTTCGGCGCCTTTTTGTCCCTGATGATGATCCCCAGCGAACTGGTGGTCATCACCAACTATGTGACCATCACCAATCTGGACCTGCGCAACACCTTCACCGGCCTGATCCTGCCCTCCATCACTTCGATCTTTTATATCTATCTGCTGAAGGAGAGCTTTGAACAGGTACCCGATGAACTGTACCGGGCGGCCAAGGTGGACGGTACCTCGGACCTGAAATACCTGTGGAAAGTCATGATCCCCATCTGCCGCCCCACCATCGTCACGGTGACCATCCTCAAACTGATCGAATGCTGGAACTCCTATGTCTGGCCCCGCCTGGTCACCGACGACCAGGCCTACTTCCTGGTGTCCAACGGCATCCAGCAGATCCGGGAGGAAGGCTTCGGCCGTGAGAACATCCCCGCCATGATGGCCGCCGTGGTGGTCATCTCGGTGCCGCTGGTGGCGCTGTTCCTGGCGTTCCGCAGCAAAATCATGGAGGGCGCGTCCCGGGGAGGCATCAAAGGATGAAAAAGTTGGCATCTTTGTGCGCTGCCGCCCTGCTTGTGGGCACGCTGGCGCTTTCCGGCTGCCATGGCCGCCGGGAACAGGCAGCTTTTGCCGTGCCGGAATCCTTCGATACCTCCCGCCAGTATGAGGTGGTGTTCTGGGCCAAGAACGATACCAACAAGACCCAGACCGACATCTACAAACAGGCCATCGAGGATTTCCAGCAATTGTACCCCAACATCACGGTGACCATGCGGCTGTACACCAACTACGGTGACATCTACAACGATGTGATCACCAACATCTCCACGGGGACCACCCCCAACGTCTGCATTACCTACCCGGACCATATTGCCACCTACCTGACGGGCGACAACGTGGTGGTGCCGCTGGATGAACTGTTTGCGGACGAACGGTACGGCTTGGGCGGCAGCAAATTGCTGTACGAAGGCCCCACCCAGGCAGAAATCGTGCCCCAGTTCCTGGACGAATGCCGGCTGGGCGGCACCTACTACGCCATTCCCTATATGCGCTCCACCGAGGCCTGCTACATCAACAAGGACTTTGTGGAAGCCCTGGGGTATGAAGTGCCCGATGTGCTCACCTGGGACTTTATCTGGGAAGTGTCCGAGGCGGCGGCTGCCACCAAGGGCGCCGACGGCATCTACAGCCTCAACGGCCAGAAGGTGCTGATTCCCTTCCTGTATAAGTCCACCGACAATATGATGATCCAGATGCTGCGCCAGAAGGGGGCAGGATATTCCACCCAGACCGGGGATATCCAGTTGTTCAACGACACCACTACCGGGCTGCTGCTGGACATTGCGGATCATACGGCCAAAGGGGCGTTCTCGACTTTCAAGATCTCCGGTTACCCGGCCAACTTCCTCAACGCCGGGCAGTGTGTGTTTGCGGTGGACTCCACCGCCGGTTCCACCTGGATGGGCTGCGATGCCCCCCTGATGGATATTGCCGCCGACGAGGTGGTGGACTTTGACACCGAAGTGCGGATGGTTCCCCAGTTTGACCCCGAAAATCCCCAGATGATCTCCCAGGGGCCTTCCATCTGTATCTTTAATAAGGAGGACCCCCAGGAGGTGCTGGCTTCCTGGCTGTTTGCCCAGTACCTGCTCACCGATGAGGTGCAGATCGCCTATTCCCAGACCGAAGGCTATGTGCCGGTGACCACCCGGGCCCAGAACGATGCGGGCTACCAGGATTACCTGAGCCGGGCAGGGGAGGACAACGACACCCATTACGCCGTCAAGCTGCAGGCAGTGCAGCTGCTGCTGGACCACCTGGACGATACCTTTGTAACGGCTGTGTTCAACGGTTCCGCCTCCCTGCGGGATGCGGCGGGCCAGCTGATCGAGGACGTGACCAAATCGGTGCGGCGCAACCAGATGGTGGACGAACAAACGATTCAGACCCTTTACAGCGATACCCGGTCCTTGTACCATCTGGACGCGGTTTCCCCCTCCGGGGGCAAGGCGGACCTGGGCCCGCTGCCCGGTACCGCGGTGGCACTTCTGGCGGGACTGGGCATTGCCTGGGTGCTGATTTTTGCTTACCTGGCCCGGCAGGGGCTGAAAAAGCGCCGCCGCCGCATGCAGAGCACTGCCAACACCCCGGAAAACCGTGAAAAAGGTTGATTTTCCGCGTGGCTGCGGTATAATAGACAGGAAGATCACGACCGACCGTGATCTGCAAGGAGGATAAGAATATGAAAAAGATTTTGTCTGTGCTGCTGGCACTGAGCATGGCCTGCTCTCTGGCCGCCTGCGCGGGCGGCAGCTCTTCCAGCGAGGCTTCTTCCGAAGCGACCTCTGAGGCCGTTTCCAGCGAAGCCGCCGCTACCGAGGAAGAAGCTGTTCCTGCCGAGCAGGACGCACCCCAGCTGGATGCCGTTGCTTCCGGCGAGGTGATGAACTACGACCAGTACATGGCTGCAGACCTGGACACCAAGGTGACCATCCAGGCTTATGTGCAGGCCAAGCAGTCCTGGTGGGAGGATAAGGCTACCGTTTACCTGCAGGATCAGGACGGCGGCTACTTCGCCTACGATATGGCCTGCTCTGAGGAAGACTACGAAAAGCTGACCGAAGGCACCTGCATCCGCGTGACCGGCTACAAGACCGAGTGGAGCGGTGAGGTCGAGATCATGGACGGCACCTTTGAGTTCGTGGACGGCGCTGACACCTTCGTGTCCATGCCGCTGGACGTGACCGAGCTGCTGGGCACCGATGAACTCATCTACAGCCAGAACCAGCGCGTGGCCTTCAAGGGCCTGACCGTGGCTCCTTCCACTGTGGAAGGTTCCGATGAGGAGTACGCCTTCCTGTACAACTGGGACGGCTCCGGTGAGGACGGCGACGACCTGTACTTCAATGTTTCCTACAACGGCGAAACCTACACCTTCACCGTGGAAAGCTACCTCTGCGACAACACCACCGAGGTCTACAATGCCGTGAAGAATCTGCAGATCGGCCAGACCATCGACGCCGAGGGCTTCCTCTACTGGTACGAGGGCGTCAACCCCCACATCACTTCGGTCACCGTTACCGGCTGATCGGCGCGTCATTACAACCCTTCGGGCGGCACAGCTTCGGCTGTGCCGCTTTTGCGTTTGCCGGCCCCCTGTGCTATACTGGAATTGACCAAACCGACAGGAGGGTACCGCCATGCGCATCATTACCTTGATCGAAAACACCCCCGGCGCACCGGGCTGTGTTCATGAACACGGCCTGAGCCTGTATGTGGAAACCGCCCGCCACACCCTGCTTATGGACACCGGCGCCACCGGCGCTTTTGCGGACAATGCTGCCGCCCTGGGGCTGGATCTGTCCCGGGTGGATACGGTGGTGCTCAGCCACGGCCACTATGACCATGCGGGCGGTCTTTTGCGGCTGGTGGAACTGGCACCCCATGCCCAGATTTATATGCAGCGGGGCGCCGGGCGGGATTTCTACCACGGGGACCGGTATATCGGTATCGACAAGGCCATTCTGGACCTGCCCAACCTGCATCTGCTGGACGGGGACTGCCGCCTGGACGAGGAACTGTTCCTGTTTGCGGGCATCACGGGGCGGCGGTTCTGGCCCCGCAGCAACCTGGAATTGCGCACCACCGCCCCGGACGGCACCCCGGTTCAGGATGATTTCTCCCACGAACAATGCCTGGTCATTGCCCAGGAGGGCAAACACATTCTGCTCTCCGGCTGTGCCCATAACGGCATCCTCAACATTCTGGACCGCTACCGGCAGTTGTTCGGCGCTGACCCGGATGTGGCTGTCAGCGGCTTCCACATGAAGCAGGCGGACCCCTATACGCCGGAAGAGTGGGCTGTTATTGACGATACCGCCCGGGAACTGGCCCAATACCACACCCGGTTCTATACCGGCCACTGCACCGGCAAGCCCGCCCAGGAACGGCTGCTGGCTAGGATGGGGGACCAGCTGCATCCGCTGCACAGCGGTCTGCCGCTGGACCTGTAAGGGGGCGTTCCATGGACCGCCGTGAAGCCGTTGCCCTCTGCCTGGAACTGCCCGATGCCTGGGAGGATTACCCTTTCCATGACCCCAACTGGACGGTCATGCGCCACAAGAGCAACCAGAAATCCTTTGCCATGATTTTTGAACACCAGGGCAGGCTCTGGATCAATGTGAAAGCGGAACCCGCCTGGGGCGATTTCTGGAAAAGTACCTACCCGGCGGTGGTGCCTGCCTACCACATGAACAAACGCCACTGGATCGGCGTGATCCTGGACGGCAGCATGACCCGGGACCAGGTGTTCCAGCTGATTGCCGAAAGTTACGCCCTTACCGCGCCCAAACGTCCTAAACAAATATGATATTGCCCCGGCATCCTCTGCCGGGGATTTTTGTTGTAAAAAATACCTGAAAATTGCACGAATGAGCAAATATTTTGTTGCTTTTTTCTACAGCTGTGCTACAATGAAAACATAAAATAACAGATGTTACAAAAAGGAGGGGCTATGCCGAGAACCAAACAGATCGAAAAGCAGGATATTCTGGGCGCTGCGGCGGAGGTCGTCCGGCAAAAAGGGGAGCAGGCGCTGACGGTGCGCAACATTGCCGCGCAGCTGGGCTGTTCCACCCAGCCCCTTTACTACGAGTTTGCCAACATTGACCAGCTGCGTGCGGAACTGCTGCCCTATGTGCGGGAACACTATCTGCAGTTCCGGTGCAGCAACTATAAAGCCTTCGGGCGTCATTTTCTCAACTTTGCCCGGCAGGAAAAAGAACTGTTCCGGTTTGTTTACCTGCGCCGCCGCAATCCCGGCGAAACGCTGCTGGACGATGTGAACTGTGAGGAAACGGTCCGTCTTTTGGCCAAAAACCTGGAAATGCCCGCCCAGACCGCCCGTGCCATGCACCGGCAGATGCAGTTCCGCTGTTACGGACTGGGTGTCATGCTGGCTACCTGTTACTGCGAGATGACCCAGGAGGAGATCGAACGGGAACTGACCGAGTTTTACTGTATGATCCTGCGCCATTACAAAGGCATTACCGATGACGCCCAGCTGCAATACTGGCTGGAGCGTTCCCGCAATCTGATCCAGTGATCCATCAAGGAGGTTTGTATGCAACAACAAGACGCAAAACGCTATGACGTGGTGGTCATCGGCGCCGGCAACGGCGGTCTGACGGCTGCGATCCGGGTACTGCAGGGTGGCTATTCCTGCCTGCTGCTGGAAAAACACAATCTGCCCGGCGGCTTTGCCACCAGCTTCAAGCGGGGCCGCTTTGAATTTGAGGCCAGCCTGCACGAGTTGAATGACTTCGGTGCGCCCGATGCCCCCGGCGATATCCGCACCCTGTTCCGTGACCTGGGCGTGGAGGATAAGATCGACTGGGTGCGCATCCCCGAAGCCTACCATATGATTACCACCGATAAAAAATACGACTGCACCATGCCTTTTGGTGTGCAGGCTTTCATTGATAAAATGGAGGAGTATGTCCCCGGTTCCCGCCCCTCCATGACCGCCTTCTTTGAACTGTGCGAGGAAGTGCGTGCCGCCCAGGCCTACTCCAACTCGGTCAACGGCAACACCGATTCCGGGTATATGAAAACCAACTTCCCCAACTTCGTCAAGGCGGGCAGCTATTCGGTCAACCAGGTGCTGGAAGCCCTCAAGATGCCTCCCGCTGCCCGGGATATCCTCAATGCCTACTGGTGCTACCTGGGCGTGGACTGCGACCGCATGAGCTTTTTGCATTACGGTTCCATGGTCATCCGCTATATCACCCGGGATGCCTGGATGCCCAAAATGCGCTCCCATGAGATTAGCCTGGCCATGGATACCCGCATCCGGGAACTGGGCGGCGATATCTGGTATCACTCCGAGGCGGAGCGCATCCTGACCGATGATACCAATGCCATCTGCGGCGTGCGCCTGGCTGACGGCACCGTGATCGAAACCCGTCACGTCATCGCCAACTGCTCGCCCCACCTGGTGTTCGGCAAAATGCTGGAGGAAAAATCCGTCACCGAAGCCCAGGTCCGGGCCACCAACGCCCGCACCTTTGCGGGCCGCGGCTTTACCCTCTTCCTGGGACTGAACAAATCCGCCCAGGAACTGGGCATCAAGAGCCACAACTATTTCATCTACGACACCGCCGACTCGGTCAAGCAGTATGACCTGATGCGCAAGGTGGCCACCAACCATGTGCAGGCCACCGTCTGCCTGAACAACGCCTATCCCGAATGTTCGCCGGAAGGCACCTGCATGATGTACTTTACCACCATGTTCATGTCCGACGACTGGGGCAACGTTACCGAGACCGATTACTTCAAAGCCAAAGACCGCATTGCCGAGGATATGATCACGGTCTTTGAGCGGGAGACCGGCTGCAAGATCCGCGACGCCATCGAAGAGATCGCCGTGGCTTCGCCCACCACCTATGCCCGGTACTGCGGCCATCCCGAGGGCGTGATCTACGGCTACGAAGCCGCCGACTGGGATGCCCTGATGCCCCGCTTGATGATGATGAAAGAGGATGCCGCCCTGCACCCCGGCCTGCGCTTTGCGGGCGGATACGCCATGCGTTCCAGCGGCTATTCCAGTGCCTATGTGTCGGGGGATATTTCCGGCCGGCAGACCGTGGGCGATCTCAAGAAGGAGGCGCAGTGATATGAAATTTCAAAAACAGATCTTCGGATTTATGGATATGCTCCGCTTCAAGCAGCTGGTGCCCAACCGCCGCAAGGCGCTGGCCTCCGGCGCCGACACCCCGCTGCCCAAACGGTACCGGGTCAATGAGCTGGCCAAGGCCCTGCACCCCGGCCGCATGCAGGTGGAAGTCACCGCTCTGCGTCCTTTGACCGACCGCATGACCGAACTGACCTTCCGCCGTGTGGACGGGGATGCTTTCCCCTTCTTCCGGGCCGGGCAGTATGTGTCCCTGCAGGGCACGGTGGAAGGCAGCGTGGTCAGCCGTCCTTACTCCATCTCTTCCAGCCCCCGGGAAGCCCTGGAAAACAAGCTGACCCTGGGTGTGGAAAACGCCGGTTTCTTCTCGGAGTATCTCAACCGGCAGGTCAAGGTGGGGGATCGCTTCCTGATGACCGAACCCGCCGGTGAATTCCACTACGAAACACTGCGGGACCAAAAGCAGATCGTCTGTGTGGCGGGCGGCAGCGGCATCACGCCCTTCCTGTCCATGGCCAAAAGCCGCAAAGAAGGGGACGAATCCTATGAGATGATCCTTTTCTACGGCGCCCGGGACGAAGCTCACCTGGCCTACAAGGCTGAACTGGATGCCCTGGCCGCCGAGGGGGCGGTCAAGGTGGTCTATGTGCTCAGCGATGAGACACGCGAAGGCTACGAACATGGATTTGTCTCGGCCGAACTGATGGCAAAGTACGCTGACTTGCAGAAGGTGACTTTCTTCCTCTGCGGCCCGGCGGCGATGTATGCCTTTATTGCCAAGGAACTGGCACCGCTGCATCTGCCCGTCAAGGCGGTGCGCAAGGACGCCACCTGCTGCGGCAACCGTACGGTGGAAAACCCCCGCACCTTTACCCTGACCGTCCACATCCGGGATAAAGTGTATACCGTGCCCGCCCGGGAGGACGAAACCCTGCTGGCCGCTATGGAACGTGCCGGCATCCAGGCACCCAACAAGTGCCGGGCCGGCGGCTGCGGCTACTGCCACAGCAAGTGGCTGGGCGGCGAGTTCGTGGTGGCCGAAGGCCGGGACGGCCGCCGGGCAGCGGACCGGAAATTCGGTTTTGTGCATCCCTGCGTGACCTACCCCCAGGCAGATATGGAGATCGACGTACCCCCCGCAGAATAATACTTTCCCTCCTTCCGCCCGTCGGGCCTTTGTGCCCGGCGGGTCGTTTTGTGTAAAATGAGAATTGACACCACGGCTTCACCTTTTCTATAATACCGTAGGAAATTGGAGGAAAAGGGGAATCAAAAAATGAAAAGCGGATTGGGGCAGCGGTGCGCTGCCTTTTTCAAAAGTGAAACGGTACTGTGTATTGCGGCGGTGCTGGCGGTGGTATCCATGGTGTTCAACCCGCCGGGCCCTGCCTACGCCGGGTATATCGACTGGGAAACACTGGCCATGCTGTTCAGCCTGATGGCAGTGATGAAAGGGTTCCAGAAAGCCGGGCTGTTCATCTGGCTGGGCAACTGCCTGCTGCGCCGTACCGACACCACCCGCAAAATGCTGTTTGTGCTGGTGTTTCTGCCTTTTGTGTGCAGTATGGTCATTACCAACGATGTTTCGCTGATTACCTTTGTGCCTTTCGCGCTGGTGGTGCTGCACATGGCCGGGCAGGACTGGCTGGTGGTGCCGCTGGTGGTACTGCAAACGGTGGCGGCCAACCTGGGCAGTATGCTTACCCCCATGGGCAACCCCCAGAACCTGTATCTGTATACCCGTTCCGGTATGAGTTTTCTGGAACTGGTGGGGCTGATGCTGCCCTATGCGGCGCTTTCGGCCATCTGCCTGGCATTGCTGATTCTGCGGTGTGACTCGGTGCCCGTACAGGCGGCCCCGGTGCAAAGCAAACTGGCGCCGCCCCAAACACTGGCGGTGTACGGTGCAGGCTTTGTTCTTTGCCTGCTGGCGATCTTTGATCTGGTGCCCCCGCTGGCGGTGGCGGCTGTGGTAGCCGTGGTGCTGCTGTTCTATGACCGGGGCGTGCTGGCCAAGGTGGATTATTCCCTGCTGGGAACCTTTATTGCCTTCTTTGTCTTTATCGGCAACCTGGGCAGCGTGGCCTGGTTCAAGGACTTCATTGCCACGGTGCTGGAAGGCCATGTGGTGCTTGTTTCGGTGCTGGCCAGCCAGGTCATCAGCAATGTGCCCGCGGCACTGCTGCTTTCCGGCTTTACCAACGACTGGCAGGGCCTGCTCATCGGCTGCAATCTGGGCGGTCTGGGCACCCTCATTGCCTCCATGGCCAGCCTGATCTCCTACAAAATGGTGGCACAGAACAGCCCCGAACGCCGCAACACCTACCTTGTCTGGTTCACGGTGTGCAACGTGGGTATGCTGGCATTGCTGCTGCTTCTGAACTGGATACTGTAAAACACAAATTCCCGGACCTGCTGGCCCGGGAATTTTTTTGCAAAAGGGTGTAACATCGGCGCGCCCTTTGTCACTGATAGAATGTAAGGCGCCTGAAATCCCACCGAAAGGAGGCGGACCCGCCCGTGAAGCTGCCGGAACTGGAAACGCTGTACACCCTGTACCGCGCCGACCTTTACCGCTACTTGTGCCACCTGACCCGCGATACGGCCGAAGCCGAGGACCTGCTCAGCGAAACCTTCCTGCGTGCGCTGCGGCGGCTGCCGACTTTCCGGGGAGATTGCGCGGTAAAAACCTGGCTCTTCGGCATTGCCCGCAACATCTGGCTGGAAAGCCTGCGCAAACGGCGGGACATCGTCAGTCTGGATGACCCCGAAGCCATGCTGGAGCGATGTCTGGGGCAGGATACCCTGGCCGAAGTCACCGACGCCCGGCGCGCCCTGGAACGGGTGCGGCAGGCCCTTGGGGAAATGAATCCCCGGGCCCGGCAGGTGGTAGAACTGCGGGCGCAGGGGTATTCCTACACCGAAATCGCCCAGCAACTGCAAATTACCGAATCTTCGGCGCGGGTAGTGGAACACCGCACGCGCGCCGCATTGCAACAAATTCTGCAAAAGGAGGGGTACTGATATGTCCGAACCGAAAAAAATCCATGAGCCCCCCGTGGCGCTGCCCTGTGAAATCTGCCGGGACCTGCTGCCCCTGGTACAGGACGGTGTCGCCAGCCAAGAGAGTGAAGCGGCTGTCCGTGCCCACCTGCAGACCTGTGAAGCCTGCCGGGCCCTCTGGCCCGAAGCAGGGGAGAGCAGCACCCCTGCGCCGCTGCCCGATGACGAGAAAGTGGTACGCAAGCTGCGGGACCGGATCAACGGCTGGCTTGTGCTGTTTATTGCCCTCGGGCTCATCTGGGGAATGGCCAGCAGCCGCAGCAACGTGGCCAGCGGACTGCTTTTTGTGCTGATTTTTCCCTTCGTCAGCGGGTTTACCTACTGGATGGGAGGTCGGGTCTGGCGAGTGATACCGCCGTTGGCTGCGGTGCTCTGGGCGGTGTTCAATCTGGTGGATACCCGCCGATACTTTGTGCCGGAAACCAGCGGTACCGTCGCCTGGATCGTTTCTGCCCTGGTGGGGGCTGCCGTCGTGGCGGTGCTCTGCCTGATCGGCACGCTGGCTGCCGCTTTGCTCAAATATGCCTTTGGAGGAAAGACAAAATGAAAACCAAGACCAAAAAACGCCTGGCCGGTGCGGCGGGCATCCTGATCATTCTGGGGTTGCTGTTGGCAGTGGATGGCTTCACCGGGGACCCCCTGAGCCGTGCCTGGGCCCAGTGGCGTGCGCTGCACCGGGCCGAAACCCTCTACCCGGACCAGGAATTTTATGTGGCATCCAGCTACAGCGGGCAGTTTTTTAACTATGGGGTCACGGTGCAGTCTGCGACCAGCACCGATACCCGCTTTGATGTAACCACCGATTTTTGGCTTTTTACCGAGGACCGGGCCGGGGAACAGGTGGAAAACCGCTGGAACACCTGCTACCGTATGGGGGAGGAGGGCGCCGACGAAATTGCGAAAATCCTCGCCCGGGAGGCCCCCGGACTGGAACTGGCGGGCGTCTATGGCGCTGAGATGCGCACGGTGGAACTGGATCTGGCCTGGGAGCCGGATGGGGAAGGGGCGGGCCGTTCCCACCCCGAGAAAACACCGGAACTGTTCCCGCTGGATGGGGCCTTCGATATGTCTATTTTGCAAAAGGTGCCCAGCCGCTTGTGCCTGCAGGTGAACTGGACCGGCACTCCCACCCAGCAGGATCTGGATACCGTGCTGCAAACCCTCAAGCAGGCGATGGAGGCAAACGGCCTGCCGGTGACCTACTATGACGTCCACTTGGTACCCATGTATTCCCTGGAGGAATACGACCGCCGCTACAGCAGCCGCGAAAACTACCTGAACGAGGTGCTGGAGTCCGGCCCTGTTTCTGCCGATACAATTGTCTGAATATTGCTTTTGCCCCGGTTTTACCGGGGCTTTTTGTCTGTCAGTAGGCGATTTATACAAAAAATAGTAAATAAACTGTGCACTCTATCCATTTCGATTGGTATGTATTCGTGCTATAATAAAAAAATAGTGAAAATCGGCCTTTTGCCTGTTGCAGGGCGAAAGTCGGTGGGAAGATTCCCCGCGGGGGCGCTTTATCCCGCTTTTGTATAGCAAAGAGGAGGAAACTTATGAAAAAACGTTTGCTCAGCGTACTGCTGGCTTTGTCGGTCCTGATGGGATCGATGCCGGTCTACGCGCTGGAACAGGAACCGGCCCCGGTTGTCGCTGGTATGGCGGAGGAAATCGCCACCAACGAGAACGCGGCCCCCGACACGGAAGCGGACCAGGCGCAGGATGCCCCCGCTGAGGAAGAACCCCAGGAGGAGCCTTCCGCCGACCTGCCGGCGGAAGAAGTGGTGACCGAGGAGATCACGGTGGATACTTCCGCCGCCGACCTGCCCGATAACGACGAGCTGTTTGCCCTCTATCTGCAGCAGCAGATGTACCCGGGCAGTGTGCCGTCCCAACTGGCAAACTGGGGCCAGGCCGAAAACGTTCTGAATGCGGACGAACTGGCGGTGTACAATACCCTCAAGGACTACATTGGTAAAGTGGCCCGGGGCGAGGTTTCCAGCACCCAGAATATTGCATTGCCGTTTGAACATACCTGGACCTATGAGGAATTGGGCGTTGCCGGCCCGGACGACACCAGCCTGTCCACCAAGCTGTGGAACGCTGTGCAGCAAGTGCTGGATCTTTCCAAAATTGTGGATTGCCTGCTGGTGGACTGCCCGGCGGAACTCTACTGGTTCGACAAAACCCAGGGCTACACCACTCCCTACAGTTACAGCCCCGGTGCAACTTCGGTGACCGTTAAAAACTTTTCCGCCAGACTGGCTGTTGCCGAGGCTTACGGTACCGGCAATCCCTATGAGGTAGACACCGCCAAAACCGGGGCCACGAAAGCAGCCCTGGAAAAGGCCCAGTCCATCGTGGATGCCAACACCGGCAAAACTACCTATGAAAAACTGCTGGTCTACAAGAATGAAATCTGTGCCCTGACCGGGTATAACGATGCCGCGGCGGCCGACGACACCACCCCCTACGGTGATCCTTGGCAGCTGATCTATGTCTTTGACGGGAACCCCGATACCACTGTTGTCTGCGAGGGGTATGCCAAGGCGTTCCAGTATCTGTGCGACCTTTCCGGTATCGATTGCTACACCGTCAACGGTATGATGGCAGGTGGCACCGGTGCTGGCGGCCACATGTGGAACATTGTGCCACTGGATGGCCAGAATTACCTGGTGGACGTGACCAACTGCGACGAGGGTACCGTCGGCAGCCCTGACCAGCTCTTTTTGGCCGGTACTG
>NZ_JACJKP010000481.1 GCF_016901605.1 Gemmiger formicilis
GGGCATCGTCTCGCCGCCGCAGGTGACGGTGCCTTCGCCGTCCACAATAAGCAGCGAAACAAAGCTCTCGGCACCGGCGGTACCGGCAAAGTCGTTCTGGTGCACGTCCACCGTGAAGTAGTCACACTGGGCCAGGTGACCGCCGAAGTCATGCTCTTTGGGGGGCTTCAGTTCGGTAACAGCCAGCGCCTGGGGAATGTGCAGGGCACGGGGCTTGCCGTCGGCGCCTACGCGGCCGTAGTCGTAAACGCGGTAGGTGACGTTGGAGTTCTGCTGGATCTCGGCAATGACGATGCCCTGGCAGATGGCATGCAGCGTGCCGGAAGGAATGAAGAATACATCGCCTTTATGTACCGGCGCGGCGTTGAGCACTTCGGTCAGGGTGTTGTCCTTGATGCGGCG
>NZ_JACJKP010000482.1 GCF_016901605.1 Gemmiger formicilis
GAAGAACGGGACGCCATTGTGGCCGGACTGGGGGACCAGGTGGAACTGGCCTACCAGCAGTTTTACGACAGCCTGCATGAACTGATGCCCTTTTTTATGTATGCACCGGTCACCGAAGGGGAGTCCGTCCGCTTCTGGTGGGAGGATGCCTACGATTTCGACAATCAGCCCATTACCTACCGGCTGCGGGTGGCTGCCACGCCGGACTTTGCCGCCCCGGTGGTGGATGTAAGCGGGCTGACCACCACCCAGTACCTGGTACCTGCCGCTGATCTGCCGGCGGGGACCTGGTATTTTGAAGTGACCGCCGTCACGCAGGACGGCCGCACGGCCCCGTCCATGAACAAGATCCAGGTGAATGATGTGTATTATCCCGGTGTGGACCGGGTGGAGGTGACCGG
>NZ_JACJKP010000483.1 GCF_016901605.1 Gemmiger formicilis
CCTGTTCTGCCTCGTAATCGGCGGTCATTTTCTTGTACCGCTCCTTGTTCAGATCGCCCAGGACAAAATCCTCATAGAGTCGGGACAGAAGAACATCCAAGTCAGCCAGCCGCTTCTTGGCCTGTTCCACTCGTTTCCGATCTTCACGGATGTTGCGTTCCTGATCGGAACGGCGGCATTGCAGCCACTCCTCCTGAAAGCCCTCCACGTCCTGCCGGATATAGGCATTGACCGCACGGATGCGTTCCAACACCAGTTCCCGCAGTACATCTTCCCGGATATAGTGGGCAGAACAGGTGCCTCGGCCGCTTTTGTAGCTGGAGCATACATAATGGTCTTGCTTGCCGTCAAAGCTCTTGCAGGTAGCAAAGTGCAGCTTGTTCCCGCAATCGGGACAGAA
>NZ_JACJKP010000484.1 GCF_016901605.1 Gemmiger formicilis
CCGCACCCACGATGGAATGAATCTCATCGATGAACAGGATGATGTTGCCGGCAGCCTTTACTTCGCTGATCAGCCCCTTGACCCGCTGTTCAAACTGGCCGCGGAACTGGGTGCCTGCAATCAGGGCCGTCATATCCAGCAGGAAAATTTCCTTATCCTGCAAACGGGCCGGGACCTTGCCCTCCGCAATGCGTTGGGCAATGCCTTCGGCAATGGCCGTTTTGCCAACACCCGCTTCGCCGATCAGGCAGGGGTTGTTTTTCTGGCGGCGGCAAAGAATCTGAATGGTGCGGTAGATCTCCCGGTCGCGGCCGATGATGCGGTCCGTCTTGCCGTCACGGGCTTTCTGGGTCAGGTTTTCACAGTAGGTATCCAGGAACTTGCGGCGGGGGGCTTTGCC
>NZ_JACJKP010000485.1 GCF_016901605.1 Gemmiger formicilis
GCAGCGCCGCGTCCGGGTCAGAACCGCGCATGGATTTTTGGTAGGCGGACACAATATCGTAGTGGTCGTCCCCCAATTTATCATAACGCATAGCCGTACGGGCCGCCACCTGCTGCACCATATCCAGCGTGACGGTACGCCGCCCGTTTTCGATGGGGGCAGCGGTTACCGCAAATTCCAGGTTGCCCAGCGCTTTGCGCATATCGCCGCCCGCGCTCTGGGCCAGATAGTCCAGTGCATCCTCGGGAATGAGGATGGGCGTTTTGTCCTCTGCCCCCAGCCGCGCCGCTGCGTTCTGCACACCCCGGCGGATATCTTCTGCCGTAAGGGACTTGAACTCAAACACTGTACACCGGGAAAGCAGCGCATTGTATACATAAAAATAGGGATTTTCCGTAGT
>NZ_JACJKP010000486.1 GCF_016901605.1 Gemmiger formicilis
TTGCCGCACAGATCAAAGATGTAGAATTTTTCTTTGTCCTTGCCGTCGATCAGCCCCGGGCACAGGCGGGTGCCGCGGCCGATCATCTGCCAGAATTTGGCCTTGCTCATGACCTTTTTAAAGAATACCAGGTTGAGCACTTCGGGCACATCGATGCCGGTGTCCAGCATATCCACCGAGATGGCGATCTGGGGCAGTTTCCCGGCGTTGGAAAATTCGTCGATAGCGCTCTGGGCGTAGGTCATATAGTTGTCGATGACCTTGGCATACCCTGGCAGGTGGGGATACTGCTTGTTGAATACTTCCAGGATGGTTTCGGCGTGGCGGTGGTTCTTGGCAAAGATGATGGTCTTGCCCAGTTTTTCGCCGTAGTCGATTTTCAGGCCGTGGGTCATGAGCA
>NZ_JACJKP010000487.1 GCF_016901605.1 Gemmiger formicilis
CCATCACCCTGGTTTTTCTGCCAGGGCTGACCGCTGACCATCGGCTGTTTGACAAACAGATTGCCTGTTTCGAAGGGAAATACAATCTGCTGGTATGGGACGCCCCCGGCCATGGCGCTTCCTGGCCGTTCCGTCTGACCTTCACCCTGATGGACAAGGCAAGATGGCTGGATGAGATTCTCTGCCAGGAAGCTCTGTGCCAGCCGGTGATCGTGGGGCAGTCCATGGGCGGCTATGTAGGGCAGGCCTATGCGGAATTGTTTCCCCGGAAGCTGAAGGGCTTTGTGGCCATTGATTCGGCCCCTCTGCAGCGAACGTATGTGACGGGCATCGAACTGTGGCTGCTGAAACGGATGGAGCCGGTCTATCGCCATTACCCGTGGAAGTCCCTGCTGAAA
>NZ_JACJKP010000488.1 GCF_016901605.1 Gemmiger formicilis
CTGGGCAAAACCGGCAAAAACTTTGCAGCCGGTATGAGCGGCGGCATCGCTTATGTGCTGGACGAGGACTGGGACTTCTACCAGCGTGTCAACAAAGACATGGTCAGCCTGGAGCAGGTGGAGCACAAATATGACGTTTCGCTGCTGAAGGATCTGATCCGGGAACACGTGGAACTGACCGGTTCTCCCCGCGGCAAGGAAATTCTGGATAACTTCGGCGAATACCTGCCCAAGTTCAAAAAGGTCCTGCCCCACGACTACGACAAGATGCTGCGCCTGATTGCCCAGATGGAAGAAAAGGGCGAGGACAGCGAGCAGGCCCAGATTGAAGCATTCTATGCCATGAAAAACGCCAAGTAAGGGAGGCAGCAACAATGGGTAAACCGACAGGATT
>NZ_JACJKP010000489.1 GCF_016901605.1 Gemmiger formicilis
CCGCCGTGCAGGACGCCTGCGCCGGGAGCGGCCAGCCTGTGCCCCAGACGGTGGGCCAGCTGATGCAGTGCGTCTACCGCAGCCTGACCCTGTGCTACAAGAACGCCATCGCCGGCCTTTCCGAACTGACCGGCAAGACCTACACCAGCATCAACATCGTGGGCGGCGGCTGCCAGGACAACTACCTCAACCGCATGACCGCCGCCGTCACCGGTCTGCCGGTGTACGCCGGCCCGGTGGAGGGCACGGCCATCGGTAACCTGACCGTTCAGATGATTCACGGCGGCGAATTTGCCGGCCTGGTCACCGCAAGACAAAGTATCCGTGAAAGTTTTGATATCAAGGAGGTTCTTCCCCAATGAGCATGTTAGTGGAAACCAAAGCCCGGGTAG
>NZ_JACJKP010000490.1 GCF_016901605.1 Gemmiger formicilis
TCAAAGCTCTGGACAGCGAAAGAATCGAATACACCATGGCAGGCGGCGGACTCTCCTGGACCCAGCCCTGGTTTGCCTATGTGTTCCTGCCCATCGGCGTGCTGGCGCTCATCGGCGGCATCATCCTGCTGGTAACGTCCCAGAAGGGCGTACAGGGGGCTCCGGCACCTGCCGGCGCTGCCGCAGGTATGGGATCTGGAAAAGCGCCTGCAAGAGGCGGCCGCGGCCCTGTGGAAAAACGGGCTGTGCTGCGCGGCGTGACAGGGAAATACTCTGGCCAGAGCTTTGACCTGTTAAAGGGCAAGGTGGTCATCGGCCGAGACCCGGCAACCTGTAACATCGTATTCGATAAAAACACGCCGGGTATCAGCGGGCGGCACTGCCAGCTAGT
>NZ_JACJKP010000050.1 GCF_016901605.1 Gemmiger formicilis
CCGTGCCGCCGAAGGGTTGAAGCACACCAAGATGCTCTTCATTGCGCGCCCCCATGGTCACCGCCGGTACTGGCCGATGGTCTTTGTGGAGCGTTGCCTGGGCATTGCTGCCCCCTACGACCCGTGGTATCAGAAAGTACAGCTATCCCTGGCGTTGGAACCGCCCGGACCCGATCTGATCGTGGCCGAAGGCGGCAACCTGACTCAGTGCAGTGCCATCAGCCGGATGTTCGGCAAACGGCGCTGCCTGGCCCATCTTCACGGGCAGACCTCCTGCAGCCCCGTGATGGATACCATATACGGCGGTATTCTGGCCTTGAGCGAGTTTATCCGTGATGATTACCTGAAAACCAGCACGCTGGACCCCCGGCGTGCTTATATCTGGTATAACTGCGTGGATACCAAACGCTTCTGCCCTGGCCCGCCGCCGCTGGCCCTGCGCACTCGCCTGGGCTTTGGCGCCCAGGATTTTGTGGTGCTGTTCTGCGGGCGGCTGGACCCCGACAAAGGCATCCACAAGCTGATGGAAGCCCTGGCACTGCTGCCGGTTCCCCGCATCAAACTGCTGATCGTGGGCAGCCCATTTTTTGGCCGTACCCAGCAAAGCAGCTTTTTGCGCAAACTGGAACAACAGGCCCGCGCCCTGGGCAACCGCGTACAGTTCACCGGGTATATCCCCAATGAGGACCTGCCCGACTACTACCGGCTGGCAGACCTGGTCTGTGTGCCTACCCTGGTAGAGGAAGCGGCCGGTCTGGTGGCGGTGGAAGCAATGGCCTGCGGCCGTCCGGTGCTGGCTACCCGCAGCGGCGGTATGCCGGAGTACCTGGAAGGCAGCCAGGCTGTACTGGTGGAACGGGGGGAAAATATTGCGGACCAGCTGGCCTGGAGTATCCGCATGCTGTATGAACACCCGGCTTTGTGCGCCCAGATGGGTGCTGCCGGTTCCAAACGGGCCCAGGATTTTTCTGTAGAACGGTATTATTCGGAATTTGTACGCATTGTGCAGGATGTCCTGCAGAACGGAGGTGCCCTATGAGCCGCCCGGCAATCTGTGTGGTGGTTCCGGTTTACCGCTCCGAAGCAACGCTGGACCGCTGTGTGGAGAGTATTCTTTCCCAGACTGTGGAAGGCGGGGTCCGCTGTATTCTGATAGATGACGGCGGCCCAGACCGCAGCGGTGCCATGTGTGATGAATGGGCCGCACGGGATGACCGCGTGCAGGTGATCCACCAACAGGGCCGGGGCGTTTCCAGTGCCCGTAACGCCGGTTTGGAAGCCGCCGACAGCGAATATGTAGTGTTTCTCGACTCTGATGATGCACTGCGTCCCGGCGCCTTACAGGCCGCCCTGGAGGCGCAGCAGGCTGCCCCCCATGATTTTGTGATCTGGCATTACACTACCTTGGAGGACGACGCGGCCCCTGTCAACAACCAGACCGACCCCCGTCCCCGCACCGGCCTTGCTCAGCTTTGGCTGGACTGTCTGCTGGCAATGCCCTGGAACAAGCTGTACAAAACCGTCTGGGCACAGCAGGTAAAATTCAACACAAAGTATACTCTAGGCGAAGATTTACAATTTGTATTGGATTATATTGCCTTACTGGCCGCTCAGGCTCCCGATTTTGCCTACTGCGTACTGCAAAGTCCGCTTACCTTTTATGACTGCAGCCGGACCGGTACTTTATCCACCAAATACCATGCCAACTACTGCGAGATCTGGCCGCAGCATTTTGCCAAGCTGAATGCTGCCTGTCTGGCCGCGCTCTGCCCTGCTGAAGATATGCGCCAGCTGCACCGCGCCGAACTGACGGTTTTTGCCGAGGGTGTTGCAGACATCCTGCGCCGTGACCCTGCCCCCCTGTCCGGCATCAAGCGCGACAAAGCCGCCGCGGCGCTGCGCACCCCCTGGCTGCGGGCCCTGCTGGACCAGATGCGGACCGAGCGCTGCTATAGTGCCTATTACCTGCCCTGCCGCTGGCGCAACACCCAGCTGATCTATTCCCTGGCGGAAGCCAAACGCACCGGTTCCCCCCTGTACGGGAAACTGGACTGGGCCGGGTACTATCTGCTGGGCGGACGACTTCGCCGTGATTGATTTTCCTGAACTTATACGCTGCCGCCTTTTGCGGCAGCTTTTTTTGTACACAAAAAGCCCCACCGTCCGGAGCAGAGAACGGTGGGGCGAAACACAATAACGGACCGCTGAAAAAGGCGCAGAGCAAAACGCCCGAAACGGAGGCGCAGCCTGTTATTGGCGGGAACCACTCCCGGAGAGGCAAAAGCCGGTGAGCGTTCCATGTTGGTTATGGTTAGCTTTAACTAACCACGAGTATACTTTACCATATCAGGCGTGCTGTGTCAAGAGAATTTACCGAAAAAACGTGCAACTTTTTGTCCGATCACTCTTTCGGCGCATCAGGGTAGTCCCGCACATGCAGCAAATCTTCTGCCTGCTTGACTTCTTCCTCTGTGGGTACACGTACCCCCTCCAGAGAATAGGGAATCCCCAGGTTCTGCCACTTGAACAAGCCCAGGGTGTGATAAGGCAAAACTTCCACCCGGCGCACGGTGGGCAGTGTTTTGATAAAGGCATCCAACCGGCGCAGACCGTCCGTATCGTCGGTCAGTCCCGGCACCAGCACATGGCGCACCCAAAGCGGTACACCGCGCCGGGCCACATACTGTGCCATAGCCAGAATGTTCTGATTGCTGTGGCCGGTCAGCGCCTTGTGCTTTTCTTCATCGATCTCTTTCAGATCCAGAATCACCAGGCTGGTATTTTCCAGCATGGCATCAAAGCGTGCCATCCAGTCGGCATTCTCCGGTGCAAAAGGCTGTCCGCTGGTATCCAGCGCCGTGTGAATCCCTTTGGCATGGGCCAGACGGAATACCTCGCTGACAAAGTCCATCTGCAGCAACGGTTCCCCGCCGCTGATGGTCAGGCCGCCGTTATTCCGCCAGTAGTTCCGGTAACGGCAGGCCGCATCAAATGCCTGCTGCGGTGTTTTGGCGTTTTCCTGGGTAAAAGCCCAGGTTTCCGGATTATGGCAGTACCGGCAGCGCATGGCGCAGCCCTGCAGAAAAAGAACATACCGCACCCCCGGCCCGTCGACCAGACCGAAGGTTTCGACAGAATGGATATATCCGGTTGCGGGATGGGTCTGTGACATATGACACAACTCCTTGGCTATGAAATCTTGTTTCCGCTTTAAGGGGGTTGCCTGCATACTGCAGTTTGCCCCTGCGCAGAAACACCAATAGAAAAAGATCCGCGACCGCACCAACTGCAGCCGCGGATCTTTTTTCAGCTCTTTTGTGGGGTACTGGGATTACAGTGCCTTATGGCAGGTACGTGCAATCACGTCCAGCTGCTGTTCACGGGTCAGGTCAATGAACTTGACTGCGTAGCCGGAAACACGGATGGTGAAGTTGGCGTACTCTTCCTTCTCGGGGTGTTCCATGGCGTCGATCAGCTTCTCGGTGCCGAAGACGTTCACATTCAGATGGTGTGCGCCCTGATCGAAGTAACCGTCCATAACCTGAACCAGGTTCTCCACACGCTCCTGCTCACCATGGCCCAGCGCATCGGGGTTGATGGTCTGGGTGTTGGAGATGCCGTCCAGCGCCCAGTGATAGGGCAGCTTGGCCACCGAGTTCAGAGAAGCCAGCAGGCCGTGGGTCTCGGCGCCGTAGCTGGGGTTGCCGCCCGGGGCAAACGGAGTGTATGCCTTGCGGCCGTCCGGCATGGCACCGGTGGCCTTGCCGTACACCACGTTGGAGGTGATGGTCAGGATGGAGGTGGTGGGCTCGGAATTGCGGTAGGTGTGGCGGCGCTTGATCTTCTCCAGGAAGCTGCGCAGCAGGTTCACCGCAATATCATCAGCACGGTCATCGTCGTTGCCGTACTTGGGGAAATCGCCCTCGATCTCGTAATCGGTGACCAGGCCCTGCTCGTTGCGGATGCACTTGACCTTGGCGTACTTGATGGCGCTGAGGGAGTCTACCACATGGCTGAAGCCTGCAATACCGGTGGCAAAGGTACGGCGCACATCGGTATCGATGAGGGCCATTTCGGCGGCTTCGTAGTAGTACTTATCGTGCATATACTGGATGAGGTTCAGGATGTTGACGTAGAGACCAGCCAGCCAGTCCATCATCACGTCATACTTTTTGACTACCTCATCATAATCCAGGTATTCGCTGGTGATGGGTGCATAGGCGGGACCTACCTGCTCGCCCAGCTTTTCGTCCACACCGCCGTTGATGGCGTACAGCAGGCACTTGGCCAGGTTGGCACGGGCACCGAAGAACTGCATCTCCTTGCCGGTCTGGGTAGCAGACACGCAGCAGCAGATGGAGTAGTCGTCGCCCCAGACCGGCTTCATCACGTCGTCGTTCTCATACTGGACCGAGGAGGTCTTGATGGAGATGCGGGCGGCGTAATCCTTGAAGGTCTTGGGCAGGGCGGAAGAATACAGCACCGTCATGTTGGGTTCCGGTGCGGGGCCCATGTTTTCCAGCGTGTGCAGGAAACGGAAGTCGGTCTTGGTGACCATGGAACGGCCATCCATGCCGATACCGGCCACTTCCAGCGTGGCCCAGACGGGGTCGCCGCTGAACAGCTGGTTGTAGCTGGGAATACGGGCAAACTTGACCATACGGAACTTCATGACCAGATGGTCGATGAGTTCCTGGGCTTCGGTCTCGGTGAGCAGGCCGCGCTCCAGGTCGCGCTGGATGTAGATATCCAGGAAGGTGGACACACGGCCCACGCTCATGGCAGCGCCGTTCTGGGTCTTGATGGCAGCCAGGTAGCCGAAGTACAGCCACTGGACCGCTTCCTTGGCGTTGGCAGCCGGCTGGGAAATATCATAGCCGTAGGTGGCAGCCATGGCCTTCATATCCTTGAGGGCGTTGATCTGCAGGGCGATCTCTTCGCGCTGACGGATCACATCATCCAGCATGGTGCCGTCGCCGCAGTTTGCAAAGTCGTTCTGCTTTTCCCGGATCAGGAAGTCGATACCGTACAGTGCCACACGACGGTAGTCGCCCACAATACGGCCGCGGCCGTAGGTGTCAGGCAGACCGGTGACGATGTGGCTGTGGCGGGCCTTCTTCATCTCGGGGGTATAGGCATCAAAAACCGCCTGGTTATGGGTACGGGTATACTGGGTGAAGATCTCGTGCAGCTTGGGGCTGGGCGTATAGCCGTAGGTGGTGCAGGCCTGTTCCGCCATCTTGATGCCGCCGTAAGGCATAAAGGCACGCTTCAGGGGCTTATCGGTCTGCAAACCAACGATCTTTTCCAGGTCTTTCAGTTCCGGATCAATGTAACCGGGGCCGTAGGCCGTCAGGCCGGAAACCACTTCGGTTTCCATATCGAGGACGCCACCCTTGGCGCGCTCCTCTTTCTGCAGGACCTGCAAAGCGCCCCACAGCTTGTTGGTAGCTTCGGTCGGACCGGCGAGGAAGCTCTCGTCGCCGTCGTAAGGCTTGTAGTTTTTCTGGATGAAGTCACGAGTATTGACTTCCTCTTTCCAGATGCGGCCTTCAAAGCCTTCCCACTGTTTGAAATCTGTCATAAACGCACTCCTTCTAATGGTTCCTATTCCATATATGGTGTTGACGCAGATACTATAATACCATATCCCTAAAAAAACACAAGGGGCAAATGTTTGATTTTTTGTCCGTTTGTTTCATACCATATAAAAACAGTATGGTTTCACACTTTGTTACAGTATCACTTTATGCAAAAGCCCCTACTCCCCTCCTTTCCGGGGCTGGAAAAAGATTTGCGAGGAAGTTAGTTTCGTCTAACCTCGTTCCTACAATAGCACACCCTTATTCCCTTGTCAAGTCCTGCAACAGCAAAGGCGGCCGCTTCCCTGCCGGAAGCAGCCGCCCTCTCATTTTCAGAAAAACAAAAAATGATACGTCTGGATAGGAATATTGTACGATACTCCCTGCAGCATCAAGACCAGGAAACAGATGCCGCTGATGATATGCCACATCAGCGCCGCGCCGCAGAGCAGTACTCTCACGCCAAGATGGCCCGCCCGGTCCCCGCCGCGCCAGTCTGCGCAGCTGCGCAGCCACACTGCCAGCGATTCCAGCAAAAAGACCCAGAAACAGATAAACGGGCCCCACCAGAGATTGGCGTGGTACAACCGCTCACCGCTTTCTACCAGCAGCAGCGCCTCTGCCATGGCAATGCAGAAAGTCAGCAGGCTGAACCGATAACGGAAAGATTTCCATGCGCGACGGCCAAGCAAAACGCCCACAGCCCCCACAAACACGAAAGACCGCAGCAATCCAAGGACGCCCGCCTCGTTAAACGGTCCCCACAGCATGGCGTGACGGTCAAAATCCACCGTAAAAATCAGCTGCATCCCACTGTCTGCATCGGCAAACAGAACGTTGGCCTGAACCAGGCACAGTGCGATACTGGGCAGAACACTGCATCCCATTATGAACTCCTGCCGGAAGTTTTTACCACGGGTGCGGACCAGGTCAACAATCAGCAGTACCAGCAGCGCAGGTGCAAAAGCAAAGACCAGACTGGCTTTAAAGCTGGTAGCCACCGTGAGCCAAAGGGTATAAACCAGCCAGGCCCGCAAATCCAGTTTACCGGACATGCCGCGCCAGGCCCGATAAAACGCCAAAACCGCCAGCAAGGCAAAGGGGGCCAGCATAATGTAGGTGGTGTTGTGGTAGACCGTGCCAATAATCGTTCCCTGATACCAGTATCCGCCGCGGGGCATCCACACAGCCTGTGCAAAATACACCACCAGACTGATCAACAGCCGGACCGGACGCTGCAGCTGAGGCAGTGCCTCCCGCAGACCGCAGGCAAACACCACAACCGCTGCCAGATGGAACAACGCCAACAGCCACGCAATGCCCCAACGCCCCGCCAACGCATAAGCCGGACCAATGAGCAAGGAAGTGGTGGAATAAACCATTCCCTTTTGCGCAAAAGCCAGATGCTGCCCCAGATCGGATGTATAGGGATCAGTCCCTCCGCCGGGCGAACACAGTTGCTGATAATGCAGCCAGGCCATGGCAACCGTAAAAGCGGCCAAAGCCGCCAACGTAACCGCCCAAAGAACCCGTTGTTTTACCGTTTTGGTCAAAAAATCGCCTTCCCTTCCGGCGGCGGACCGCCATAAAATCGGGATATATGGCAAAAAGCCGTATTTATTATGATACCATACCCTTCAAAAAACACAAGTATCCCCCCAGTTTTTGGGCATAGCCACCAAAAGCAACCTATGAAGCTGCGTTGTTTTTTGCTTGCCAAACGTACCGTTATCCTGTATAATAGAGCCTGTTCTGTATAAACAAGATTTGACACTGTGCGGTTTCACGATGCTGACAAAGCACCTGTATGTCTTTTTTATCTCCATGGTGCCGCTGCTCGAGCTGCGCGGTGCGATTCCGGTAGGCGTAGGCTTGGGTCTGCCCCTGTGGAGCGTTTACATCATCGCCATCATCGGCAATATGCTGCCTGTCCCCTTTATTTTCTTCTTTGCCCGTAAGGTGCTGGAATGGGGCGCGGACAAGCCGGTCATCGGCAAGTTCTTCACCTTCTGCCTGAAGAAGGGTCACAAAGGCGGCGAAAAATTGAAGGAAAAGGCCGGCCGTGGCCTGCCCTGGGCGCTGCTGCTCTTCGTAGGCATCCCCCTGCCGGGCACCGGTGCCTGGACCGGCACCCTGGCTGCCAGCCTGCTGGACATGGATTTCAAATCCAGCGTCCTGGCCTGCATGGGCGGCGTTCTGTTGGCCGGCTGCATCATGGGTGCGCTGAGCCTGGCAGGTGTTTCCGCCCTGGGCGCTGTGGTGGCATAACTCATTTTTTGAATCCGTTTACAAAAGGGAACCGACTCTGCCGAAAGGCAGGGTCGGTTCTTTTTATTCTTCTCTTTTTGATGCACGACACCGCCTGACCGGACGGACATATTTCCAGAAACGTGCACAGTCATGGTAAAAGTAAAACACACGCCCCTGCATTTTGTCCAGTTTATAACCGGTCGCGGTATAATCAAAATCTCTCATTGCTTTTTCCATTTTAGCTTCCACCAAAGCATTTTCGGTGCAAAAATCAAAGGGACCATGCTCAAAAACCAGATACGTTCCCGCTTTCACCGTCATCAACTGCATACCTGCGGGAACCGGTCCTATATACGTAACCGGAAGCCGAACACCATACGCTTCCGCCAGGGGAATCCCCCAGCTGCAAATTCTTCCAGTCGGTTCATTGATAAACGCCATGACCTGCCCGCTACTGCTATCCATTCCCTGTCCACCAAGGTCGTCCAGTTTGCCCGGAATACTGTCCAACAATCCGCACACCGTTTCACAGTCCTGGCCGGGAATTGTGCTTTGTTTCTGCCAGAAATCAAAGTAACCGATACTCTCATAATTCCGAATATGGAGAAACTTGTGTTCGGGAATCTTTACAAAGTACGTTTTGATTTCTCCTGCGGATGCCGGCACAATTTTCCCACCACACTCCAGTAAATAACAGTCAAACGGTTTGATTACGGTACGCAGCGCCACCGGCACCGGGTTGCGCCGATACACGCTGGGGGTAACACCGTAGGCTTCTTTGAAGGCACGGGTAAACGCCTCATGGGAAGAAAAACCATATCGCAAAGCAATTTGCAAAAGACTTTGAGATGTATCCCGGAGGTCTTTCTGCGCAAAAGCCAATTTCCTGTGGCGCATATAATCCCGAAGCGGCATACCGGAAATTTCCTTGAATTTTCTTGATACATAAAATTCCGAATATCCCAACTTTGCAGCCAAGTGATGGAGTGTAAGAGACTCATCCTGCTGATTCCGGATGCACAGATCGATCTCCTCAACCAATTCCTGAACATGTTTCAACCATTCATACACAGATATCCACCTCCTGTACCCCAGTATACCAAACCGCAACTGTTTCCGCTTGATTTTAGTTGCCCACTTGCCCCATATAAAAACAGGACCGCTGGATATCGGCGGTCCTGTTACTTTACATTTATGATGGTTTGACTTCTACTGAATCAGTCCACCGGCTTCATCGTGGGGAACAACAGAACGTCACGAATAGACGCAGAGTCGGTGAGCAGCATGACCAGACGGTCCACGCCGAAGCCCAGGCCGCCCGTCGGGGGCAGGCCGTACTCCAGTGCGGTGACGTAGTCGTAATCGACCTGTGCCTTGCTGGCGGGGTCCAGCTGCTTGCGCTCAGCCACCTGGCGCTCAAAACGGCCCTTCTGATCGATGGGATCGTTCAGTTCGCTGAAGGCATTGCCGAACTCGGTAGCATTGATGAAGTACTCAAACCGCTCGGTGAACATAGGGTCGTTGGGCTTGCGCTTGGCCAGCGGGCTGACCTCTACGGGGTAGTCGTAGATGAAAGTCGGCTGGATCAGGTTCTCTTCCACGAAGGCATCGAAGAACTCGGCCACGATCGCACCCTTGGTGGGGATTTCGGGCAGTTCCACATGATGCTCCTTGGCCAGAGCAATCGCTTCCTCGTCGGTCTTGACGGTGTCAAAGTCCACGCCGGAATACTTCTTGACCGCTTCCACCATGGTCATGCGCTCCCAGTGGGAGAGATCGATCTCTTTGCCCTGGTAGGGAATCTGCAGGGTGCCGCAGACCTTCTGGGCAACGGTCTTCATCATTTCTTCCACCAGGTCCATCATGCCGTGGTAATCGGTGTAGGCCTGGTACAGTTCGATGGTGGTGAACTCAGGGTTATGCTTGGGGTCCATACCCTCGTTACGGAAGATACGGCCCACTTCGTAGACGCGGTCCATACCGCCCACGATCAGGCGCTTGAGGTAGAGCTCGGTTTCAATACGCAGCACCATGTCCATATCCAGGGTGTTGTGATGGGTAATGAAAGGCCGGGCCGCAGCACCGATCTCAAAGGGGGTCAGGATGGGGGTATCCACTTCCAGGAAGCCCTTGCCGTCCAGATAGCTGCGCAGTTCCCGCAGAATAGCGCTGCGCTTGACGAAGGTATCCTTCACGTCAGGGTTGACGATCAGGTCCACATAGCGCTGGCGGTAGCGGGCTTCCCGGTCGGTAAGACCGTGGAACTTTTCGGGCAGAGGCAGCAGGCTCTTGGAGAGCAGGGTCAGCTCATTGACGCGCACCGAGATCTCGCCCATTTTGGTGCGGAACACTTCGCCTTTGCAGCCGATGATGTCGCCGATATCCAGCTTTTTGAAAGCAGCATAGGCTTCATCGCCCAGCAGATCCCGCTTGACGAAGATCTGGATGTCACCTTTCTGGTCCCGCAGATGGGCAAAGCTGGCCTTGCCCATGATGCGCTTGGACATCATACGGCCTGCCAGGGTGACAGTTTTGCCGGTTTCCGCCTCGGCGGGCAGATCGGCGAACTCAGCTTTCAGATCGGCCGAGTAGGCATCCTGGGGATACTTGGTGATGACAAAGGGGTCCTTGCCGGCGGCACGCAGGTCGGCCAGCTTCTGGCGGCGCACAGCCGCCTGCTGGGTCAGATCCTGCTCGGTCTGGGGCTTGTTCTGCTCCATGAGAGATCTTCCTTTCTTTATCCATAGACGAACAGGGGCAGGTACTCCCCGCCCCTGCCTTGTTTTACTTCGAGCGCGAAACGGCCAGCACCTTGTACACGATGATGTTGCCGTTGGGCAGGGTCACATCCACTTCATCGCCGGCCTTGTGCCCGATCAGCGCAGCACCCACAGGGCTCTCGTCGCTGATACGGTTGAGGTTCATATCGGCCTCGGTAGAGCCGGTGATGTCGTATTCCTCAGCATCCTCGGGATCATCCCCCTCGGCGAGGATCTTTACACGCATACCAATGGAAACGGTGTCGTTGGACAACTCGCTGTCATCGATGATACGGGCCACTTTCAGGGTAGCCTCCAGATCGGCGATGCGGGCTTCCACGATTGCCTGCTCTTCCTTGGCAGCGTCATATTCGGCATTTTCGCTCAGGTCGCCGTAACCACGCGCAACCTTGATCTTATCTGCCACTTCCTTGCGTTTGACGGTGCGCAATTCGTTCAGATCTTGTTCCAGCTTCTGGTAGCCCTCACGGGTCATGACGACTTCTTTAGCCATGCTCGATTCTCCTAACATATTTGCGATAGTAAAAGTTGTGCGGCCCGCAAATGAGCCGCACCAATTTAGATATTATATCGGTTTAAACCCCGTTTGTCAAGGGTTTTGCGCTGGGTCGCGTTATTTGTCCAGCTGCAGCAGACCCACCTTGCGGTAGACTTTGCTCACGGTCCGGTTGGCAATACGGGCAGCACGGGCAGCACCGTCTTTCAGCACACCGTCCACATAGCTCTTATCGGCCAGAATACGGTTGTACTCCGCCTGCACAGGCGCCAGGGCATCGGCGGTCGTTTCAGCCACCGCCAGTTTGAAATCACCGTAGCCTTTGCCTGCAAACTCCGCTTCGATCTCCTCCATGGTCTTGCCGGTAAAGGTCGAGTAAATGGCCATGAGGTTGGAAACACCGGGTTTGTTTTCCCGGTCAAAGCGCACCTGTCCGTCGGAATCGGTGACTGCGCGCTTGAACTTGCGCACAATGGTGTCCTTATCGTCGGTCATGAGCACATAGGAATTCACGTTGGTATCGGACTTGCTCATCTTCTTGGTCGGTTCGGACAGGGACATGATCTTGGCACCCGCCTTGGAAACATAACCTTCGGGCAGGGTGAAGGTATCGCCATACACGCCGTTGAAACGGTTGGCAATGACACGAGCAATTTCCAGATGCTGGGTCTGGTCCTGGCCCACAGGCACCAGGTCGGCGTTATAGATCAGGATATCCGCCGCCATGAGGACCGGATAGGTGAACAGGCCGCCGTTGACGTTATCGGGGTGTTTGGCGCTCTTGTCTTTGAACTGGGTCATGCGGGACAGTTCGCCGAACTGGGTGTTGCAGGCAAGAATCCAGGACAGTTCACAGTGTGCGGGCACATGGCTCTGCACAAACAGGACATGATTTTCCGGGTCGATGCCAACAGCCAGCAGCAGGGCTGCCAGTTCCCTGGTGCGGCGGCGCAGTTCCGCCGGGACCTGCCGCACGGTAAGGGCATGCAGGTCAGCGACCATATACAGGCAGTCATAATCCGGCTGCAGCAGGGCCCAGTTGCGCACCGCGCCGATATAGTTGCCCAGAGTAGGCGTGCCGGTGGGCTGAATGCCCGAAAGAATCCGTTTACGTTTTTCTTCTGCCATAATTTCCACCTTCTATAATACAGGCACAATTGTCTGTTGTAATAGTTACTATTCAATCACACGCGGGGCGCTTTGTCAACAAAATTTGCCCGCAGCGGCAAGGCTGCGGGCAAATAAATCCTTCAGGACAAAGGTACCGTAAATTCGGCCAATACTTCATAACCATCCGGCTTTTCGTAATCCACAATGTTGTACACCGTCACTGTGACATTCCGGCAATCCTCCGGTACCGTGTCGAAGTAGTAGATCCATCGATAATCACTGTTGCTGTCATTTTCGTCCACATGCTGCCCTTCGCCCCGTTCCGGTTTGAGCAGGGTGCCATCCTCGGTGGTCAGCCTGGGCTGGATATTACCGTCTGCGGACACCTGGATGTCCAGCTTCGCGGCAGCGGGCGTAGCGGTCAGGCTGTGCAGGGTGACACCGCTTTCTTCTTTCGGTCCGATGAAAGTACGGATGCCCTCCGTGCCCGGTTCAGGAATGGTAAAAGTCAGGGTGTAGTCCCCTTCCAGCGGGGTTTCGTCATGATATTCCAGATGCTGGTAGGAGCCGCCCCATTCGTGGGTTTCTTCTTCCAGCACTTCCACATTGCAGGCCACCAGCCCGTGGAGATACATCGTAACGGTTTCTCCGCTCAGGGGCCCGTCCCACTCTTCATAGAGGAACAGCGGATAGTTGAGCCCCATTACAAAGGTGTGATCATCCTGCCTGGTGAACCAGCCGGAACCCTCCTCCAGAATGACACCACCGTTTTCCAGTACCAAAGCACCGGAGGCATCGGCGGTATCGGCAGGCATGGAACCACCGGCGTCCGCCCGAATGGTATCAAACCCTGCCAGGCTGTCATCCTTCACGGTGAGCACAAGACTCAACCGCATCCAGTCCTCGTCCCGGTAAATCTGGCCCAGGGTAATGGCATAGGGGCCGCCGGCACTTTCAGCGGTCTGTTCCACCGTTTGGGCGTACTGGTTCAGCTGCTCACTGCGCAGGCGCGTGTCATCCGCCCGGTTGATCCAGCTGAACAGATTCCCCACCAGGGGCAGACTTTCGGCCAGGGCGGGGTTGGCAAAGTTGACACTGCCCAGCACCACAAAGCAGGCTGCGGCGGCTGCGGCGGTATACCGTACCCAGTGCAGCGCCCGTCGGGGTGTGCGGCGGCAGGGTCGGGCGGCGTTCACCTGCCCCCGGGCGGCGGAAAGCACACGGTCCCATTCGGCAGCATCCAACGGCGCTGCGGGCAGATCCAGTTGGTCCAGTTCTTGAAGCAAAGACGGGTCATAATCCGATTTACGCATGACGGGTCACTCCTTTCTGTTGCAGTTGACGGCGCAACCGTTCCCGGCCGCGGCTCAGGCGGGTATTGACGGTGTTTTCCGCCATGCCCAATGCAGCGGCAATCTCCTTACTGCTTTGCAGCAGATAATATTTCCGCAGAAAAATTTCCCTGTCCGGCGGGTCCATGGCGGCTACCAAAGCGCCTACCCAGTCGGCCGCCTCCGAAGCAGCCCGATCAAATTCCGCCAATTTGCCAATGGTTTCTCCCAATTCAGCATCCAGCGATAATGCCGTGTGCCGGCGCAAAGTATGGTAACGGTCGATTCCCTTATTCCTGGCCGTGACTGCCACCCAGGGCCGCAGCGGTGTTGCTTGCTGCTCCAGGCGGGGTGCATACCGCCATAGAGCCACAAAGGTATCAGCCATACATTCTTCCACAACCCGCGGGTCCCGGGGCAGGATACGCAGCAGCACCGCCTTGACCAGCGGTGCATAGACCTGCATAGCCGCCTGCAAACCGGCGTCGGGGTCTTTTTGCAGCAGACGGATCAGATCCCGATCATTCACTTGGATTCCTCCCTGTTGTATGTTCTGGAAGCGCTTCTTGTCTATCCAGACTGTTCCCAAGGTCAAAATCTTACACCCCACCCGATATTTTTGCAAAAAAAGAGGGCTGCCAGAAGGCAGCCCCTGGATTTTTATTGTTTTTTCCCCAGCAATTGGGTGCGGATATAAGCAAAACAGGCGTCCTCGCCCTGGTCCCGCAGGATCAGCAGGCAGGTTTCCAGTTCGCGGCGGGTTTCGGGATGCAAAACATAATGGTCTTTACTGCGGTCGTAGTAGTCCCAGGCTGCCGCATCGGTATAGGCCGCGCCTTTATAATTTTTGCTGGCGGCAATCCGGTCACAGACCATTTCGGCCACATAACGGGCAGGCATTCGCATACCGGTTATGGCGTGGTCCCCGTCGGGGGCATAGTCGATCCAATATTCCAAGTGATGCTTGTTGCGCCCCTTGTGGTGCAGCCAGGCCGCGCTGTATCCTTCTGCCTTACGCTGGGCATTGTTGGGGCTGCAGGTTCCCTGCCAGTACCGGGCACCGGCCAGAAACTCCACCGGCGCCAGTTTGCTCAGGTCATGGGTAAGGCCCTGCCAGTACAACCCGCAGCGAAAACAGTTTTTCATCACCAGCACTTTATGGTGATGGATGGTTTTATAGTGTTTGATCGGATGCCACAAAGCGGCGTTCCTCCTTTGAGGGCAAAAATATACCAATAATCAGCGGTCCCACTTGTCGCACAGGCTGGCAATCTGGCTGGCAAAACGGGCCAGATCCTTGTTGGCACCGCCCTGGTTGTGCTGAATCACCGTCATCAGGCGCTTGCCCATATTGACCAACCGGTCGTAGGCAGCGCTGCTGCGCACAGTGGCCACACCCGGCGTCTTGACGATCTTTTTGGTATTGCCGGTTTCGGCACAGGCAACCCGGCCGCCTTCCGCCACCCAAACCGATGCGTTGTAGGGCGCTTCTGCGTCGTAGCCTTCCTCCCGCAGACGGCGGGCCCAGTGGTCGGCTACTGCGTCCTCACCATGGTTGACAAATACAAATTTCGGTTTTTCGTCAAAGGCATGCAGCCAGTTGGCCAGCCCTTCCTGATCGGCATGGCCGGACAACCCGCTCAACCGGCGGATGGATGCCTTGACCTGGATCTCATCGCCAAAGAGTTTGACCTCCTTGGCACCGCCCAGCAACGCATTGCCCAGTGTGCCCGAGCTTTGGAAGCCCACAAACAGCACCGTGCATTCCGGCCGCCAAAGGTTGTATTTCAGGTGATGGCGGATACGGCCAGCATCGCACATACCCGAAGCCGAAAGGATCACTTTGGGGGTCGTATCACTGTTGATGGCCATGGATTCTTCCTTGGTCTCGCTGATGCAAAGGCCCGGGAACCAGAGGGGGTTTTCGCCGTTTTTGACCAATGCCATGGCTTCGTCATCGTAACATTCCATGAAGTTTTCCCGGAAGATGGTGGTGGACTTGCTGGCCAGCGGGCTATCCACAAAAACCGGGAAATTATCGTGGCCATGGATACGCCCTTCCGCCTTGATCTGCCGGATAAAGTAGAGCAGTTCCTGGGTGCGGCCCACCGCAAAACTGGGAATGACCACATTGCCGCCCCGGTCAAAGGTCGTCTGCAGCACCTCGGTCAGCTCGCCCAGGTAGTCTGGCCGCGGGCCATGGCTGCGGTCGCCGTAGGTAGATTCCATAACCAGGTAATCTGCATGAGGCGGTGTAACGGGGTCCTTGATCAGAGGCTGGTGGGTATTGCCGATATCGCCGGAGAAAACAATGATTTCCGGCGCACGCCCGGCTTCGGTGACGCGCACCGAGATGGACGAGCTGCCCAGCAGATGGCCCACATCG
>NZ_JACJKP010000491.1 GCF_016901605.1 Gemmiger formicilis
CAGCAGCTTTCGCAGGTGTCCAACATGCTGCAAAGCATGGCCGCCGCTGCGGAACGGGTGTTTGAGTTCCTGGGTGAGGAAGAGGAGGACCAGACCGCCGATCCGGCCCGCCGTGCCGACCCTGCCACCATCGACGGGCAGGTGACCTTCGACCACGTAAAGTTCGGGTATACTCCCGACAAAACGGTCATCCACAACTTCAGCTGCACCGTGCAGCCCGGCCAGAAGGTGGCCATCGTCGGCCCCACCGGCGCCGGCAAGACCACCATGGTCAAACTGCTGATGCGGTTCCATGATGTGGATTCCGGTTCCATTACGCTGAACGGCCACAACGTCCGTGACTTTGACCGCACGGCGCTGCGGGAAGGCTTCGGTATGGTGCTGCAGGAT
>NZ_JACJKP010000492.1 GCF_016901605.1 Gemmiger formicilis
TCATCGTGGAGACTTACCGCGACATCACCCGCCACAAAATCGGCGGGCGCGGCAAAATGATGGTGGTCACGGCGTCCCGCCTGGCGGCGGTGCGCTATGTACAGGAGATTCGGCGCTATATTGCCGCCAACCATTATGACGACCTGGAAGTGATGGTCGCCTTTACCGCTTCGGTAGTTGACCCGGACGACCCGCAGGGCATCGAATACACCGAAAGCGGCATGAACGTCGACAGCAACGGCAACCATGTGGCCGTCACGCAGACGCAGAACGTCTTCCACGATGAGGGCAACATCCTGGTGGTGGCCGAAAAATTCCAGACCGGTTTTGATGAACCGCTGCTCCACACCATGATTGTGGATAAAAAGCTGCGCGATGTAAAAGCGGTGC
>NZ_JACJKP010000493.1 GCF_016901605.1 Gemmiger formicilis
CCGGCGTGTGGCACGCTTTCTGGACGACGGAGGTAATTGCCGCCGCAATTTCTATGGTAGTGTATCGGAAAAGCGTCAAGTTGAAATAATCCGTCACAACCTCTTGTGAACCAAGATGGATTGGGGTATGATACAGATAACAGCCAAAAGAGAGGGTGTTTTGTTCATGCCGCTGAATCTGGAACAGATCAAGAAAAGCGAGGAGATCAACAGTTATATCCGGAAAGCCGACGAGAGTCTTTCTGCTCTGGGCTATACGGAACACAGCTATGCCCACGCCGGACGGGTTTCCGCGCTGGCCAGTGAAATTCTTCTCACCCTTGGGTATGATGCCCGCACCGCGGAGTTGGCCGCAATTGCCGGTTGGATGCATGACATCGGAAACATT
>NZ_JACJKP010000494.1 GCF_016901605.1 Gemmiger formicilis
TTGCCGGCGTATTCGATCTGTTTCATGTGGGCCATGTCAATCTTCTGCGGCGCGCCAAGGAGGAATGCGACTATCTGATCGTGGGCGTTCTGTCCGACGCGCTGGTGGTGCACTTCAAGCAGAAACCGCCCTATATCCCTGAGGAGGAGCGGCGTCAGATGATTGAAGCCTGCCGCTATGCGGACAAGGCGGTCATCGTGACTGAAGATACCATCGAAAAGATGAAGGCCTGGCAGGTCTATCATTTTGACTGCCTGTTTTCCGGCGATGACTACGCCGGCAACCCCTATTGGGAGGAGGACAAGCGCAGCCTGAACGCCGTGGGGTCCAATATCGAATTCTTCCCCTACACCAAGAGCACCAGCTCGACGATGATCAAAAAGCTG
>NZ_JACJKP010000495.1 GCF_016901605.1 Gemmiger formicilis
CTGACAAACCACGGCTACCAGTCACAGACGGCGGGAGACAACTATATCGCCATTGGTGTCAACTGGGGCTATACCGGGGCACAGCTTTCGGACAAACTGGACCCCACCGTAGTGGTTATTATTGTGGGGATGCTGGCCCTCATTCTCCTGACCGGCTATCTCATCATCTACAACGTATTCCAGATCTCGGTGGCAGGGGACATCCGTTTTTACGGTCTTCTGAAAACCATCGGCACCACACCCCGGCAACTGCGGCGAATCATCCGAATCCAGGCCCTGCTGCTTTCCCTGATCGGCATTCCCATCGGTTTGTTGCTGGGCTGGCTGCTGGGTGGTGTACTCACCCCCATCATTACTGCACGGCTCGATGGCGTCACTACGGTGG
>NZ_JACJKP010000496.1 GCF_016901605.1 Gemmiger formicilis
ACACTGGAAATGCCCGGAAACACGGTATAGGCAATCCCCTGTTCTTCCAACAAAGGTACCAGATTGCGGCACCCGGAATAAAAGCCTGTATCGCCACTGTATACCACGGCAGCGCGGTCGCAATTGGCAGCTCGTAAAGCTTCCAGAATCTTCTGCGGTTTGGTAGCTGCGGCGCGGTTTGGTGTACATTCTGCCGGCAACCGCTCAATCAAGCGGGCCGCTCCCACAATACACTGTGCCTGCAAAAGCGCGGCTTGGGTCTGCGCTGTCATGGTGGTTTCCGTACCGCCGCCCAGTGCCAGTAAATTCACCTGCATCCTGCCATCCACTCCTTGCAAAAATCCAAAACATCCTGATAGGATTCTCCATCTTCTTCCGGACGGC
>NZ_JACJKP010000497.1 GCF_016901605.1 Gemmiger formicilis
GCATAGTGGTTCACCTGAAGTACGATCCTGGCACGCAGTACCGGCACGATGCCCCCCGGAACATTGCTCGGGGGGGCACTGGCCTACGCGCAGCCCTTCCTTACTCGGCGGGCGTCCGCTTCCAGCCTGTCTGTTCCATCTTCCAGAACATTTTTTCCGCCACGACCCAGGTGCCTGCATCCTTTTCCGGGGCAGAAAGGTCGATGCTACCAAAGGACGCATCGATCTGGGGAGTATGAAAATCTGCCCAATAGAAAAGTCCGTCCCGGCGCAGCAGGGTGCAATCATAGATGATGGAATCATAGCGCGGCGGCCTGGGCCGCAGCTGGAACAGGACGATCTCCTCAAAGCGCAGGTCGATGGTGTTGCGCCCGCCG
>NZ_JACJKP010000498.1 GCF_016901605.1 Gemmiger formicilis
TACGCCGGCAACCCCTATTGGGAGGAGGACAAGCGCAGCCTGAACGCCGTGGGGTCCAATATCGAATTCTTCCCCTACACCAAGAGCACCAGCTCGACGATGATCAAAAAGCTGATTCAAAAATCGCTGGAATCGAAGGATGAGGCATGAGTAAACAGGAAAATCTGCAAAAGGCGCACGAGATCAATATGCAGCTGTTGCTGGAGATCGAACGTGTCTGCAAAAAGTACGGTCTGACCTATTACCTGATCTGCGGCGGGCTGATTGGCGCGGCGCGGCATCAAGGATTTATCCCCTGGGATGACGATGTGGATATCGCCATGACCCGGCGGGATTACCAAAAGCTGAAAAAGATTGCCAAGAAGGAATGGGCAG
>NZ_JACJKP010000499.1 GCF_016901605.1 Gemmiger formicilis
CGCAAAGTAAAGCCGACGGCGTTGCGCCGGCTTATCAAGTTTTTGGTGTTTAATGCCGCCACGGCACTGGTTTATGGGCTGTTGTTTGCTTTGTTTGGGCCGGCTGTTTTGCAGGAGCTTACTGCCGATGGCACCGGCGTGTTGGTATTGCTGCTGGCCTTGGGCAACTTTTCTTTCTTTTTGTGTGACCGGGCCATCGGTGCTGTTTCGCGGTACTACCGGGTGATTTTGCGCAAAAAGCTGAAACATTTCTTTTGACGGTACAGCGGGGAGAAAATCCCGCTAAAAAATAGGAGGATAAACTATGTGGTACAATGAAGCTGTGGTCTATCAGATCTATCCGCTGGGGCTTTGCGGCGCACCGCTGCAAAAC
>NZ_JACJKP010000500.1 GCF_016901605.1 Gemmiger formicilis
CGGCGCAGGCCCCGACTAGGACATGGGATGTTATTTATGGAGGTGCTTTATGGCACGTATTGCTGGTGTTGATCTGCCTCGCGAGAAGCGGATCCAGGTTGGTCTGACTTATGTTTACGGTATTGGTCAGTCCACTGCCGACGAGATTCTCGCCGGAACCGGAATTAACCCTGATACCCGCGTCAAGGATCTGTCTGCTGATGAAGAAGCCAAGATCCGTGACTACATCGACAAAAACAACATCATGGTAGAGGGCGACCTGCGCCGCAACGTCGCGCTTGACATCAAGCGTCTGACCGAGATCCAGTGCTACCGTGGTGTGCGCCATCGCAAGGGCCTTCCCTGCCGCGGCCAGCGCACCAAGACCAATGC
>NZ_JACJKP010000006.1 GCF_016901605.1 Gemmiger formicilis
GGTATCTTTGCGGTCAGCGTGTTGGGCGTGCTGCTGTTCTGGGCGCTGTGGCGGCTTTGCCGTAATCACCGCAACTGGGGCCAGACGCTGCTGGCCGGTATTCTGGCGTTCAGCTTTTTGTACGGCAGCGTACACCTTTCGCTGACCAAATACCCCCAGTGGCAGACCGACAGCAACCTGATCGCCGAGACCTACGATTCGGTGTCGGAAATTGAAAACGCTTTGCCGGACGATGCTTTTTACCGCATTGACGCCTACGGGGCGCATAACAATCTGGGCCTTTGGTTTGACAAGAGCTGCCTGCAGTTCTTCAATTCTACCGTAGCGCCCAGCATTATGGAATTTTACCCCGAAGTAGGCGTTACCCGGGACGTGAACTCCAAACCGGATGCCCAGAACTATGCTCTGCGGGGGTTGCTCAGCGTACGGTATACGCTGGTTGCCCGGGATAGTGCCGAGGACTGGACCCAGGAAAATCTGTCCGGCTGGACCCAGTGCGGGGAGACCTCGGCCTATCTGATCTATCAGAACGACAATTGGGTGCCGATGGGCTTTACCTATGACTATTACGTGACCCAGGAACAGCTGGATACAGTCCCCGAGGAAGAACGCGCCCAGATTTTGATGCGGGCTCTTTTGCTGGATGAAGACCAGCTGGAAACCTATGCCGGTTTGTTGGACCCGCTGCCCCAGGAGGAACTGGAGGACCGTACCGCCGAAACCTACGCCGAAGACTGTGCTGCCCGGCGGGCGGTGGCCGTCGCGGATTTTACTGCCACGCGTACCGGGTTTACGGCAAAAACGGCTTATCAGGAAGAAGAACTGGTGTTCTTCAGCGTTCCCTATGATGCGGGTTTTACCGCTACCATCAACGGGGAACCTGCTACCATTGAGAAAGTGGACAACGGTCTGATGGCGGTGCTTGTCCCGGCAGGGGAAGCGACCATTGAATTTACCTACCACACACCGGGCTTGGCGCTTTCGGCCGGAATCAGCCTGGCCGGGGTGGCTGTCTATGCGGTGTATCTGTTGTTATTGTATCGTAAGAGAAAGAGGAAACTGAATGCAAAATCATGCTGAACAACTGGCTGCCGAACTGAACCTGAGTGTCAAAAATGTGCAGGGAGCCATTGATCTGATCGACCAGGGAAACACCATCCCGTTCATTGCCCGCTACCGTAAGGAAGCCACCGGTTCCATGGATGACCAGGTGCTCCGTGACCTGGGCGACCGGCTGGAATACCTGCGCGGGTTGGATAAGCGCAAGGAGGAAGTGACTTCCTCTATCACTGAACAGGGGGCCATGACCCCGGAACTGACCGCCGCGCTGGAAAAAGCCAAGACTCTGGCTGAGGTGGAGGATATCTACCGCCCCTATAAACCCAAGCGCAAGACCCGGGCCAGTATTGCCAAAGCCCGTGGCCTGCAGCCTTTGGCCGACGCCATCCTGAAACAGGATGCGGCCTTTGATCCCCAGGCTGCCGCTGCGGAGTATCTGAATGAAGAAGTGCCCGATGTGGCCGCGGCATTGGCCGGCGCCCAGGATATTCTGGCCGAGGCGGTGTCCGACGATGCGGCTTGCCGTGCCGAACTGCGCCGGTATTACCGGGCCTTTGGGCGGATCGCCAGCACCAAGGCCAAGGATGAGGACAGTGTCTATGCCCAGTATTACGACTATGCCGAGCCGCTTTCCAAAATTCCGGGGCATCGTGTGCTGGCGCTGGACCGCGGCGAGCGGGAAGGCTATCTGAAAGTTTCCATTCAGGTGGACAGTGAGCGGGCCGGGGCCATTGCGGCCTGGATGTTTGCCCGCAAAAAGACCGGCGGTGCCAGTGCGCTGCTGGTGGAAGCCGCTGCTTTGGATGCCTACAGCCGGTTGATTCATCCCAGCCTGGAAAACGAACTGCGCGGGGAATTGTCTGCTGCGGCTGCGGAAGGTGCCATCAAAGTCTTTGGCGACAATCTGCGTCAGCTGCTGCTTCAGCCGCCCATCCGGGGCAAAACGGTCATGGGTCTGGACCCCGGCTACCGCATGGGCTGCAAAGTGGCGGTGGTGGACCCCACCGGCAAAGTGCTGGATACCAACGTGGTTTATCCGGTGCCGGAGTTCAAACGGGTAGATCAGGCCAAGCGTATTATAAAGGAAATGGTGCGCAAAAACGGCGTGGAAGTAATGGCCATCGGCAACGGTACTGCCGGGCACGAAACCGAGGAGTTTGCCGCTGCTGTGATCCGGGAGCTGGCCGAGGAACAGGGGCTGCATCTGCAGTATATGGTAGTCAGTGAGGCAGGCGCTTCGGTATATTCCGCCAGCAAGCTGGCCGCCGAGGAGTTCCCGCAATTCGATGTAAACCTGCGCAGTGCGGTCTCCATTGCCCGCCGTCTGCAGGACCCCCTGGCGGAACTGGTCAAGATCGACCCCAAGGCTGTGGGTGTAGGTCAGTATCAGCACGATATGCCCCAGAAGCGCCTGAACGAAACGCTGGACGGTGTTGTGGAGGACTGTGTCAACAGTGTGGGCGTAGACCTGAATACGGCCAGCGCGCCGCTGCTGCGCCGGGTGGCAGGTGTCACCGCCGCTACGGCCAAGAATATCGTGGCCTGGCGGGAGGAGGAAGGTGCCTTCACCTCCCGCGCGCAGCTGAAAAAGGTAAAGGGTCTTGGACCCAAAGCCTATGAACAGTGTGCGGGCTTCCTGCGCTTGCCCGAGGCAAAGAACCGTTTGGATGCCACGGCTGTTCACCCCGAAAGTTATGCGGCGGCCAAAGCTCTGCTGGAAGCCTGCGGCTATACCACCGCTCAGATCGGCACCGATAAGCTGGCAGAGCTGCCTGCCGCCGTCAAGGCGAAAGGGGAGAAGAACCTCTGCGATTCGCTTGGCATCGGCGCACCTACTTTGCACGATATTATCTCGGAACTGTGCAAGCCGGGGCGTGACGTGCGCGACAGCCTGCCCAAACCGTTGCTGCGCAGTGACGTGATGAGCCTGGAAGATCTGAAGCCGGGGATGGAGCTTACGGGTACCGTGCGCAATGTCATCGACTTCGGTGCCTTTGTGGACCTGGGTGTTCATCAGGACGGACTGGTGCATATATCGCAGATCAGTGACCGCTTCATCAAGCATCCCCGGGAAGTCCTGAAGGTGGGCGACATTGTTAAGGTGAAAGTTTTGTCTGTGGATGTTGCCAAAAAGCGGATTGCATTGACCATGAAGGGCCTGCAATGAGAAAAAAGTACCGGAAAAACCGGTAAAATATGTGCTTTTGTTGCAACGGGTGCAAAAGTCTGGAAGTTTTCCAGGCAAAAAAAACTTAAAAAAAGACGGAAATTGAGCAGAAAACGCAAACTAAACTTTGCATAAACTAAAACATTGTGAATAAATGACCTTTTTGGCTCAAAAAACTGAGCAAACTGACCAAATCCCAAAAATGAAGATTTGACCCTTTTGTGCAGGAAATGGAAAAACGGAGCTTTGTGCATGCTACACAAACCACGTGGGAATAATTGTGCTATAATGCCCAATACAGGGACGGGAAAACAGGACATGGTGGTCCGAACCGCCCTGGGAGCGGATTGTGCAGCAGGCGTTAAAGAAGCACCGCTGCCGGGAAAACGATCCGCAGAGGGAAATTGTCTGGAGGTCATTACAATGGTGAAACAAGTCAAGGTTTCCAACTTCACTGAGGTCAAGGGAATCGTGTCTGCTGCCGCCAAATGTTATAATGCGGTCGGCGTGCACGACATGAAGGGCAGCATTGCCGATGCCAAAAGCATCCTGGGCATGATGAGCCTGGATTACAGCCACCCCGTGAAGATTGTCTGCGAGGACGAGGGCGATCTGAGCCGCGTCATCAACGCAATCAAACAGTAATCGGAAACCAAACCCAATGGGCCCGGCCCACTGTGCAGATCTTCTGCCCGGTGTGCCGGGCTTTTTGTTTTGCGCCCCAACGAAGAAAATACAAAAAATAGGAAATGAGAAAACAAGAGAAAACAAGAGGATAAGAGAGAATACGAGAGATACACCGGAATATATTAAAATTGTTGCCAAAAATCGTTGACTTCCGGTACCCTTTCTGCTATAATCACACTTGCGCGAAAAAGCGCCGCGGTGCCCGGTGTTCCGGCCCGGCGCTGTATGATACCGTTTTTTGAGAACGGACGTGTTAGTTTTTCAATGGAGGTCCCTACTATGAGCACGACTCTCGCTAAGCCCGCTGAAATGGCTGATCGCAAGTGGTATGTGATTGACGCCGCCGGCAAGCCGCTCGGCCGCGTTGCTGCCAAGGCTGCTGTTATCCTGCGTGGCAAGAACAAGCCCACCTTCACCCCCAACGTTGACTGTGGTGACCATGTCATCATCATCAACTGCGACGAAGCTGTCCTGACCGGCAAGAAGCTGGAGAAGAAGTTCCATCGCACCCACTCCGGCTGGATCGGCGGTCTGAAGGAAACCCAGTACAAGACCCTGATGGCCGAGGCCAGCGATAAGGCCATGACCTATGCCGTGAAGGGCATGGTTCCCAGCAACACCCTGGGCACCAAGGCTATGACCCGTCTGCACTGCTACAAGACTGCTGAGCACGCTCATGCTGCCCAGAAGCCCGAAGCCGTTGAGTTTTGAGTTAAGGAGGCAATAGAAGATGTACGAGACGAAACCTTATTTCTACGGCACCGGCCGTCGTAAGCATTCCGTTGCCCGCGTGCGTGTCTACAACGGCACCGGCAAAATGACCATCAACGGCCGTGACATCAACGATTACTTCGGCCTGGAGACCCTGAAGCTCCTGGTCAACAGCCCGCTGGTTCTCACCGAGACCGAAGGCAAGTTCGATGTTGTCGTCAACGTTGTTGGCGGCGGCTGCTCCGGCCAGGCTGGCGCTATCCGCCATGGTCTGTCCCGCGCCCTGCTGCAGTTCAACCCCGAGCTGCGCACCACCCTCAAGAAGGCTGGCTTCCTGACCCGCGATCCTCGTATGAAGGAACGTAAGAAATACGGCCTCAAAGCCGCCCGTCGCGCTCCGCAGTTCAGCAAGCGCTGATTTCTCAATATTCGTCAAATACCCTTGGAAATTCTCGAATTTCCAGGGGTATTTTTATCACTCTGAAAGAGGAAAAGGCAAATATGGACTATCAACTTCGCCAAGCAATACCGGAGGACCATGAGTGGATTTACGTTTGTAAGAGGGCATCGATCCGGCCTTACGTGGAGGCAATCTGGGGATGGAACGAATCCTTTCAGCGGCAGGATTTTGACGGCGACTTTGCGTCTGTCGGGCAGTTCCGCGTCATAGAAACATCTGGAAAGCCTATCGGTTTTTTGCAGGTACTGGAAGAAAACGACTGCGTGGAGGTGGCGGAGCTGCACCTGTTGCCGGACTATCGGGAGCAGGGAATTGGTTCTTCCATTCTGCGTCGTTTGCTGGCTTATTGCCAGGAACGAGAGCTTACCCTCCAACTGGGGTGTTTTAAAGAAAATCACAGAGCCAAAGCTCTCTATCAGAGACTGGGCTTTCGGCAGGTAGAGGAAACGGAAAACCACTGCATTCTGGCGCACTCTCCGACACAGATGACTCCAATGTGACGCTGGATTCTGTTTGACTGCTTTGAAATGCTTTCACCCCATTGGAACCAAAGGAAAGAAAACGAATCTCCAGGTGCTCCGCATTTTTTGCGGGGCACTTTTTGTTATTCTCTGCGTATGGCAAGTTTCACGATTTGCAAGGGCAGGAAATGTGCATTTTCAACACGATTTCCCTGCAAATATTTACAGTAAATGATGGATATGATACATTTTGATTGGAGAGAAACTGTTTTCACAGAAAAATCAGCCGTTTTTGCCTGCGCCACGGGGGATGGTGTTCTGACCAGAAAAGAGGAGATACCTATATGCGAAAAGCCGTTGCCGTTATTTTATCTGCTGCCTGTATTTCCTTGTGCGCTTGTACAGCGGTTACCACCGACACGCAAGAAGAACAGGCCTCCTCGTCGGAACCTTCGTCGGTGGCCACGCCGGAAAGCTCGGAGTATACCATAACCCCTGCATACATCATTCCGACTGCGGGCGATGGGGATATGCAATATAACTTATACCGGGATTGCAAACCGGCAGAAGATGTGTTTGCCATTGAAGAAATTGGTTTGCCACAAACCGTTGCGGATAGCCCCATTTTACCGGTCATGCTTCTCGATGAAAACTCGGCGTTGATTTATATGTATAAAGCCGGTACGAATGGTGCGCTGCAGGAAGAAAACCTGGAAGCTATTGGTTGTTATAACATAGAGACTGGCGAATGTGAAAAATGGGTTTCCGCAAATAGTGAATTAGACTATACAATTCAGGCAATCAACAGGCGTTATCTTGTTTATCGAGAAAGTCCGATCCCGTATACAGAGAATTTTTTGAAAGCAGAAAATCACCAAATTGCCAGATTGTGCGTTTATGATCGGGATTCCCAGGAAACATATACGGTTTATGAGTATCCGGAAGAATATATTGGAAGCTCTATCTTTTATCAGAAGGGGACAGCGCTTGTAGAGAATAAACTCTACTTCGATACTGTCTGCGGTTCAGGCAGCGAATCCGAAACAATCGTATATTGCGCTGATTTGTCAACCTTGGATGTGATACCATATATGGAGCACGCACAGTGTCCTATGTTTGATGGTAAAGAAATATGGTGCATTGCAAAACAAGAGAACGCTTATGTTTTAATGAGCAAAGAAAGCTCTGAAAAGATTGTGTTGCCTGATGATGTTTCTGAAATGGCAGTAGGGGATTCCATATTCTTCAAGTTGAATTTGGGCGCGTTGGCAAATAATGAATTTGCAACTTGGGAATTGGTTGGTGCACAAAGTGACGAGCCTGTCATGACCACGCAACAGATGATAGACGATCTGAGGTTAGAAGAAGGATGTCTTGTGTGGACAAGCTATGCCGATGCTCCCGTTTTTCTGTTTGATACGCAATCTGATAGCTTCCTTTGTTTTGACAGCTTGCCGGAAGGCACGCACTATATCCGCTTCTTTCAGGGATATGGATTTCTGCAGTTGCGGACGAATGGTGAAACACACTATTATCGTCTTAGTAAAAAATAAGTTCTTTGCAAGGAAAATTTGGGATAACCCATTTGAGTGTGGAGGGGACAATGGGCCGACTTTACGACCGTGCAGAAATCTATGACCTTATGGAAGATGATGCGCGATATATGTGGAATCTGGGACATTGGCAAAAATTGTTCCAAAATAAAGGAATCCAGACCATGTTGGATGTCAGTATTGGGTCTGGTGCTATGACGCTCCCGGTTTTGGATATGGGAATCACTCTTTCCGGATCGGATTTGAGCGAGAGTATGCTGAAGAGGTGCAGGGAGAAGGCTGAGAAAAAAAGGTTGTTATATCCGCACGGTGCAATGTGATTTCCGAAAGGTCAGCGCCTGTTTCCATGAGACATTTGATTGCGTGGCCAGCAGCGGCAATTCTCTTGCGTATGTTCCGAACGGTGATGTTGTACAGACATTGCACGAAATGGATAGGCTGGTAAGCCCCGGGGGATATCTGTATTTGGATACCCGAAACTGGGATAAGATTTTGAGAGAACATCAGCGTTTTTATCTGTATAATCCTGTTTTTCGGGGAGAAGATCGCATCAATCTGATGCAGGTTTGGGATTATCCGGATGATGGAACGATAATTTTTAACCTGCTCTATACTTTTGAAAGAGATGGCAAGATTTTTCAGAAAGAAATCTTTGAGGAACGTTACCATCCTATTCCAAGCACTCTGATTTTTGATGCTATACAAAATATGGGGTATGAGGATATAGAAATCTATCCCTGCCCGGCCGTTGCGAAAGAAAGACCGTTAGAAGAGCTGGCGTGGTACGCTGTCCTTGCACACAAAAAATAGCCGGGTCAGGCAAGATGCGAAAATTGTACATTGCATACTATGTACGCGGGCGAAAATTACAATCGGCTAAAAAGTTGGAAGAAAAACGAAAATTGGCCGAAAGTTCGGCAGAAGCTGCACCGATGCCTTGGCGGTTAGCAAGCGTTGATTCAGCTTCCGAAAGTTGTTCAAAACCCCGGAACCCTGTGGTTCCGGGGCTTTTCTGTTGCAAAATGAAAAAAGAAAATTCAGCCACACACTCCCCAAAAGGGAAAATCTTTTGTAGGGCACAAAATAGGCAGCTACGCAGAATACGGACTGGCAGGTTGGAAACCACAGCCGCACCAGCAGCAATGGAAGCATTACAAAGCATGAAAAGTATGACTAATCTACATAAGAACGCAAAATATTCCTTTTGAAAATATGGACAAACTATGTCTAAAATGGTAGAATGGGTTTTACGGTTTTTTCTGCCTCATGGTGTGGGAAGGGGGAGGAAAAATCATTCAATGAAACAGGAGGAATTTCATGTTAGAACGAGTTTTCAAACTGCAGGAAAATCATACCAACGCCAAAACCGAAATCATGGCAGGTATCACCACCTTCATGACGATGGCGTACATCCTCGCAGTCAACCCCAGCATTCTTTCGGCTACCGGAATGGACGCCAATGCCATTTTGATTGCCACCTCGCTGTCTGCCTTTATCGGCACGGCCCTGATGGCACTGCTGGCCAACTATCCCTTTGCACTGGCTCCCGGCATGGGCCTGAATGCCTACTTTGCCTATACGGTTGTGCTGAAAATGGGCTACACCTGGCAGATGGCTTTGATGGCTGTTTTTGCCGAAGGCCTCATCTTCATCGTGCTGTCCCTGACCAACGTCCGGGAAGCCATTTTCAACGCTATCCCGGCAACCCTCAAATCGGCTGTCAGCGTGGGCATTGGTTTGTTTATCGCCTTTGTGGGCCTGCAGAACGCCAAGCTCATCGTCAACAGTGATTCTACCCTGCTGACCTACCAGAGCTTCAAGGGCGAAACCTTCCACAGCGTAGGTGTCGGTGCCATTCTGGCCCTGATCGGCGTACTGATCATTGCGGTCATGCTGGTCAAAAAGGTCAAGGGCGCAATCCTTTACGGTATCCTGATCACCTGGGTTCTTGGCATTGTTTGCGAACTGTGCGGTGTGTACATCCCCGACGCCGAGGCCGGCATGTACTCCGTTATTCCCACTTCATTCGTCAGCTTTGACTTCTCCGCTCTGGGCCAGACCTTCGGTCAGGTGTTCAAGGCGGACTTCTCCGGTCTCAATGTGCTGGACTTCTTCGCTGTCATGTTCGCCTTCCTTTTTGTCGACCTGTTCGATACGCTGGGCACCTTGATCGGCGTTGCCTCCAAAGCGGATATGTTGGATGAAAACGGCCGTCTGCCCCGCATCAAGGGCGCTTTGCTGGCCGATGCCATTGCCACCAGCGCAGGTGCTGTGCTGGGTACTTCTACCACCACCACCTACGTTGAAAGCGCTTCCGGTGTTACCGAAGGCGGCCGCACCGGTCTGACTGCCATGACTACCGGTGTTCTGTTCCTGCTGGCTGTGATCTTCAGCCCGCTCTTCCTGACCATTCCTTCTTTTGCTACGGCACCGGCTCTGATCGTTGTAGGCTTCTATATGCTGGGCGCTGTTGCAAAGATCGACTTCGACGACCTGTCTGACGCAATTCCGGCCTTCCTGACCATTGTTGCTATGCCGTTGGCTTACAGCATTTCGGAAGGTATCGCCATCGGCGTCATCTCCTGGACTCTGCTGAACCTCATCACCGGCAAGGCTCGCGAGAAGAAGATCAGCCCGCTGATGTATGTGCTGACGGTTCTCTTCATCCTGAAATATATCCTGCTGTAAGGAGTTTTCGGGTGCGGAAACCCTGCTGGAATGCTTTGCACTGTGTGGGCAACAAGCACAAAAGAAGCGGGGGAGATGGGGAATTTTCGTGATAACTGTGATTGTTTTGTCGAAATACTTGTAAAATTTACGATTTTGTGTTACTATTTCAAACCGAAAGTGTAAAAACGAAATAGGATGAACACATTGTCTGCACCGTAAAGGTCGGCAGGCACTGACTTTTCAGGACGCAGATTTTACACCCCACAGCATCTTATGGTGCCGGTCCTTTGCGGGGCCGGCACTTTCCGTGTAAGGAGAACCCGATGGCTTTATCTGTTAAAACCAAAGAGCATATCCGCCGCCGCCTGGAACTGGCCCTGCCCAAGTGGGGGGCTCTGGCAGGCGGCGCAATCGTGTTGGCGCTGGCCATTGCCTTTACCTCCCAGTCACTGCACTTTGTGGTGGTTCGGGATACCCACGGCGGCAGCGTGCGTATTTTTACGGCATCCACCGATGTGGAGGACCTGCTGGAACAAAGCGATACCCCACCGCTGGGTGAACATGACGAGGTGGTCTGGTCCCAGATTGCCGACGGTGAACTGATGCAGGTGCTGCGTGCCTACACCGTGGACGTGACGGCAGACGGGACTACCCAGCAGATCATCACCACCGGTGCTACATCAGCAGAACTGCTGGAGGAACTGGGCATTTCTTATGATGAAAATGATCTTCTGACACCGGCGGCCGACGAAACCGTGACCGAAGGGGAGAGCCTGACCCTGCAGCGTGTGGACTATGTGGAATACACCGAGGATGTGGTGATTCCCTCGGAGCAGCAGCAGGTGCTTACCAGCCTTTACTACCGGGATCAGGATGAAACCATGCTGCTGCAGGAAGGCAGCGACGGCCTGGATACCGTAACCTGGCGGGAAACCTATATTGATGGGGAATGGAGCTCCACCGAGGAGATCGACCGTGTTACCCAGGTGGGCATGGTGCCCACCATCACGAAGGTCTACGGGGAAAAGGCGCCGGTTTCCGAATTTGTGGGGCCGGAGATCGTGGATGGGGTACCGTCCGAAGGCGTGGCGGCAACGTATACCAACCAGCGGTCTACGGGATATTCTGCCTCGGCTACAGCCAAGGGGGCCAGTGGGCGCCGCCTGACCTATGGCACGGTAGCGGTCAATCCTTCGGTGATTCCTTACGGCACGCTCATGTATATCACCAGCGATGACGGCCGTTTTGTGTATGGGTATGCCTATGCGGCCGATACCGGTACTGCCATGATGACCGGACACGCTTTTGTGGATCTTTACTACGAGACCTATGAGGAATCGGTGGAAAGCGCTGTGATTCCGGTAACCGTCTATATTATTGATGATGCGGTCGCCGCCCAGTATCAGCAAGAAAACGACCAGATTCTGGAACGTCTTCTGGCCGATACACCATAACATACAATAAAAAAGCAGGAAAGGCGAAATGCCTTTCCTGCTTTTTTTGTAAAACGGTGGGGGAGAGGAACCCTCACCGGGCCATCATCAATATTTCTTGGCTTCTTCTTCGCCGTTGACCACGCGCAGCGCGCCCTGGCACAGGGCCAGCAGCTCGTCCTCACCGGGGTAGACCGTGATGGGGGCGATAAAGCGCAAATGCTTCTCCAGAATCTCACGGGTATGGGGGTTATAGGCAATGCCACCAGTCAGAATGATCTGATCTACCTTGCCGCAGAGCACGGCTGCCATGGCGCCGGCGTCTTTGGCAATCTGGTAATAGAAAGCATCCTGCACCAGCTTGGCTTCGGCGTTGCCTTCCTGGGCCATTTTTTCAACGATGCGGGCATCGTTGGTGTGCAGGTAGGCATTGAAGCCGCCGTTGCCACAGATCTTCTTATAGATTTCCTGCTGGGTGTACTTGCCGCTGAAGCACATCTTCACCAGGTCACCCACGGGCACGGTGCCGCTGCGTTCGGGGCTGAAGCAGCCTTCGCCGTCCAGGATGTTGTTGACATCCACGACCTTGCCGTGGTCATGGGCACCGACGGAAACGCCGCCGCCCATGTGGATGACGATGAGGTTCAGGTCCTCGTAGCGCTTGCCGTTCTCTTTAGCGAAGCGGCGGGCCACGGCCTTCTGGTTCAGGGCGTGGAAGATGGAACGGCGGGGCAGTTCCGGCATACCGGACAGGCGGGCTTTATCGGTCAGCTCATCTACAACCACGGGGTCTACGATGTAGCTGGGAATACCCAGGGCATCGCCGATCTCACGGGCCAGGATGCCGCCCAGGTTGGAGGCATGCTGACCCTGGACACCGGCCTTCAGGTCAGCCAGCAGAGCTTCGCTGACGGCGTAGGTGCCGCCGGGAATGGGCTTGAGCAGGCCGCCGCGGCCAACAATGACGTTCAGAGTCTTGGGGTCGCAGTTTTTCTCCTTCAGGAAATCCAGAATGATCTCTTTACGGAAATCCTTCTGGTCGATCACGCTTGCATATTTGGCAATCTCCTCGGTGGGGTGGCGCAGGGTTTCTTCGAACAGCAGCGTCTCATCCTCGAACACACCAACCTTGGTGGAGGTGGAACCGGGGTTGATGACCAACGTTTTGATCGACATAACGAATCGTCTCCTTCTTTCTTCGCTTTTCTTATTCCGCTTTCAAACCGGCGGCCACAACAGCGGCCAGCGCGATGGAGTAGACCTTGGTCTGGAAGGAATCGGAACGGCTGGTCAGAATGGCGGGCACCTTGGTGCCGGTCAGGATGCAGCCGTTCTTGCACTCGGCAGTGTGCACCAGAGTCTTGTAGACCAGGTTGCCGGCCTGAATGTCGGGGAACAGCAGGATGTCGGCGTGGCCGGCGGCCGGGCGGTCCTGAGCACCCTTGTGATGGGCGGCTTCGGGATCGATGGCAATATCCATGGACAGGGGGCCATCCACCACACAACCGGTGATCTTGCCCTCTTCGTTCATCTTGCGCAGCTCGTCGGCATCAACGGTGCAGGGCATCTTGGGGTTGACCACTTCAACGGCGGCCAGGGGGGCAACCTTGGGGCATTCCACACCGCAGGCATGAGCAACAGCCACGGTATTCTCGATGATATGTACCTTGTCCTCCAGGGTGGGGTAGGTCATGAAGGCAACGTCGGTCAGGAACAGCAGCTGTTCAATGCCCTTGACTTCGAACACGGCCACGTGGGACAGGGTGTTGCCGGTGCGCAGACCCACTTCCTTGTCCAGTACGCTCTTCAGGAAAGTCTTGGTGTCCAGCAGGCCCTTCATGTACATGTTGGCAACGCCGTCATGGGCGAGTTTGACAGCCTTCAGGGAAGCCTGAACCTTGTCCGGCTCATTGATGATCTCGTAGTCGCTCAGGTCGATGTTCAGCTCGGCCGCGATCTTGCGGATGGCGGCTTCGTCGCCCACCAGAATGGCGTCAGCGATGCCCTGCTTGTGGGCAGCGTCAACGGCTTCCAGAACAGCGTCGTCCTCAGCGGCGGCGACGGCCAGCTTCTGCTTGCCGCAGGTCTTAACTTTTGCGATCAGGTCCTCAAAATTCATGGTACAGCACCTCGATTACTCTATCTTCACAGCAAAAACGGAGGGACATACCCTCTCATGTTAAAATAATAACACGGTGCGCCCTGCGGGTCAAGAGGAAAAACACACGAGAGCGGAGGGGTAGGTCCGGTATACGGCCTTTATATAAATAGGTAGAAGGATGGCGGAAAAAGGTTCGCAGCATCGGGCCGAAAATGGGGGGTTGTGCAGGATGTAAAAACAAACTTATGATTTGAACAGAATTTTAGCAGTTAAGTAATTGACAAAACCTTAACAAGATGGTAAAACTATAGTAGAGTTTCTGAAAATGTGCCGGAAACTCGGCGGCACCAGCCGCCGCGCACCTGACCGAGTCGGTTTTTAAGAATCCTCTTAAGCCAGCCACGGCGTCGGTGCCTACATTTCCACCCTGGGTTGTTTATTTTTTAACAGATGGGTGGGGTCGGAAAGGTTCGTTTACCATGCCCATTGCCATGTATCCCGGCAGTTTTGATCCCGTCACGCGCGGACATCTGGATATCATCAAGCGCTCCAGCCGTATGTTTGATAAGCTGATCGTTGCAGTGCTGGTCAACAGTGCCAAAACGCCGCTGTTTACGGTCGAGGAGCGCGTTGCCATGCTGCGGGAATGCTGCAAGGATATGCCCAATGTGGAGGTGGATTCCTTCAATGGCCTGACCGTGAGTTTTGCCAAGCAGAACAACGCCACGGTCATGGTGCGGGGGCTGCGCGCAGTCACCGACTTTGAAAACGAGATCCAGCTGGCGCATACCAACTACGCTATGATGCCGGAAATCGAAACCGTATTTCTGGCCACAGCCATCAAATGGAGCTACCTTTCTTCCACCATCGTGCGGGAAGCCGCCCACTATGGGCAGGATGTTTCGCGGTTTGTGCCGCCCAACGTCGAGAAAGCGCTGCTTGCCAAACGGGAAGCAGGGGAGCTTTAAGCCTGAGAATTCATACCGCCTCGGCGGTTTGAAGATAGAACAGTTTACAAAGAAGTCTATCCAAAAAAAAGAAATGTTTCAGGAGGCTACTTATGAAGAAGATCGTCATCGCAAGCGCCTGCCGTACTGCCATTGGCAAGTTCGGCGGCACGCTGTCCAATGTCCCCGCGGCGGAACTGGGCTCCATTGTCATCAAGGAAGCCATCAACCGCGCCGGCATCACGCCTGAGCAGGTCGACCATGTCTACATGGGCTGTGTCATCCAGGCCGGTCTTGGCCAGAACGTTGCCCGTCAGGCCAGCCTGAAGGCCGGTCTGCCTGTCACCACCCCGGCTGTCACGGTCAACGTGGTTTGCGGTTCCGGTCTGAACTGCGTCAACATGGCTGCGCAGATGATCGAAGCTGGCGACGCCGACATCGTCGTTGCAGGCGGCACCGAGAACATGGATATGGCTCCTTTCGCCATGATGAAGGGCCGTTACGGCTACCGCATGGGCTACCCCATGGGCAAGAGCGAGCTGGTTGACACCATGGTCAACGACGCTCTGTGGGACGCTTTCAACAACTACCACATGGGCATCACCGCCGAGAACGTGGCTGAGCAGTGGGGTCTGACCCGTGAGGATCTGGACAACTTCGCTTACAGCAGCCAGGTCAAGGCCGACGCTGCCATCAAGAGCGGCGCTTTCAAGGACGAGATCGTTCCCGTGGTCATCAAAAACAAGAAGGGCGACATCGTCTTCGATACCGATGAAGGCCCCCGTCTGAGCCCGCCGGAAGTTCTGGCCAAGCTGAAGCCCGCCTTCAAGAAGGACGGCATCGTTACCGCCGGCAACTCTTCCGCCATCAACGACGGCGCTGCTGCTCTGGTCATCATGAGCGAAGACAAGGCCAAGGAACTGGGCATCACCCCCATGGCTACCTGGGTTGGCGGCGCTCTGGGCGGCGTTGATCCCTCCATCATGGGTGTCGGCCCCATCGCTGCCACCAACAAGGTCATGGAGAAGACCGGCCTGACCGTTGCCGATATGGACCTGATCGAAGCCAACGAGGCTTTCGCTGCACAGAGCCTGGCCGTTGCTCACGACCTGAAGTTCGATATGGATAAGGTCAACGTCAACGGCGGTGCCATCGCTCTGGGCCATCCCGTCGGCGCTTCCGGTGCCCGTATCCTGGTCACCCTGCTGTACGCCATGAAGGCTCGCGGTGCTCATAAGGGCCTGGCTACCCTGTGCATCGGCGGCGGTATGGGCTGCGCCACCATCGTTGAAATGTAATTGCGGAGGAAAACAGAATGTCCTTTGTCAGAACTGAAATTCAGGACGCCGTCGCCGTTGTGACGATCGACCGTCCCAAGGCGCTCAACGCCCTGAATCCCGAAGTGCTGGCCGACCTGAAGGCCGCCTTCGAGGCCATCGACCAGAACACCGTGCGCTGCGTCGTGCTGACCGGTGCCGGTGACAAGAGCTTCGTTGCCGGTGCCGATATCGGCTCCATGTCCACCATGACCAAGGCGGAAGGCGAAGCCTTCGGCAAGCTGGGCAACGACATCTTCCTGATGATCGAGTCCTTCCCGCTGCCCGTTATCGCTGCGGTCAACGGTTTCGCACTGGGCGGCGGCAATGAGCTGGCCATGAGCTGCGATATCCGCATCTGCTCCGACAACGCCGTCTTCGGTCAGCCCGAAGTTGGCCTGGGCATCACCCCCGGCTTCGGCGGCACCCAGCGTCTGGCCCGCCTGGTAGGTATGGGCATGGCCAAGCAGCTGGTTTACTCTGCCCTGAACATCAAGGCAGACGAAGCCCTGCGCATTGGTCTGGTCAACGCCGTTTACACCCAGGAAGAGCTGCTGCCCGCAGCCCTGAAGCTGGCCGGCAAGATCGCCAAGAACGCTCCCATCGCTGTGCGCAACTGCAAGAAGGCGATGAACGACGGCATCAGCCTGCCCATCGAGAAGGCTGTTGAAGTCGAAGAAAAGCTGTTCGGCGATTGCTTCGAGACCCACGATCAGGTAGAGGGTATGCAGTGCTTCCTCAGCCGTGAGAAGCCGAAACCCAAACCGGTTTTCACCAACAACTGATCTCACCACGATCTTATATAAACAATAACAGGAGGGTTACTACTATGAAGGTAGGCGTTATTGGCGCTGGCACTATGGGCCAGGGCATTGCAAAGGCTTTTGCGCAGGTTGAGGGTTACACCGTTGCTCTGTGCGACATCAAGCAGGAATGGGCCGAGGGCGGCAAGGACAAGATCGCCAAGGGCTATGCCAAGCTGGTTGCCAAGGGCAAGCTGACCCAGGAAAAGGTGGACGCCATTCTGGCTGCCATCACCCCGGGCCTGAAGGAAGACCTGTGCGCCGACTGCGACCTCATCGTTGAGGCTGCTTTCGAGGACATGAAGGTCAAGCAGGACACCTTCGCCGCGCTGGACAAGATCTGCAAGCCGGAGTGCGTTTTCGCTTCCAACACTTCTTCTCTGTCCATCACCGAGATCGGCAAGGGCCTGTCCCGTCCCATGGTCGGCATGCACTTCTTCAACCCCGCTGACCGCATGAAGCTCATCGAGGTCATCGCCGGTGTGAACACCCCCGCCGAGACCGTGGAAACCATCAAGAAGATCAGCACCGAGATCGGCAAGAGCCCGGTTCAGGTCAATGAGGCTGCCGGCTTCGTCGTCAACCGCATCCTGATCCCCATGATCAACGAAGCTGCCTTCATCAAGATGGAAGGCGTTTCCGACATCGCCGGCATCGACACCGCCATGAAGCTGGGCGCCAACCATCCCATGGGACCCCTGGAACTGGGCGACTTCATCGGCCTGGACATCTGCCTGGCCATTATGGACGTCCTGTACAAGGAGACCGGCGACAGCAAGTACCGTGCTTGCCCGCTGATCCGCAAGATGGTCCGCGGCGGCAACCTGGGCTGCAAGAGCGGCAAGGGCTTCTACGTCTACAACGCCGATCGCACCAAGACCCCGGTCGACGCCCTGTAATTCAGTAAAACTTTCGCGCCTGGCGCGGGCAATACCGCGCCGGGCTGCGTTTGTTTGAGTAATGGAGGTTTATCAAATGGATTTTACTCTGTCCAAACAGCAGCAAATGGTCCAGAAAATGTACAAGGAATTTGCTGAGAACGAAGTCAAGCCTCTCGCCAAAAAGGTCGATGCGGAAGAATACTTCCCCAAAGAGACCGTTGAAAAGATGGCGAAGCTGGGCATGATGGGCATCTACTTCCCGAAGGAAGTCGGCGGCGCCGGCGGCGATGTGCTGTCCTACGTTATGGCCGTTGAGGAGATGTCCAAGGTTTGCGGCACCACCGGTGTTATCATTTCTGCCCACACCTCTCTGTGCGCGGCTCCCATTTTTGAGAATGGTACCCCCGAGCAGAAGGCCAAGTACCTGCCCAAGCTGTGCAGCGGCGAGTGGATCGGTGCTTTCGGTCTGACCGAGCCCGGTGCCGGCACCGACGCCCAGGGTCAGCAGACCTTCGCCGTTGACGAAGGCGACCACTGGAAGCTGAACGGCTCCAAGATCTTCATCACCAACGCCGGCTATGCCGATGTGTTTATCATCATCGCCGTTACCGGTTTTGTTACCGACAAGCGCGGCCGCAAGCAGAAGGAAATTTCTGCCTTCATCGTGGAGCGCACCGATCCCGGCTTCAAGGTCGGCAAGCCCGAGGATAAGATGGGCATCCGTGGTTCCTCCACCTGCGAGCTGATCATGGAAGACTGCATCATCCCGAAGGACCGCCTGCTGGGCGTCAAGGGCAAGGGCTTCCAGCTGGCCATGGCCACCCTGGACGGCGGCCGTATCGGCATTGCTGCCCAGGCTCTGGGCATCGCCGAGGGCGCCCTGGACGAGACCGTTGCCTACGTCAAAGAGCGTAAGCAGTTCGGCCGTTCCATCGCCGCTTTCCAGAACACCCAGTTCGAACTGGCCGAGATGAAGGCCCGCGTGGATGCCGCCAAGTTCCTGGTTTACCAGGCTGCTCTGAAGAAGCAGAGCGTGATGGACGGCGCCAAGGCCCGTTACAGCGTTGAAGCTGCCGAGGCCAAGCTGATCGCGTCCCGCACTGCCAGCGATGTGACCCGTCGCTGCCTGCAGCTGTTCGGCGGTTATGGCTACACCCGTGACTACCCCATCGAGCGCATGATGCGCGATGCCAAGATCACTGAGATCTACGAAGGCACCAGCGAAGTCCAGATGATGGTCATTTCCGGCGCGCTGCTGAAGTAAGGAGGCAAGACGTACAATGAAAGCAATTGTTTGTGTCAAACAGGTTCCCGATACGCAGGGCAAGGTAGCCGTCAAGGCTGACGGTACGATGGACCGTGCCGCCATGGCCACCATCACCAACCCCGACGACCTGAACGCCGTCGAGGCTGCTCTGCAGCTCAAGGACGAGACCGGCTGCGAAGTCGTTGTCGTCACCATGGGCCCGCCGCCGGCCGAAGGCATGCTGCGTGAGCTGATCGCCCGCGGCGCCGACCGTGGCGTTCTGGTTTCCGGCCGTGAGTTCGGCGGCTCTGATACCTTCGCCACTTCCCAGATCCTGGCTGCTGCCGTCAACAAGATCGGCGTTGGCCCCGAGGATATCGTTTTCTGCGGCCGTCAGGCTATCGACGGTGATACCGCTCAGGTTGGTCCCCAGATCGCTGAAAAGCTGCATCTGCCCCAGGTCACCTATGTTACCGACATCAAGAAGGACGGCAACGCTCTGGTTGTCAAGCGCCAGCTTGAGGACGGCTACATGGAGCTGAAGGTCAACACCCCCTGCCTGCTCACCTGCATCAAGGAGTTGAACAACCCCCGTTACATGAGCGTGTCCGGCATCTTCGAGTGCTACGACAAGCCCATCGACGTGTTCGACTACAATACCCTGAAAGATGACCCGCTCATCGAGACCGACACCATCGGCCTCAAGGGCTCCCCGACGAATGTTTACAAGTCCTTTGCTCCTCCGGTCAAGGGCGCGGGCATGATGGTCGAGGATGCTGCCCAGCTGGTCGGCATCCTGAACGACAAGCACCTGATTTGAGGAAGGAGAAACGTACAATGGCTGAATTCAATGCAATGGACACCGCCGCCTTCAAGGGCGTGTGGGTTTTCTGCGAGCAGCGCGAAGGCCAGATCCAGACCATCAGCTATCAGCTGCTGAGCGAAGGCCGCAAGCTGGCCAACGACCTGGGTGTGGAACTGTGCGGCGTTGTCATGGGCAGCGAGCTCAATGAAGATTACATCAAGGCGCTGGGCGGCTACGGTGCTGACCGCGTTTACTACATCGATAGCCCCCTGCTGAAGGATTACACCACCGACGGCTATGCCAAGGCGCTGTGCGACCTCATCATGGACAAGAAGCCCGAGATCATGCTGATCGGCGCTACCAACCTGGGCCGCGATCTGGGCCCCCGCTGCGCAGCTCGTCTGCACACCGGCCTGACCGCCGACTGCACCCATCTGGACGTGGACGTGGAGAAGTACAAGGACTTCCTGCGCACCACCTCCAACATCGATGTGGATAACACCAAGTTCGAAGAGAACACCAACCTGAAGATGACCCGTCCGGCTTTCGGCGGCCACCTGATGGCTACCATCATCTGCCCGCGCTTCCGCCCGCAGATGTCCACCGTCCGTCCCGGCGTTATGCAGACCCAGGCCTTTGACGAGGCCGGTGCTGCCAAGGTCGTTGTGGAGAAGGTTGTTCCCGAACTGACCGCCGACGATATCCATGTGGAAATCCTGGACATCAAGAAGAGCGCCAAGAAGCTGGTTGACCTGATCGGTGCCGACGTGGTCGTTTCCGTTGGCCGTGGCATCAGCTCCGACGTGGACAAGGGCATTGCCCTGGCCGAGGAACTGGCCGGCGTTCTGGGCGGCGTTGTTGGCGCTTCCCGTGCTGTCACCGATGAAGGCTGGCTGTCCAGCGATCATCAGGTTGGCCAGACCGGTAAGACCGTGCATCCCCGCATCTACGTGGCTCTGGGCATCTCTGGTGCCATCCAGCACGTGGCCGGTATGCAGGACTCCGAGACCATCATCGCCATCAACAAGAACGAGAGCGCGCCCATCTTTGACGTGGCCTCCTACGGCATCGTGGGCGACCTGTTCAAGGTCGTGCCCGAACTGATCAAGGAGATCCGCGCCGCCAAGGCGTAATCCCGGGATTGGTCCCAACTGCATAATAAAGGCGCCGCAGCGAAAACGCTGCGGCGCCTTTTTGTGTCCTGATTTTGGGGCAGGGGAGCGGGTCAACGGGTGATGCGGTGGCGGCACATACTGGTTTTGCCGCAGGTGGGGCAGGTAAGCCGTCTGCGGGTCAAGGTATGCCATCCCTTTACATAGTCGGTCATGGTAGGTACAAATAGAGTTCCGCAGTGCGGGCATTCGTAATAACCTGCCTTTACCTCCAACCGGGCGGCGGCACCGATCCCGGCAATGGCCGTAAGTACGGCGCATACCAGCAGCAAAATACGCACCGCCGCCGGCAGTTCCAGGTAAGAGGCAAGCATTACCAGCGCACAGACTGCAATGATGGTAATGACCCCGCAGATGATGGAAAGGGTCATACGTTCTTTGTTTTCGGCATTTTCCCGGATCAGGTCCATCATATTTTCCTCCGCTTTTTTCTGGTAATCACCCTCAGCCACCTTCTCGCCGGAGAGCAGATCGTTGACGGTGATTTGTAAAATCTCGCACAGGGGCAGCATCAGCGAAACTTCCGGTAGCCCCTTGCCGCACTCCCATTTGGATACGGTTTTGTCGCTGATGGCAAGTTTGTCGGCCAGCTGCCGTTGGGTCAGGTTTTGGGCCCGTCGTTCCTGGGCGATGAACTTTCCTGTTTTGCTTTGGTCCATAGGCTTGTCCCTCCTTACTGGCTGTATTATAGCATGGGAACCGATGCAGGAACACCCACGGTCCGTAGAGTGAGAAAAAGGTTGCCGCACAGCGTGGAAAATTCCGGGCTGCTGTGCAGTAAAACAGAAACAGACCGCCCTCGGTTCTGCCGGGAGCGGTCTGTTTGTTATAGGGGATAATTACATTTCGGCGGTCTTGCTCTGGTCGTAGTCAAAGGTTACGCCCAAGGCGTCGGGTACCGCGTCGATCAGGGCATCCACGTCGGCCAGTTCGCTGTTGCTCATCACAAACAGTACCTTGTCGCCGAAGGTGACGACCCGGGCCTTATCGGCCATGGTGCAGACCCATTTGTTCATCTGGACATTGTTCAGCACGGCATCGGCGATGGTTTGAGCATCGGCTTCGTCCTTCACCCGCAGCAGGACCATGCTGTAAGCCTGGCTGCCGGTCATGGACTCGGACAGAACACCCGCATCGACCAAAGCACCCTGCTCGGCGGTCAGGCCGGTGTTGTAGGTGAGCCAGCTTTCGTCGCTCAGGTCCACGGCGCTGGTGGTCATCATCATCAGTTCCACCGGATAGGCTTCGTAGATCTGGTCCACCATACCGCTGAGTTCCGCATCGGCAGTTACCTCAGTGCCGGTTTCAGGGGTCATCTCCATACCGGGGTCCACTTCACCGTCGCCTTCCGGGGTGGCAGGCTGATTCATCACGTCATCGGGCAGCGGGGTGGGGGTGGCTTCGGTCGCCGTGTCGTTGCCGCCGCAGGCGATAAGGGCCAGTGCGGCGGCCAGGCTCAGGCAAATCAGTGCTTTTTTCATATAAGAATTCCTTTCTCCGTTAAAATTTCTTCGGGAGCAAAACGTATGTCCCAATCATCATTGGGAACATCCAGCCATACCAGGGCAGAAGGACATAGCAACAACCGTTCCCCCTTATAATGTACCAAAAAACGATCATAATACCCGCCGCCACGGCCCAGGCGGACTCCGTCGCAGCTGGCAGCCAGACAGGGAACCAGGGCCAGTGCGTTTGGGGCGGTGTATGGCTGTACAGACGGCAGACCGGCAGGCGGTTCCCAGATGCCGTAAGCACCACGCTGCAGCAGGTCCAGGTGGGGAATTTCCACCCAGTCCATTGTGTGGGGACCAGTCACCCGGGGAAGCAGCAGGCGTTTGCCTTCCTGCAGAGTACGCTGCAGCAGGGGCAAGGTATCCGGTTCGTCCGGCAGGGAAACATACCCCAGAAGAACCTCGGCCTTCTGCCATTGGGGCAGGGCAAACAGGGTCTGTGCCATTTGGCTGCCGATGGCCTTCATATTCAACCCGGCACGCAGCGTTTTGGCACGGTTGCGGGCATCCCGTTTGGTCATAAACAGCCCTCCTTTCTGGCATCTGGGGGTATCATACCATACAGAAACGCTTCTGGCAAGAAGAAAACGCAGGCAAAAAAGGAGGCACAAACCAGACTGCCCATCTTGCCCACAGAGGTAAAATGGAGTATAATATATCCTGTATCGTTATGTGCAAAAAACAATCGCGTATACCAAAAACGTGTAGGAAGTAAAGGAGCCAGAGTAACATGGGCAAGTTTAATTTTATCAAAACCGAGATCCCTGAGGTGCAGATCATCGAACCCACGGTGTTCGGTGATGACCGCGGCTATTTTATGGAGACCTATCAGATCGATGAATTTGCAGCTGCGGGCATCGATAAGCCTTTTGTGCAGGATAACCAGAGCCGTTCCACCAAGGGCGTGCTGCGTGGCCTGCATTTCCAAAAGAACCATACCCAGGGCAAGCTGGTCCGTGTAACCATGGGTGAAGTGTTCGACGTGGCCGTGGACTGCCGTCCGCACAGCGCTACCTTCGGCAAATGGGTGGGTGTGACCCTCTCTGCCGAAAACAAGAAGATGCTTTACATCCCCGAGGGCTTTGCCCACGGCTTTGTGGTGCTGTCTGATGTGGCGGAGTTCTGCTACAAGTGCACCGATGTGTACGATCCCACCTCGGAAGGCGGTATTCCTTACAACGATCCCACCGTCAATGTCCAGTGGCCGGATTGCGGTTGTGAGCACAAGACCAGCGCCAAGGACAAGGAGCATACTCCCTTTGCGGAACAGAAGTTTGAATTCTTCGAGAAGTACTAAGGAGCAGCCGTGCAAAGTTTCAAAAACAGTTTTGCCAGTTTCTGGAAATACCGATACCTGCTGCAAAACCTGATCACCCGTGACTTCAAGCTCAAATACCGCCGCAGTGTGCTGGGCGTGGCCTGGAGCGTTCTGAACCCGTTGCTGACCTGCCTGGTGATGTTCCTGGTATTTGATTCCATCATGAAAGGCCTGCGGGGAGAAGGCATCCCCAACTTTGCGGGCTTCCTGATCATCGGCCAGTTGCTGTTCAACTTCTTCCGGGAGTCTACCAGCATGGCCATGGAAAGCGTACTCAAAAACGCCCCGTTGCTGCGCAAAGTCTACATTCCCAAATATATTTTCCCCATGGAAAAGTGCTGCTTTGCCCTGGTGAACTGTGCATTCAGTTTTATTGCCTTGGTCATCGTCTTTGTGATTACCTGGACGCCGGTAAGCTGGGCTACAGCCTGGATGGCACTTTACCCGCTGGTCATGCTGTTCTTTTTCAGCCTGGGCATTGGGCTGCTGCTGTCGGCCCTGTACGTCTTTGTGCGGGACATTATGCACATCTGGGAAGTGTTCTGCACCCTGCTGGTATACGCCAGCGCCATTTTCTATGACCCCGAGACCCTTTCGGGCATTATGCAGAAGCTAATCCACATTAACCCCATGTACTGGTACATTACGGCCTTCCGTCGCTGTGTGCTGTGGGGCGAAGGACTGGACGCTACCATGATTACGGTTTGCTTCCTGTGTGCGGCTGTCAGCATGGTGCTGGGTATCGTGGTGTTCAAGAAAAACCAGGACAAATTTGTCCTGTATATGTAAGGGGGCGCACCTATGGCAGCTGAACAGCCGATTATTTCCATCGACCATGTTTCCATGCGCTTCAACCTGGCCAAAGAAAAGCATGAGAGCCTGAAAGAGTATTTTGTGGCGCTTATGCACGGCGGTGTGCGCTTTGACGAGTTTTTTGCCCTGGATGATGTGAGCTTTGACATCATGCCCGGGGATTTCTATGGCCTCATCGGCCTCAACGGCAGCGGCAAGAGCACGCTGCTCAAGATCATCTCCGGTGTGTACAAGCCCTCTGCCGGCAAAGTGACGGTCCGGGGCACCATTGCGCCCCTCATTGAGCTGGGTGCAGGTTTTGATATGGACCTGACTGCCCGGGAAAATATCTATCTCAACGGCACGGTGCTGGGCTATACCCCCAAGTACATCGACTCCAAGTTCGAGGACATCGTAGAGTTCAGCGAACTGCGGGATTTCCTTGATGTACCGCTGAAAAACTATTCTTCCGGTATGGTGGCCCGCCTGGCTTTCGCGGTGGCCACCATGACCAAGCCGGATATCCTCATCGCCGACGAGATCCTGTCGGTGGGTGACTTCCTGTTCCAGGAAAAGTGTGAGCGCCGCATGGCGGAACTGCTGTCCGGCGGCACCACGGTCATTCTGGTCAGCCATTCCATCGACCAGATCGAGCGTATGTGCAACAAGGTGGCCTGGCTGGATCACGGGCATCTGCGCCGCAACGGTCCCACCGCCGAGATCACGGCGGAATACCGGAAATTTGAGAAAAAAGACGCCATGCCCGCCAAGCGGACGGAGGAATGAGGCCATCCATGAAGCAACAACCCAATAACGAGCGCCCCGCTGACCTGGCTGTACAGGACAGTGTGGGCGGTATGGCCCGCCGTCTGCTGAACCCTGCCCACCTGAAAGACCTGGCCCACCGTTCGGCCGCCACCCTGCGGGAGCAGGGGGCCGAACAGCTGTGGCGGGATGTGTCTTTCCGGGTGGGGCTGGCCTTCCATCACGATGACTGGCGTCACCGGGCGGACCTGCCCCTGCGCCGCACCCTGAAAGCCCAGCGGGCTGCCAACCTGCAGGGACCCTGCATCAGTGTGGTGGTGCCGGTGTTCAACACGCCGCTGCGCTTTTTTGATCAGATGGTAAAAAGTGTCCAGCGCCAGACCTATGGCAACTGGCAGCTGGTGCTGGTGGATGCCAGCGATGACGCCCACGGGGAAGTTTCCCGGCGGGCGCAGCAGTATGCCGCCAAAGATAACCGCATTGTTTACCGGAAAATCGAGAATCAGGGCATTGCCGCCAACACCACGGCAGGCTTTGAGGTTGCCACCGGCGGTTATCTGGCCCTGCTGGATCACGATGATGTGCTGTACCCCAACGCGCTCTTTGAATGTGTGCAGACCATCCAAAAGACCGGTGCGGATTTTGTCTACAGCGACGAGATCGTGCTGTCGGCGGATCTGAAGCAGCTGGGCGGCTACCACTTCAAGCCGGATTTCGCTCCCGATTATCTGCGGGGCGTCAACTTCATCACTCATCTGGCGGTATTCAGCCGCCCCTTGCTGGATGAAGCGGGCGCCTATGAATCCAGTGAGTTTGACGGCGCCCAGGACCATGACCTGATCTTGCGCCTGACCGAAAAGGCAAAGAAAATCGAGCACATCAAACAGGTACTGTATATCTGGCGGGGGCACGCCGGTTCTACTGCCGCGGGTATGGAGGCCAAACCCTACGCCATTGCGGCAGGGGAGCGGGCCATCGACGCCCAACTGCAGCGGCTGGGGCTGCCCGGCCGGGCCATGGCGGTGCCTTATGCGCCCGGCGCCTTCCAAGTGCGGTATGAGCTGACAGGCCGGCCGCTGATCAGTGTGCTGATCCCCAACAAGGACCACACCGATGACCTGGATCGCTGCCTGGCCAGCCTGTACAAAAATGCAGGATACGACAACTTTGAAGTCATCGTCATCGAGAACAACTCCACCGACCCGGCCACCGAAACCTATTACCAGACGCTGCCCCAGCGGTTTGACCGCTGCCGGGTGGTGCGGTATCAGGGGCCCTTCAACTTCTCGGCCATCAACAATTTCGGCGCGCAGTTTGCCCAAGGGGAACACCTGCTGCTGCTCAATAACGATATTGAGGTGCTGTCCGGGGATTTTCTGCGGGAACTGCTCAGCTACAGCCAGCGCCCTGACGTGGGGGCAGTGGGGGCCAAGCTCTACTATCCCGACGATACCATCCAGCACGCGGGCGTGCTCATGGGCATCAACGGCAGCGCGGGCCACAGCCATAAAAGCTACGCCCGTACGGCGGTAGGGGATATGTACCGTCTGGTCACCACCCAGAATTATATGGCGGTCACCGGCGCCTGCCTGATGACCAAAACTTCGCTGTACAAGGCGGCAGGCGGCCTGGATGAGGAAAAGTTTGCAGTAGCCTATAACGATGTGGATTACTGCATGAAGCTGTGGCAACAGGGGCTTTTGAACGTCTACACCCCCCGGGCCGAAGCCTACCATTACGAGAGCAAGAGCCGGGGACTGGATACCCTGTCGGAAAACGCCAAGCGTTACGAGCGGGAGAAGGCCAACTTCTACGCCAAATATCAGCAGTATATCGATAACTACGACCCCTACTACAACCCCCATTTCAACAACCTGTTTGAAAACTTCGGCCTGAAATAAGGAGGGCCTTTCCATGGAAAATCGTTTTGACACCCAGCTCCTCATCGAAGGACACGATCTGGATGAGGATGTGATCCACGACGGCATCCTGAACTGCGCTGAGGGCGATTGCCTGCTGGTGGTGGGGGATGAGGACCTGATCAAGGTCCATTACCACACCGACACGCCCTGGAAAGTGCTGGAATACGCCGCCACCCAGGGGGACATCCACACCATCATTATTGAGAATATGGAGCGTCAGGCCAACGGCCTGCACGGCTGATGCCATGAGTCTGGAAACAAAACGAATCAAAGAATTGTTCGGCTATGCCCGTACCCTGACCAAAGAGCAGGGCGTCGGTGTCATGGCCACCCGGGCGGCGGGCTTTTTCAAACGGCGGTTTTTCGGCAAGCGGGCACGGTATCTGCCTGCCAAAAAGACGCTGGAAGCCCAGCGGGCCGATGCTGCCGGGAATGCCCAAAATTGGCCCACCATCAGTATCCTGACGCCGCTGTATAACACGCCGCCCCGTTTTTTGCAGCAGTTCCTGGACAGTGTACAGGAACAGACAGCACCTAACTGGCAGTTGGTGCTGGTGGATGCCAGCGATGAAGCCCACGGCGATGTGGGCCGGACCGTGCAGGAACGTGCCGCCCGGGATTCCCGCATCGTCTACCGGAAGATCGAGAACGGAGGAATCGCTGCCAACACCAACGCGGCGGCGGCCCTGGCTACCGGGGAATACCTGGCCCTGGCCGACCACGATGATATGCTGGCGCCCCATGCCATTTACTGCATGGGTAAGGCTCTGGCCGAAAGCAAGGCGGACTTTGCCTACAGCGACGAAGCTTTGTTTGAAAAGACACCCCAGCGTCCCCGGGTGGGGCACTTCAAGCCGGATTATGCCCCCGACTACCTGATGGCGGTGAATTATATCTGCCACCTGGCGGTGTTCCGGCGGGAACTGTTTGAAGCGGTGGGGGGCGAGCGCCCGGAATGTGACGGTGCCCAGGACCACGACCTGTTCCTGCGGCTCATCGACGAGATGCAGCGCCGGGACCCGGCGGCCAAACCCCTGCACATTCCCCAGGTGCTTTATTACTGGCGGGTGCATGCGGCGTCTACCAGCGGCGGCACGGCGGCCAAACCCTATGTGGAAGCCGCAGCCCGCAAGGCGGTGGCCGACCACCTGGCCGCCACCGGCCGCCACGGAACGGTGGAAGCGGGCAAGTTCCCCGGCACCTGCCATGTGGTGTGGGATATCCCGGACCCCCAGCCGCTGGTGTCCATCCTGATCCCCAACAAGGACCACACCGACGATTTGGAAAAGTGTCTGCACAGTCTTTATGCCAAGACGACCTATGAGAATTTCGAGGTCATTGTCATCGAGAACAACTCCACCGACCCCGCTACCGAAGCCTATTACAAACAGCTGCCTTTGCGGTACGACCGCGCCCGGGTGGTGCGGTACAAGGGCGGATTCAACTTCAGCCGTATCAACAACTTTGGCCGCAAGTACGCCACCGGCAGCTACCTGCTGATGCTCAACAATGATATTGAAGTCATCAACGGCGACTGGCTGACCCAGATGGTAGGGGAGTGTATCCAGCCCGGCGTGGGCATCTGCGGTGCTATGCTCTATTATCCAGACGATACCATCCAGCATGCGGGTATTATCACGGGATTGGGCGGCTACGCGGGCCATAGCCACAAGTACCACAAGCGCGGCGGCAGCGGCTATATGTTCCGGCTGGCTACGGTGCAGGATTTCTCCGCCGTGACGGCAGCCTGCCTGCTGGTGCGCACCGCGGTGTTTGATGCCGTACATGGTCTGGACGAGAACCTGACCGTAGCGTACAATGATGTGGACTTCTGCCTGCGGGTGCGGGATGCCGGTTGGCGCATCCTCTGGACGCCCTACGCGGAACTTTACCACCACGAGAGCAAATCCCGCGGTTCCGACGAGAAAGACCCGGTGAAAAAAGCCCGGTTCGATGCCGAACATGACCGCTTGTATGCGGTGCATGGGCGGGATAACATCATTCACGACCCCTATTACAACCCGGCACTGTCTTTGGATTATGAGGACTTCCGGGAAAGCGGCGACCTGCGTCACCTGAAATAAAAGCAAAATCCCCCGCACATCCAACGATGTGCGGGGGATTGTTGGTGTTATGTTACTGCACGGTGGTTTGCAGCTGAGGCGCACCGCCGGCCAGTTCCTCGGCAGTCATGGGCGCGGGGGCTGCGTCCGGATGCTCCAGTTTTTCCCGGGCCACAGCCAGCATCAGCTTGATGCGGTTTTCCTGGTTGACGCGGGTAGCGCTGGGGTCGTAGTCCACGGGGGTAATGTTGGCATCGGGGTGCAGGGCGCGAATCTTGTTGATCATGCCTTTGCCCACAATGTGGTTGGGCAGGCAGCCGAAAGGCTGGGCACAGACGATGTTGCCGTAACCGCCCTCCACCAGTTCGATCATCTCGGCAGTGAGCAGCCAGCCTTCGCCCATCTTGGCACCCAGAGAGATAATGCCTTCGGGCTTTTTCATCAGCTCCCGGAAGGAACCCGGCGCGTAGAAACCGTATTTCCGCATGGCCTCATAGCTGGCCACGCCGATAGAGTCCAGCCAGCCCAGCAGGGCGTCGGCACCGCCGGCCACCAGTTTGTTGCCGCCGTACAGGTCCACGTCCAGGCGGGAGTTGGCCACGCAGTATTCCACAAAGCCCATCAGACCGGGCAGGTTCACTTCGCAGTCCTGGCTTTCCAGGAACTTTTCCAAGTCATTGTTGCCCAGGGGAGAATATTTCACATAAATCTCTCCCACTACGCCCACTTTCACCTTGGGCACCCGGGTCACCGGGATAGTGGCATAGTCGGCAGCAATCTCCGGGAAACGCTTCTTCATATCCCGGGCAGAATAGTTGCGGTTGTTGCGAATCCAGTCCTGAATGCGGGCAATCCACTTTTCGGTCATGGCATCGGCGTCGCCTTTGTGGTTCTCATAGGGATGGGTCTGGCTGCGCAGGGCGGCCAGCATATCGCCGTAGAAAATGGCCGCAATGACCTTGCGCAGCAGGGGAATGGTCAGGGGCAGGCCGCTGTCCTTTTCCAGACCGGAGAAGTTCAGCGAGGCCACCGGAATGTTGCCGTATCCGGCCTTGACCAGCGCTTTGCGCAGCAGTTTGATGTAGTTGGAAGCACGGCAACCGCCGCCCGTCTGGGTGATCAGCAGGGCCGTATGTTCCAGATCGTACTTGCCGCTGTTCAATGCGTCCAAAAACTGCCCGATGACCAGCAGGGCGGGGTAGCAGGTATCGTTGTGGACGTATTTCAGGCCCAGCTGTGCCACTTCACTGCCGCAGTTGCCCAGCACTTCAGTCTGGTAACCTTCGCTGGCCATGGCGGCCTGCATCAGCCGGAACTGGGTCACCGCCATATTGGGGATCAGAATTTTATGGGTCTTTACCATATCCTTGGTAAAGTTCGGGGTCATATATTCCATACATTTTGCCTCATTGTAAGGGGAAAACGGGCGGCTCAGGCCTGCCCGACGGCTTCCCGGCGTTCTTCCAGCGCGGCAAACAGGCTGCGCAGCCGGATGTTCACGGCGCCCAGGTTGGTGATCTCGTCGATCTTCAGCTGGGTGTACAGCTTATTGCCTGCCTGCAGAATCTCCCGGGTCTCATCGGTGGTGATGGCGTCCAGTCCGCAGCCGAAGGAAACCAGCTGCACCAGATCCATGTCGGGCTGGGAAATGCAGTACTTGGCGGCTGCGTACAGGCGGCTGTGGTAGGTCCACTGATTCAGCACCGAGGTCTTGAACTTGTCCTCGTGCCAGCTGACGGCATCCTCGGTGACCACGGCGGTCCCCTGGCGGATGATCAGCTGGTCAATGCCGTGGTTGACTTCCGGGTCCACATGGTAGGGACGGCCTGCCAGCACGATGATGTGTTTGCCTCCCTTGCGGGCGTTGGCAATGATCTCGGTGCCTTTGTCCCGTACCTGCTGCATGTGGCGGGCGTACTCTTCATAAGCGGCGTCGATGGCCTCGTGTACGGCCTTCTTGTCCAGCCCCGGGAAGGTTTTAGTGATGGACTGGTAGAACCGCTTGTAGAAATCCTTGCGCCGTTCCAGATTAAAGTAATCATACAGCAGCGGGATGTTGGTCAGTTCGGGGCAGTTGCCGGCCAGCACTTCGGGGTAGTAGGCCACCACCGGGCAGTTGTAGTGGTTGTCGCCCAGGTGTTCGTCCAGGTTGTAGCTCATGCAGGGGTAGAATACCGCATCCACGCCCTGCTGGGCCAGCCAGTGGATATGACCGTGGCTGAGTTTGGCGGGGAAGCAGGCGGTATCGCTGGGGATAGTAGCCTGCCCGGCCTGGTACAAGGTGCGGCTGGAGAAGGGGCTGACCACCACCTGGAAGCCCAGTCTGGTAAACAAGGTATGCCAGAAGGGCAGCAGTTCATACATATTCAGGCACAGGGGAATGCCGATCTTGGCCCGGGGCTGTGCCGGGGCGGGGGCGTTGCGGTAGCCGTCCAGCAACTTGAGTTTGTAAGCGTACAGGTTCAGGTCCTCGCTGTTGGCCTTGCCGGTGACCGGCTTATCGCAGCGGTTGCCGGAGATGAACCGCTTGCCGTCCGCAAAGGTATTGACGGTCAGCTGGCAATGGTTGCCACAGCCGTTGCACTGCACGGTTTTGACGCTCTGGCTGAAGTTCTCCAGCTCTTCCTGGGTCAGTACACTGCTGTGGGCGTTTTCGCCTGCATGGCTGCGCCCGTGGAGGGCGGCGCCGAAGGCACCCATCAGACCGGCGATGTCGGGGCGGATGACCTCCACGCCCATCTCTTTCTCAAAGGCGCGCAGCACCGCTTCGTTGTAGAAGGTACCGCCCTGGACCACGATGTTGCGGCCCAGTTCCTCGGGGCTGGAAGCGCGGATGACCTTGTACAGGGCGTTCTTGACTACCGAGATGGAAAGACCGGCACTGATATTCTCAATGGAGGCGCCGTCCTTCTGGGCCTGCTTCACCGAAGAGTTCATGAACACGGTGCAGCGGCTGCCCAGGTCTACGGGCTTGTCGGCAAACAGGCCCAGGGCGGCAAACTCTTTTACGTCGTAGCCCAATGCCTGGGCAAAGGTCTGCAAAAAGCTGCCGCAGCCGGAGGAACAGGCTTCGTTCAGGAAGATGTTGCTGATGGCCCCATCCTCGATCTTGAAGCACTTCATATCCTGGCCGCCGATGTCGATGATGAAATCTACGTCGGGCAGGAAATGCTTGGCAGCGGTAAAGTGCGCCACCGTTTCCACCAGACCGCGGTCACAGTGGAAGGCGTTCTTGATCAGGTCCTCGCCGTAGCCGGTGGTGGTCACACTGGCAATCTGCAGGCCGGGGTGATCTTTGTACAGCTTCAGCAGGGTGTCCCGCACCAGGGGCACGGGGTTGCCCAGGTTGGGGCGGTAGCTTTCAAACAGAATGTTGGCATTCTGGTCAATAACCACCAGTTTGATGGTGGTGGAACCGGAGTCGATGCCGATATGCACCGGGCCGCACTGGGCACTGAAGGGCAGGCAGGGCACGGTGGCGCGCAGATGGCGGGCGTGGAATTTTTCGTACTCGTCCTGGCTGGCAAACAGCGGCGGCAGGCTCACATAGGTGGCGGTGGCACTGTAATCATCCAGGCGGCGGGCTACCTCATGGAGATCGGCCTCCTCATCGGCATAGAATGCCGCACCCAGGGCCACAAAGAGCAGGCTGTTCTCGGGGCAAAGACCCTGAACGCCCAGGGTTTTGTCAAAACTCTGGCGCAGCGTCTTGCTGAAGGTCAGCGGCCCGCCCAGATAGACGATGTTGCCCTTGATGGGACGCCCCTGGGCCAGGCCGGCAATGGTCTGGTTGACCACCGCCTGGTAGATGGAGGCGGCAATGTCACCGGCCTGGGCGCCCTGGTTGATCAGAGGCTGGATGTCGCTTTTGGCAAAAACGCCGCAGCGGCTGGCGATGGTGTAGGTACGGGTGGCGGTCTGGGCGGCGGCGTCCATCTCGTCGGCACCCATCTTCAGCAGGGTTGCCATTTGGTCGATGAAAGCACCGGTGCCGCCGGCGCAGCTGCCGTTCATGCGGACTTCGGTGCCGCCGGTCAGAAAGAGGATTTTGGCATCCTCGCCGCCCAGCTCAATGATGCAGTCGGTGCCGGGCACCAGACGGTTGGCAGCCACACGGGTGGCAAAAACTTCCTGTACAAAAGGAACTTTGCAGCTGTCTGCCAGGCCCATACCGGCAGAACCGGAAATGGCCAGGTAGGCGCGGCCGTCGGGCAGATACTCGGCGGCGATTTTTTCCAAAAGGGCTTTGCCCTTTTCCAGAATATGGCTGAAATGACGCTCGTAGGTGGAATATAAGATCTCCCCGGCGTCGTTCAGCACCACACATTTAATGGTTGTGGAACCAATGTCCAAACCAACTCTCATAAAGGTGTAACCTCCTGCAAAACAACGGGAAAATGCGGGACAAGTATCGATGCACCGTGTTTTCTTCGGCGCGGCGTAACAAAACGCCTACTCCTACCGATACCATATCACCTTATTCTACCTTTTTTTGCTTGGTTTGGCAAGTGGACCGGGGGTAAAATGTCGTTTCAAGACGAAAAAACGCCAAAGCGGCACAAGCCGTAGCCTGTGCCGCTCTGGTGTCAAAAGAAAAGAGGAGTATGGATGAAAAAACTTGGGGTCCCTTCCTCAGGTCGGGTCCCTGCTCCCTTCCTGAGGACACTTATAGTATATCGGCAGTTTGTGACAAAGAGGTGAAAGAAGTTTCAATAAATTGCAAAAGAAATCAGAATAAACTATAAAATTCCCCTGCAAAACAAAACGTAAAAAACGGCAATAAAATCCCACGGACAGGGTGCAAAAAATGTCTGTATATGCTATTATGAAACAGGGCGGGACCGCTGCGGATTCCCGGCCGGAATTATATAAGAAGGTAAATCAGTTATGCCCAATCGAATCAATTATCAGCAGGCGATGGAAAAGGTTTTGCAGCAGGTGGATGCGGAAAACACCCGCCCGGGGCTGCTGCTGCACGCCTGCTGCGCGCCCTGTTCCAGTGCTACATTGGAGCGGCTGGCCGATCATTTTGACTTGACCATCCTGTACTATAATCCCAACATCTACCCGCCGGAGGAGTATCATCGGCGGGAAAACGAGCTGGAACGGTTTGTGGAACAGGCAGGGTATTGCTTCCCGGTGGTGGAACTGCCTTACGACCCGCAAGAATTTTATGCAGCCGTCAAGGGGCTGGAACAGAAACCGGAAAAAGGCGAACGCTGTACTGTGTGCTACCGGCTGCGGCTGGAACAAACCGCACGCTATGCGGCGGAACATGGCTTCCCGTGGTTTTGTACCACGCTGTCCATCTCGCCCATGAAGGACCCGGTGCGGATCAATGCCCTGGGGGAGGAACTGGGAAAACAGTATGGTGTCCGTTTTCTGCCCAGTGAGTTCCGCAAAAAAGACGGCTATAAGCGCAGTTTGCAGCTTAGTGCCGAATATGGACTGTACCGCCAGGATTACTGTGGCTGCGTATTCAGCAAGCAGGAGCGTGGCGTCTGAAAATCCAACGACAATGATAGAGGAAAAGGGAAATACGTATGCAGCAACATATTTTGGTGGCGCTGCCTCTTTCGCAGGCCCAACGGGAGAGGCTCTGCGGCGCGGCACCCCAGTTTGACTACCGTTTTACTACCCAGGAAACAGCAACGCGGGAGGAAATCCTCTGGGCCGATGCCATTCTGGGCAACGTGCCGGTGGAACTGATCCGGCAAAACGATCACCTTTTGTGGTTCCAGTCCAACTTTGCCGGACCCGACCCGTATCTGGAACCCGGTGTCTTACCGGCAAATTGTCTGGTTACCAACGCCACCGGGGCTTACGGGCTGGCCATCAGTGAATGGATGCTGGGCATGTGGCTGGCGCTGGCCAAAGACCTGCTTTTGTACCGTGACCGCCAGCACCGGCACCACTGGGAAGCCATCGAGCGCCCGGTTCGCTCCATTGCCGGATCACGGGTACTCTGTGTCGGTATGGGGGATATCGGTTCCAGCTTTGCCCGGCGGGCACACCTGCTGGGCGCCCAGGTGGTGGGGGTGCGCCGCCATGGAGGCTCCTGCCCCGACTACTGCCTGCGGGTGGTAGATACCGCCCACCTGGACGAGGAACTGCCCCAGGCGGATGTGGTGGCCCTGAGCCTGCCCGGTACCCCGGAAACCTACCGGATGTTTGACGCAGACCGCCTGGCCCGGTGCAAGCCCGGGGCCATCCTGCTCAACGTGGGGCGGGGGAGCACCGTGGATTGCGATGCCCTGGCGCAGGCTGTGCAGCAAGGGCGGCTGTACGGTGCGGCCATTGACGTGACCGACCCGGAACCGCTGCCGCCCGATCATCCTTTGTGGACGCTGGATACCGTGCTGATCACGCCGCATATTTCGGGGCGTTTCAGCCTGCCGCGGACCCTGGAAAACATTGTGGATATTTTTGCCCACAACCTGCAGCGCTTTGCCGCCGGGCAGCCGTTGGATAACCAGATGAGCCGAGCCA
>NZ_JACJKP010000051.1 GCF_016901605.1 Gemmiger formicilis
CCGGCAACCATTGAGTTCGAATAAAACGAAACACCGCAAAAACCCAGTATTTATGCGGGCTTGCGGCGTTTCAAGAAGTCTTTTGATAACAATTTGATAACAGCCATACAAGAGCCATTATTCTTGTAGCCCAGTGGTTTACGGGTTACAGAATGATAAAAGGCGGCTTGTATGGCGAAAGAAATCCATATTAGAAAGCCCTTAGCTGTGGGTAATAACTCATAGCTAAGGGCTTTTTGTCGTTCTTATTCATCTTTTTTGAGCTTGTCCTGAAACGCCTCCACCAGCGTATCGCTTAACTCCTGCGAAGGCACTTTCGCCCAGAGCTGCGAGGTATCGTATTTCGGATAGTAGTAACGCCAGTTGTTGTATTCTTCCCTGCTGATTTCCTCGGAAGATAGCTTGTCCGCCTGCTCTTTCCAAGCACAGAGCATTTTTGATAGCTCGGCAGCGTCCTTGCCTTTGTCCTTATTGACTTTCAGACAGACTTCTCCGTCTGCTTCGCTGACAGTAAGACCGTAAATATCTTCAAGGGTAAATAAGGTGTGCATAAGACCGATGTAGCTGTCAATGTCGGGAACATCAAGAGCCTGCGGGGAAACATCAAGCACCTGCGCCAATGCAGCTGTTAAGTCTGCTTTTGGTTTTCGGGAGCCTGTTTCATATTGCGCCAATCGCACATCGGCGCTTCGTTCGGGAAAACCGACAGCCGTACCAAGATATTTTTGCGTCATGCCACGCAGAAGCCTGAAAAAATGGATTCTCTCACCAATAGCCATAGTGTTATCGCTCCTTGCTTTATGTAGTGTATTTAGTATAGCAGATATGTTTAGTAAAAGTCAAGAGAAAACGAAACAAAAAAGTTTAATATTTTCTCGCAAACCGCTTGACAAAAGCAAATATGCTTAGTATAATGAAATGGAATTAAGCAAATAAGTTTAATTAAATATCCGTCGTGCGTCACGGTAATGGCGTACCCGCCCGGGCAAATCGGAAGGCGGCAAGAAAGTATTCCGACACGAAATAAATGAAACTAAAAACAGAAGGGAAGGTGATGTATATGGAAAACAGGTTTATCCGTGCCGACGATGTGGCGCAGGAACTGAATGTATCCAAGCCCTATGCCTATAAGCTCATCAGGAAGCTGAACGAGGAACTGAAAGCGAAGGGATTTATTACGATTGCGGGGCGTGTCAACCGCCAGTATTTTTATGAAAGGCTCTACGGAGCCGGAAAGGAGAAGGAATAATGCCGGTATTTAAAAATGAGGACAACGGTACTTGGTATGTGATGGCAAGGTATGTGAACTGGAAAGGCGAGCGCAAGCAGAAATGCAAGCGTGGCTTTGCCACAAAGAAAGAAGCGCAGGAATGGGAGCGAATGTTCCAGTTGCAGAACTCATCTGACCTTGATATGAGCTTTGAGGCTTTTACGGAGCTGTATATCCGAGATGTGAAAAACCGTCTGAAGGAAAACACTTGGCTGACGAAGGAGCATATTATCCGCACGAAGATACTGCCCTTTTTCGGCAAGCTAAAAATCAGCGAGATTTCTACAAAAGAAATCATCACTTGGCAGAATGAAATGCTTGCCTATCGTGACGAGAAGAAAAAACCGTACTCACAGACTTATCTGAAGACGCTGCACAATCAGCTTTCCGCTATCTTCAACCATGCTGTGCGTTACTACGAGCTGCGTTCCAATCCCGCCGCAAAGGTGGGAAATATGGGAAGCGAGGAACACAGGGAAATGCTGTTCTGGACGAAAGAGGAATACAAGAAGTTTGCCTTTGAGATGATGGACAAGCCCGTTTCCTTTTACGCCTTTGAAATGCTCTACTGGTGCGGTATCCGTGAGGGCGAGCTGCTGGCGCTGACTCCTTCGGACTTCGACTTTGACAAGGAAACGGTCACGATCAACAAATCCTATCAGCGTTTGCACGGGGAAGATGTGATTACTACGCCGAAAACAAAGAAAAGCAACCGTACCATTAAAATGCCGCATTTTCTCTGTGAGGAAATGCAGGAATATCTCGGTATGCTCTACGGACTCAAAAAGAAAGACCGTATCTTTACAGTAACGAAAAGCTATCTTCATCACGAGATGGACAGAGGTGCAAAAGCCGCAGGCGTGAAGCGTATCCGTATTCATGACCTTCGTCACAGCCATATCAGTTTGCTGATCGATATGGGATTTTCGGCGGTGGCGATTGCCGACCGTGTAGGACACGAAAGCATTGAAATCACTTATCAGTACGCTCATCTGTTCCCGTCCAAACAGACGGAAATGGCGAAGCGATTAGACGATTTAGGGAAAGGAGATTTTGAAAATGTCAGCTAAGAACAGAGACAACAAAAACCGTTGGAGAAATATCACGGTGGGATTTCGGGTATCGCCCGAAGAAAATGAACGCATTAACAAAGCGGTCGCCTTATCGGGACTGCCGAAGCAGGAATACTGCTACCGTCGCTGTCTCAATCAGGATGTGGTGGTGCAGGGCAATCCGAGGGTGTATAAGGCTCTGAAGCAGGAGCTTTCCGCCGTCCTTACGGAGTTACAGAGGATTGAAGTGGGAAATGGTGTAGATGAGGAACTACTCAATGTCATTGAGCTGATTTCCGTCATTCTCGGCGGCTTGAAAGGAGAGGAACAGAATGAATAAGCAAAAAGAAATGACCGCCCGAACATCATCTGTTGGCGCAGATGAAAGGCAGTCACTCCATGTAACCAATAATAGTATAACCAATCAAGGCAGAAATATCAATGCTTTTCTTCTGGAAGGCGGTGACAGGAATGGCTGAACTGAAAATCATCAGTATGGACGAAGTACAGAGCAAGGAAGTAAATTGGCTCTGGTATCCATATATTCCATACGGGAAAATCACAATCATTCAGGGCGATCCCGGCGAGGGCAAAACAACTTTGGCGTTAAGACTGGCGGCGCTTCTCTCGAAAGGAGAGCCGCTGCCCTACGATGATGCCAAGCGTGAGCCTGTTAAGATTATCTATCAAACTGCCGAGGACGGACTGGAAGATACCATCAAGCCGAGACTGGAATCCGCTGAGGCAGACTGTACGCAAATTAAAGTCATAGATGAATCGGAAGCTGCACTCAGTATGCTGGATGAACGAATTGAAAAAGCAATTATAGAAGTCGGTGCAAGGGCGGTAATCCTTGATCCGATTCAGGCGTATGTTGGTGCGAATATCAATATGAACAACGCTAACGAAGTCCGTAATGTGATGGCACAGCTCGGACGAGTCGCAGAAAAATATGACTGTTCTATTTTGCTTGTTGGTCATATGAACAAAGGCAGCGGAAATAAATCTTCCTACCGTGGACTTGGTTCGATTGACTTTCAGGCTTCGGCGAGAAGTGTTCTGATTGTCGGGAGAATTAAAGACAATCCACAGGTCAGAGTGATGGTACAGGACAAATCCTCCCTTGCTCCAGAGGGCGAAGCGATTGCTTTTGAGCTGGACAGGGAAAACGGATTTCGCTGGCTCGGTCATTACGATATATCAGTGGACGATTTACTCAGCGGGATTCCAAAAGAAAAGAAATCCGAGCAAGCGGAAAATCTTATCCTTGAATATCTTTCAAAGGGGAGATATCCGCAGAAAGAATTGGTAAAGAAAGCACAGGCGATGGGTATTTCGAAGCGTGTGCTGGATGAGGCAAAGAAAGCGCTGAATGTCCAATCGGTTAAGGAAGGCAGTCAGTGGTACTGGCAGCTTCCCGAAAAAATGGAGTGAGTTTTTTCAAGGTTGCAACATTGCAAAAGCTAGCACATCTGCAACCTTGCAATGTTCCTTTTTCGGGAAGTGATAAAGTTTGGACGGGGTTGCAAGGGTGTCCTTTTCAAAGGACAGCCCTTACGGGGGAGTTGTCCGCAGACAACGGGGCAACGCCCCATAACCCCCTCGGAGAGCGCAATAGCAGCTTTTGATGGCAGTAGGCTGTCAAAAGTGCTTTTGCGTTACTCTTGGCAAGAGTAACAGAACCGAGGAAGAACGATTTTTAAGAGATTGGAGGTGTAATTTATGCAAAGAACGATCAGCGCAATGGTCGGAAAAGGCTCAGTCAACCACAACAGCCGCAAATTCAAAGCGGAGAATGTAGACGGCAACCGCACTCATCTCAATATAGATTACTGCAACGAGCCGATAAGGAAAGTGTATCACGAATTATTCGATGATGCGCTGAAAAGATACAACGACAGGCAGACAAGAGCTGACCGAAAGATAGAAAACTACTATGAAAAAATCCGCAGTTCCAAACAGGAAAAACCGTTTCACGAACTGATTTTGCAGATAGGCGATAAGGAAAATATGAGCGCTGAAAGCGAAAACGGGACGCTTGCCCGACAGATTTTAGATGAATACTATCGTGGGTTTCAGGAGCGAAATCCGCAGTTAAAAGTATTTTCGGCTCATCTGCATATGGATGAGGCAACACCGCATCTGCACATTGATTTTGTTCCCTTTACCACCGGCAGCAAGCGTGGACTGGATACAAGAGTGTCGTTGAAACAGGCGCTTGCAGCACAGGGCTTCAAGGGCGGTACTCGTGGAGATACCGAGTGGAATCAATGGGTAAGCGCAGAAAAATCCGCCTTAGCGTTTGTTATGGAACGCCACGGAATTGAGTGGGAACACAAGGGGACTCATGAAAAACATCTCTCTGTTTTGGATTACAAAAAGCAGGAGCGAGAAAAGGAAATTAACGCTCTTGAAGATAAGCTTGTCGAGAAAAAAGATGAGTTTCGTGTTATGGCTGACCGTATTAAAAACTTTGATAATGGCGAAAGAGCGTTGCAAAATCTTGATGAGAGTATCATGAACGGGCCTGAATATCAGCTCCCTGAGCCTTCTGCGATGATGTCGGCAAGGAGCTACAAGACAAAGTTTGTTGAGCCGCTTGTAGCCCGATTTAAATCTTTAATCAGCACCTTATTTGCACGATATTTCAAGGCGTTGGACAGTTATCACAGGTTGAACATCACAAACGGAAATCTATATCGTGAAAACGAAAAGCTCTCAAAAATTAACGGTAAGCTTACCGAAGAAAACACAAGGCTGAGGGCTGAAAACAAAGATTATTCGCTGCTTCGCAGAGTATTCGGACACAAACAGATAGACAGCTTGCTTGAACAGGCGAGAAATCTCAAAGGTCAAAAGCGTGATTACACACGCTCAAGATAAATCATTTTTCAGGAGGAAAACAAAATGGCAAAGATGATTTTTGAAGAACTGGGCGGCACTTATATACAGCAGGGAGATTATTTTCTTCCTTGTCTGTCTTTACCCGCCGAAAAAGAAACCAAGCCTATCGGCGTATGGGGGCAGCGGCATTTGCGCTATCTCAAACAGCACCGCAAGGTGCTTTATACCAACCTGCTTACAAGCGGCAAGCTGAACAGCTATCTTGTGGATATTGACGAGCAGGCGGAAGATACGTTTCTTCGGCTGGTAAAACAGATAGCGGAGCGAGAGGGCTTAACTGAACAGCTAAAGGCAGAAAATTCAATGCTGTGGGTACAGACAATGAACAGTATTCGTAATAGAGCAATGGATATTGTAAACGAGGAAATTATCTATAATTAAAGCATTATAACGCATACAACTGTAAAATTGTGGCGGGTAGGGATAAACTCCTTACCCGTCTTTTTTTGCTCTCTTAAACGCTTAAACAGGGCGGTTTGACACCGAAAAGCGTTACATACTTCACTTGTTAGTCACAATCTCTTGACTTTTTGAACTGCGTTCAGCATAATGTATTTGAACAATGTTCAAAAGGAGGTATAGTGTGGATAATAAAGAAGCCATTATACAGGCGACGATTAAACTAATTGAGGAAAAAGGGGAACATTTAGACGAAGTTACAGTCCGTGAGATATGCAAAAGAGCAGGCGTTGGATTAGGCCTTGTAAATTATCATTTTGGAAACAAGGATCAACTCATCGAGCAATGTATTGAGCGTATGATAAACGGAACAGTTGAGCATTTTCAGAATATACGAGAGAAAACAGACGGCTTTACTCCTTTTGAGAAGCTCACTTATCTCGGCAATATAACCCTTGATTTTCTGTTTGAACATTATGCCATTTCCAAAATTTCTGTTCTTACCGATATGCAGTCACCGAAAGAAAATGACAACACTTACAGAACTTATGCGGCATATCTTCCGCTTGTTGCAGCCTGCCGTCCTGACCTTGATGAAGCGGCGATAAGACGAAAAACGCTGTATTTGATTACCGTTATGCAGCAAATGTTCCTACGATACGAAATTATATCGCAAATATTGGGGATTGACCTTAGACAGAAAGAAAACCGCAGGAATTTTCACACACAAGTTTTACACGATATTTTGGAGGTATAAAGAGTGAATATAACAGTGATAAACGGAACGGAAAAACACGGCGTTACCTATCGTCTAAAAGAGATGTTTTTAGCAGACTTTAGTGATAATGCGAATATTACAGAATATTATCTTCCAAAGGATTGCCCCGCTTTCTGCGCTGGCTGCACAAACTGTATCTTAAAGGGCGAACAGAAATGCAAGGATGCTGAATATATCAGGAAAATTGAAAAATCACTTTTGGAAGCGGACTTGATTGTGATGACATCGCCTGCATATGTCTTTCATGCGACCGGTGCAATGAAAGCGTTACTTGACCATTTTGCCTATCGTTGGATACCGCACCGTCCTGCTCCTGAAATGTTTGGAAAACGAGCTGTCATCATAACACAATGCTTGGGCAGCGGAGCAAAATCTGCGGCAAAAGATATGAAGCACAGCTTATCGTGGTGGGGCATTTCCAAAATCGAGATATTTACCGGTGCATTGATGAGCGATATCGTCTGGGAAAAATTGCCGCAAAAGAAACAAGCCGAGCTTGCGGGAAAGCTTCAAAAGCTGTCTCGGAAGTTTGCTCATATAGATTATACAAAGCCCGCACATACAAATTTGATTACGAAATTTAAGTTTTTCTTCTGCCGTATGATGCAGAAATCCATACATAGATCAGATCCCGAATACCTTGACGGAAAGTATTGGGCGGAGCAAGGCTGGCTTGCCGACAGCAGACCGTGGAAATAGTTTGTATTGTATGGAAAAATACTTCTGCAACCGCAGGTTGACACATTTCAAACCGCCGTTTGGTGGTATGCAACCTTTGAAAAGAGTATCCTATACATAGAAATAGGGCGATTGCACTACAGTATCAAACGGAGGTAAATGATTATGATTTTAGCGGATAAGATTATTCGATTGAGAAAAAGAAATGGCTGGTCTCAGGAAGAACTGGCTGCAAAAATGAATGTGTCCCGTCAGGCGGTATCCAAATGGGAGGCTGCACAGACTACACCGGATTTAGAAAAAATTCTTCAGCTTGGAAATTTGTTCGGCGTGACGACCGATTATCTTCTCAAGGACGAAATGGAAGATGAGGAGTTCACAGATGAAACAGATATACCTGTGAAACGGATTACTTTGTCACAGGCAGATCATTTTTTGAAATGGAGAAAGTCTGCGTCCGTAAAAATTGCCGTAGCAACTTTTCTTTGCGTTATTGCGGTAATCCCTCTTTTGCTTTTGGGAGCTGTGTCCGAGGTTGCTCTCTCCATATCTGAAAATGTCGCCGGAGGGATCGGGCTTGTTTCTCTGTTCGTTTTTGTTGCTGTTGCAGTTGCGATCTTTCTGCACTGCGGCTTTAAAAATGCACCCTATGACTTCATTGATAAAGAACCTTTTGAAACAGAATATGGCGTAACGGGAATGGTTAAAGAAAGACAAAAAGAATATAGACCTGTCTATGTAAGGAGCAATATGATTGCAACCGGTATCTGTATTCTATCCCCCGTTCCTCTGCTGGTCGGTGCGTTTACCGAAAACGAATTTTTAATCGTTATCATGCTGGCAATTACTTTGCTGCTCGCCGGAATCGGAGCAGGAATATTTATCATAGCCGGCGTTCGATGGGCGAGTATGCAGAAGTTGCTGAAAGAGGGTGAATATACACCCCAAGAGATAAGGAAAAGCTACATTAAGGAAACGATTGCAACAGCGTACTGGCTGTCAGCAACAGCTATATACCTTGCCTGGAGCTTTTTAACAAACGCATGGGAGACTACCTGGATTGTGTGGCCGGTGGCAGGGGTCTTGTTTGCAGGTGTTATGGCGATCTGCCGTTTATTCACAGACAAGAAAGATTGATAAAATCCTATCGCATTTTAAGGGCAGAAGTGATATTAACACGCTTAAGACGAAGAATGACAACTGCAAATAACGCAATGTAACGCATACAACTGTAAAATTGTGGCGGGTAGGGATAAACTCCTTACCCGTCTTTTTTGCTCTCTTAAACGCTTAAACAGGGCGTTTTGACACCCAAAAGCGTTACATATTCCGTTTCACTGTTATAGCTGCTTGACAAAAAGCAGCTATTTCCATATAATAAGAAACAGATGTTGCGTAATAAATGTTGCCTTAAGGAGATGAACAAATGCCCCCGAAATTTAAGTTTACAAGAGATGAAATAACTAATGCCGCTTTGAATGTAACACGGAAGAATGGAATATCTGGATTGACCGCAAGAGCGTTGGCTGCGGAGCTTGGATGCTCTGTCAAACCGATTTTCGGACTGTTCAAAAATATGGAGGAAGTCGGGCAGGAGGTTTTTATAGCTTCTGACCTGCTGTATCAGAATTATTTGCGTGAAGATATGGCTAAGGGAAAATATTCCCCCTATAAGGCAAGCGGCATGGCATATATCCGCTTTGCCAAAGAAGAAAGGGAGCTTTTCAAGCTGCTTTTTATGCGTGACCGAAGCCGTGAAAAAATAGAAGAAAACAAAGAAGAAATCAGACCCCTTATGCAGTTAATACAGCAAAATTTAGGGATTAGTGAAGATGAAGCATATTTGTTTCATCTGGAAATGTGGCTCTATGTTCACGGTATTGCTACGATGATAGCCACTTCCTATCTTGATTGGGACGATGAATTTATCAGCAGAGTGCTTACCGATGCTTATATGGGACTTAAATACCGCTATACGGAGGGAAAAGACAATGCAGGCAATTAAAACTGTTCAGCTTACAAAAAAATATAAGGATGTAACCGCCGTAGACGGCCTTGATTTGACGGCCCGGCAAGGCGAATTATTTGCTCTGCTTGGCGTAAATGGGGCAGGAAAAACGACCACAATTAAAATGCTTACTTGCTTGACAAAGCCCGACAGCGGCAACGCCTTTGTGAACGGCAACAGTATTGTTACTGATGTGGCTGCGGTGAAAAGTATCATAGGCGTATCTCCGCAGGAGACAGCCGTTGCCCCAAATTTAAGTGTAAGGGAAAACCTTGAGCTGATGTGCGGTGTTCACGGTTTTACAAAAGAGAAGATGCATGCTAAAACCAAGGAGCTTTCCGAACAATTTGATTTAACCGCTATTTTGAGCAAAAGGGCAGGTAAATTATCGGGCGGTTGGCAACGCAGGTTAAGCATTGCAATGGCTCTTATCAGCGAGCCGCAGATACTTTTTCTTGACGAACCGACATTAGGGCTTGATGTTCTGGCACGAAGCGACTTATGGGATACCATTCGTACACTTAAAGGGAAAATAACCATTATCTTGACCACGCACTATATGGAGGAAGCGGAAGCTCTTGCAGACCGTATCGGTATTATGAAGGACGGCAAGCTGCTTGCGCTCGGAACAGCGGAGGCATTGAAAGCAAAGGCGGGAACGGAAAAATTCGAGGACGCTTTTGTTGCTATTGTAAAAGGGAGTAAAAAATTATGAGATTGCTTGCATTTTCGGGTAGAACGGCAAAAGAAATACTGCGTGACCCGCTTAACCTGTTTTTTGGCTTAGGCTTTCCTCTTGTCCTTATCGGTTTGCTTACTGCAATACAGGCAAATATTCCTGTGCCGATGTTTGAGCTTGACAATCTAACCCCCGGCATAACGGTATTTGGATTATCCTTTATGACTTTGTTTGCCGCTGTCCTTATTTCAAAGGATAGAGAAAGTGCATTGCTGCAAAGGCTTTATACTACTCCGCTTACCGCTTCGGATTTTATTTTCGGCTATACCCTGCCAATTTTACCGATTGCAGTAGCACAGGGGGTTATTTGCTACATAGCGGCGGCTCTGCTCGGCTTGAAGCTGACAATCACTGTTTTATATGCCTTGCTGTTTCTCATTCCCGTAGCATTGTTTTATATTGCTTTGGGGCTTATCTGCGGAAGCGTTTTTAATTCAAAGCAGGTCGGCGGTATCTGTGGAGCGTTACTTACCAATTTGTCCGCTTGGATGTCGGGGATTTGGTTTGATGTAGACCTTGTAGGCGGCGTATTTAAGAAAATCGCAAATGCTTTGCCTTTCATCCATGCTGTTGAATTGGAACGGGCTGTCTTTAGTGCGGATTATTCGGGTATCCTGCCGCACCTTTGGTGGGTGCTCGGTTATACCATTGTGGCTGTTGCAGGGGCTGTGCTTTTATTTTTGCGGCAGATGAAAAAACAATAATAGTAGCCGACAAAGGAGGGCGGTACAATGACAATAAAATTATTTTGCAATGCAATCATAAAATTTGTGCTTGGAATTATTCTTGTAGGGCTACTTCTGTTTCTGCCTGCGGGAACAGTGCAATATCCCAACGGTTGGTTGCTTATGGGAGTTTTGTTTGTTCCTATGTTTGTCGCCGGTATTGTGATGATGTTCAAAAACCCCCAATTATTAAGTAAGCGTCTTAACGCTAAGGAACAGCAAAGCGAGCAAAGTCTTGTAATAAAACTTAGCGGCTTGATGTTTGTTGTTGGCTTTGTATTGGCAGGGCTTGATTTTCGTTTTGGCTGGCTGTCGCTTCCTAAAACAGTGCCTTACATAGCGGCTGCTATATTTTTGATTGCGTATTTGCTTTATGCAGAAGTCTTACGGGAAAATACATATCTCTCCAGAACGATTGAGGTGCAGGAAAATCAAAAGGTAATTGATACAGGACTTTACGGTATTGTCAGACATCCAATGTATAGTGTAACAATTATTCTTTTCCTTACAATGCCATTGATGCTTGGATCAATACTCTCTTTCGTTGTGTTTCTCTTTTATCCTCTGATTATCGCAAAAAGAATAAAAAACGAAGAACAGGTACTTGAAACCGAACTTGACGGATATGCAGATTATAAAAAGAAAGTTAAATACAGGTTAATACCTTATATTTGGTAGTCTTAAATTATATTATTTAGAAAAAGGTAACAGGGATTAAATTGCTATCAGCTAAGATGCAGAGCTGGAGAACTGAGTATTAAATTTAAAAACGGAAATTTTAAAACCGTCTCATTGCATAGGTTTTTTCATTGACTTATACTTGTGTACAGGAGGTGCTTACAATGGCAAATGAAGATAAAAAAGATTTTAATGCGATGCTGCATGATAGTAAGGATATGCCCAAATTTCAGACGATCACAGATGAAAAAAGCATAGAGAAGTATGGCGGAAACAAAATGTATTTTGCGCCGCCGATTGATTATGATAAGGTTATGCGTCTTGTGCCGTATGGAAAACTGCTTACTGTTGGTGCGATAAGAGAATATTTTGCAAATGAAAATGGAGCCGATTTTACAGAGCCGATTACAGCAGGAATATTTGTTTCGATTGTTGCGTGGGCGAGCTATCAGCGTTCCAAGGATGTAACACCTTATTGGCGCACCTTAAAGGCGAATGGGGAATTAAACGCCAAATATCCCGGCGGCATAGAAGCTCAGAAAGAAAAGTTGGAAGCGGAAGGACATACGATTGTCCAAAAAGGCAGGAAAAATATCAGATACTATGTTAAAGACTATGAAAGAGCTCTATTTGTGTTATAGATGTCTTTGGGAAACGATTTTAATATCTTGATTTTCTAAACAAAATCGCTTATAATGTGAGCCAGAACATATTGTTATTATCCGCAGTTTCAGAGCCAGTGTTATCAACCCCGATAACAAATTGATAACATTAGCCCATATAGGCAGGATAATATGGATACATCAAATATTCAAAAGCACCACGAATACGACAGAGAATAATCTCTAAACAAAATTGATTAGGCTTTGTCGAGTTTGAATAATTTCGGACTGCCAAAAAGCGCATTTCCATGTAAAATTCCGGAACATGAAATGCTTTTGAAAGCAATCTGATAGCAGTTTTTCATGATCCGTCAAAAGAGCCAACTGACTTGTCAAAAGCAGTTGGCTTTTTTTGTTTGTTCAGTAGATGGTTGACGGTACAGGGCTTATTAAGAACCATGCGGACTGTAAGAATGTTTGAGCAACAAGAGTTTTGCATGCGGCTTTCTTTCTGTATATGCAATTGCTGTGTTGGCAAAAAACATTTGTACTGTTATAATCAAAAAGACGCTTGATTGTTACCGAAAAGTGGATGGACATACATACTTTTCTTTCGTTTCCAAGGAGTAGGGAAGATGCAACAAATTTTTCTTCTGGAGGATGATGCCGCACTGGGCCGCGGAATCAGCATGGCTCTTTGTGGAGCAGAACAAGCCGTGGTTTTGGCAGATAGCATTGTACAGGCAAGGCAAACACTGGCAAAAACACAATTTGACCTGCTGATTCTGGATATCAACCTTCCCGATGGCAGCGGTCTGGACCTTCTGCGGGCACTGCGGTCTCAGGGGAACGCCACGCCCATTATTATGCTTACTGCCAACGACCTGGAAATGGATGAGGTCACCGGCCTGGAAGCGGGCGCGGATGACTACATCACAAAGCCTTTTTCGCTGGCGGTTCTGCGGGCGAGAGTGCAAGCGCAGCTTCGCCGACGCAGCGTACATTCCTCCTCCCAAATGGAGATAGGGCCATTCCTGTTCGATTTCGACCGAATGATCTTTCGCAGGGACGGTTTGCCGGTGGAGCTATCCAAAACCGAGCAGAAGCTGCTGCGTGTGCTGGTGGAAAATCTGGGACATGCCGTCCCCCGCATCACATTGGTAGACCGTGTGTGGACCGACGGTGCTGAATTTGTGGAAGAAAACGCGCTTTCCGTTACGGTCAAGCGGCTGCGCGCCAAACTGGAGAAAGACCCTGCTAAACCGGAATATCTGAAAACGGTATACGGTATCGGCTATACCTGGGCGGTGAATCCATGATCGGGTACATTGTAGCCGGTGTCGCTCTGTTGGCAGCGCTGGTGATCGTAGTGGTGGAACGCTGGCAGACTGTCCGCACGATAAAGCGCCTGGATGCGATGCTGGAAGCTGCCATTGCCGGACATTTTACTGAAGAAACTTATGACGAAAGCCGACTCTCCGCCCTGGAAAGCCGGCTAGCCCGCTACCTGACAGCCAGCGCGCTGTCTGCCCGCAATGTACAGGAGCAGAAGGATCAAATCAGCAGCTTGATTTCGGATATATCCCACCAGACCAAAACCCCGGTGGCCAATCTGCAGCTCTATGCACAACTGCTTGCCGAACAGCCCCTGACACCCCAGGAAGAGGAATGTGCCGGGGCCATTTTGACGCAGGCAGCCAAACTCCAGACACTGATTGAAGCTCTGGTCAAAACCTCCCGGCTGGAAAACGGGATTCTGGCAGTACATCCGGAAATATCGGAACTTTCTTACGTAGTGGACCGCGCAGTGACGCAGTACGTGCCCAAGGCGGCCGAAAAGGGGGTTGTATTGACGGCCGTCCCGACAGAAGGAAAAGCCGTTTTTGACCCCAAGTGGACGGAAGAGGCGCTGTGCAATCTCCTGGACAACGCGGTGAAATACACGCCTTCCGGAGGAGCAGTGACCGTTACGGTGAAGAACTATGAAATGTTCTCTGCCATATGTGTCACCGATACAGGACCGGGAATCCCGGAAGCAGAACAGGCCCGGATTTTTGGTCGATTTTATCGTAGTGCCGGAAACTATCAGGAGCAGGGCGTTGGGATCGGGCTATATCTGACCCGCCAGATAGCTGAAAAGCAAGGCGGCTATGTGAAGGTTGAGAGTGTTCCGGGAACAGGAAGTACCTTTTCACTGTTCCTTCCGCGTCCGTAAGAGGATTCTGTCAGAACTGTCACATTCTTGAAAGTACCAGGACAGATTCGTATGCTATAGTCTGTATTGTCAAAAGACGATACAGACTTTTTCGTTGGGAGGAAAAGAAAATGACGATTTTACAAACCAGTGGTTTGAAAAAATATTACGGCTCCGGAGATACCCAGGTAAAGGCACTGGATGGCATGAACCTGAACATCGAGCAGGGGGAATTTGTAGCGATTGTGGGCACCTCGGGTTCCGGCAAATCCACCTTGCTGCACATGCTGGGCGGTTTGGACCGGCCCACTGCAGGCACTGTCACCGTGGATGGAAAGGACATCTTCACGCTGAAGGACGAGGAACTGACCATCTTCCGGCGCCGTAAAATCGGGTTTGTGTTTCAGGCTTATAATCTCGTGCCGGTTTTGAGCGTGTGGGAAAACATTGTTCTCCCCATCCAGTTGGACGGCAATAAAGTGGATACCGATTTTGTCGAGGCTGTGGTTTCCACTTTGGGATTGGAAAAGAAACTGCCCAGTCTGCCCAACCAGCTTTCGGGCGGCCAGCAGCAGCGTGTTGCCATTGCCCGGGCACTGGCAACCAAACCTGCCATTCTTCTGGCTGATGAACCGACCGGCAACCTGGACAGCAAAACCAGCCAGGATGTGCTCAGCCTGATGAAGGTGACGGGGCAGAAATTCGGCCAAACCATGGTAATGATCACCCATAACGAGGAGATTGCCCAGCTGGCTGACCGCATCATCCGCATTGAGGATGGGCGGATCGTGGAACGGTAAGGGGGAAGAAGTCATGAAAGTATCCAATGGCAGCTGCATCCGCCGGTTGAGTATCCGGGCTTTGCTGGCCAACCGGACCCGCAATATTGTAGCGGTACTGGCCATTGCCCTTACGGCGGTACTGTTTACTTCACTCTTTACCATTGCCATGTCCATCAACGAGGGCATCCAGCAGAACAATTTTCGTCAGGCCGGGGGCTGTTCTCACGGCACGTTCAAGTATCTCACGGAAGAACAGTGCGCGGAACTGCAGGGCGATTCTCTGATTCAGGCATACGGTATCCGCCGTTTTCTGGGCATGCCCATGGAGGTCCCCTTCAACAAATCCCATGTGGAGATCGGCTACTCCGACGCCAATGAAGCGCACTGGGCCTACTGTGATCCAGTAGAAGGGCGACTCCCGCAGGAGGGGACCAACGAGGCAGCCACCGACACCCATGTTCTGGAACTGCTGGGCGTGGAGCCAAAAATCGGCGCGGAATTTACCGTCACTTTTGATGTGGACGGCCACGAAACCACCCAGACCTTTACTTTGTGCGGCTGGTGGGAGTACGACGAAGCGATCGTAGCCAACCATATCCTCGTCCCCGAAAGCCGGGTGGACGCCGTTTTGGCAGAAGTGGGGGTGACCCCGCCGGGCAACGATGGTATGACCGGAAGCTGGAACCTGGATGTGATGCTTAAACACGGCGCCCGTTCCATTGCTGACGATATGGAAAAGATTCTGACAAACCACGGCTACCAGTCACAGACGGCGGGAGACAACTATATCGCCATTGGTGTCAACTGGGGCTATACCGGGGCACAGCTTTCGGACAAACTGGACCCCACCGTAGTG
>NZ_JACJKP010000501.1 GCF_016901605.1 Gemmiger formicilis
CGAAAACACTAATAAGATTGCAGAAAAATGCAACTTTGAATTTACGTTTGGCGATACAAAATTGCCGTACTTCCGTGCACCGGATGGCATGGAAAATCAGGAGTACTTTGAAAAGCTGTGCTGGGAGGGGCTGGAACGCCGGTATCCCGGCAAGGTGACAGATGCTTTGCGTGAGCGGTTGGCATATGAGATCAACGTGGTCAAAACGATGGGGTATACCAACTACTATCTGATCGTTTACGACTTTATCAATTACGCCAAGAGCCGGGATATCCCGGTAGGTCCCGGCCGTGGTTCCGGCGCAGGCAGTCTGGCAGCGTATTGCGTGGGAATTACGGACATTGACCCCATCCGCTATAATTTGATTTTC
>NZ_JACJKP010000502.1 GCF_016901605.1 Gemmiger formicilis
AGCCCCTGGGCGGCTTTCTGGCGCAGGATCTCGTGGATCTGGCCCCACATCTCGCCCATGCCGATGATAAAACTTTCCACATAGATGCTGCGCCGGGCGCTGCGCAGGGCGGGCAGCATATCGGCGAACATGCTTTCGCCGTTGGGGTAGTACCGCACGTCGGTGCCGTCAAACACCGGGCCGGGGGCAAAATCCCGCAGATAGCGGGCGGTTTCGGCGGCGCGGGGGTCCAGCTGTTCCAGCTTTTCCTGGGCGGCGGGGTCGGGGGTGCGCAGGGGCGCCAGCTGGGCCTCGGCCTGTTCCATCCGGCGGCGCAGCCGTATGGCGGGGCGTTTGTCGCCCCACAGCAGATAGAGCAGCCCGCCCTGC
>NZ_JACJKP010000503.1 GCF_016901605.1 Gemmiger formicilis
CATGAAAAAGCTGCTCCGCCAGTGCGGCGACGGGCAGCTGAATCTCCCGTCCGTAAAAGTATCCGCGCTGCGGGAACTGTTGTTTCCCCCGTTCAGATTGGTTCGGGACTGTGTAATCCTATCAGAAATGCCAGCCGAAGAATTGGATGCCGCCTTCGATCAGGCCATGGAGAAATGTTTCGACAAGACCGATTACGAAGCCTGCAACACCGAAACGCGAATCGACTGCTTTTTTGAAGACGCGCTGTCCCGGGAACAGGGATTTGAAATCGCGTTATTAGCCCTCGAAACGTGGGCATTCCAACTCAAGTGCATGCAGCCGGAAGCCCGGTTTTGCATGATTCTTGCCTGTGATGAGGATCACACAG
>NZ_JACJKP010000504.1 GCF_016901605.1 Gemmiger formicilis
AGCTTTTGGCAAATTTTACGGGTCCCGGGCAAAAGAAAACACGCAGCGGCCGCACAACCGCTGCGTGTTTTGGATTCAACGCGTTATTTCAGCACCGCGCCCTGGTTGGCGCTGGTAACAAGCCGCGCGTACCGTGCCAGCCAGCCCGTCTTGATGTTGGGTTCCGGCTGTACGTAGGCCGCCTTGCGGCGGGCCAGTTCCTCGTCGCTGACGGCGAGGTGGATCGACGCATTGGGGATGTCGATCTCGATGGTATCTCCCTCTTCGACCAAACCGATGGGGCCGCCCGAGGCAGCCTCCGGGGAAACGTGACCGATGGCGGCACCGCGGCTTGCGCCGGAGAAGCGTCCGTCGGTGATCAGCGCCA
>NZ_JACJKP010000505.1 GCF_016901605.1 Gemmiger formicilis
CACGCAAGGTACAGGGCATACGCTGCAGCGAGGCCGGAACAAACTGGAACCGCCAGATCAGTCGCCACAGAATACACAATGGCAGAACACCTGCCACCAACGGGCTGCCCAACCGTTCCCGCCGGATGCCAAATCCGGCAAAAGCCCGCACGCCATAAACCACCAGCCAGATGCCTGCCAGAAGCGGCGTCACAACATCCGCCCAGGCTGCAAACAATGGATAGGATTCAAACGCCGCCGGATATTGGGTCACGTAACGGGCAGCCGGCAGCGTCCAGGCTCCGCTGGCTGCCAGCAACAGTCCACACAGCACCATAGACATCCCTAGTACGGGATTTTTATCTCCCAATGCCGCAGGTTGGGCAGC
>NZ_JACJKP010000506.1 GCF_016901605.1 Gemmiger formicilis
GGTGTAGTAACCGTCGGAGAACAGCCAGCCGGAAGCCTTGCGCTCATCGGTGATGGAAGCGCCGGCGATCATGCCGTCAGCCTGACCGGCCTGGCAAGCGGCGATGGCGCTGTCCCAGCCCAGGCTCTTCATTTCGTACTTGAAGCCCTGGTCCTCGGCAATGGCGGCGACGATGTCCACGTCGATGCCCACGAAGTTGCCGGAAGCGTCGGTGTATTCAAAGGGCTTGAACACCGTGTCGGTAGCGATGACCCAGGTTTTGTCGGAACCGGCGGTCTCGGCGGAAGCGGCCTCGGAAGAAGCGCTTTCCGCAGCGGAAGAACTGGTGGACGGGGTGGAGCCGCAAGCGGCCAGCGACAGCGCCATC
>NZ_JACJKP010000507.1 GCF_016901605.1 Gemmiger formicilis
GATGCGATGATCTGGGGATTCTCCAGATGGCACGTACCCTGCAGGCATCCCCCTGGCAGCATTTTCTCACCAGCGGGGCGTTCATCCTCTCCCTGATGTTCCTGCCGCTGCCCGGCGGTCTGGTGCTTATCCAGAACCTGCTGATCTCCGGCATTGTGGGCTGCTTTCTGGCGGCAGCCGAAACCCTGGCCCGTGCCCGGCTGCGCAAGGCCCCGGCCCGGGGGTGGTTCGCCATTCTCTACCTGCCGTTTTTGCTGCCGCCGGTGCTTTTGCACAATATGCAGCCGTTCCGCACCACCTGGTCCGCCTGGTGTGAACTGTTCACCGTATTTTTGCCGGTGTGGTGGTACTTTGACGGGCAGCGG
>NZ_JACJKP010000508.1 GCF_016901605.1 Gemmiger formicilis
ACTGTACCCCGTTTCCTTTATAATAAGGCCAGTATACAGCAAAACGCGCCGCACGGCAAGCATGGCCGTACGGCGCGGGATTCACTGCGCATTTTTGGCGCGGCATTTGGGGCAAAGGTAATGGATGGTCAGTGTGTAGCCGCGGACTTCGGTGCCGATGGCGGCTTCCACTTCGCGCATCAGCCCCACCACCGGCAAATCACTCAGTTCGCCGCAGCTGTCGCACAAAAGATGCCCGTGGGGAACCGGGTTACAGTCGTAGCGGTCCGGGCCGCCGGCCATTTCCAGGTGGGCAACTTCCCCGTCACGCTCCATCATTTTCAGATTGCGGTACACGGTACCGCGTGCAATGTGCGGCATTTGCT
>NZ_JACJKP010000509.1 GCF_016901605.1 Gemmiger formicilis
GGTCGGCGGTGGTGTTGGCGGGGTTCACAACGACCGCGATGCCGTCCATGGCCAGCACGGTGGCGGTGGCGCCTTCGGCAGTTTCGGTATCCTTCAGCTCACGGCTGGCCATACCGATGGTGTAGGTGCCGTCCAAAGCGCCGGTAACACCGGTGGTGGAGTCGGTGGTCAGCATCTCAATGGTGGCGTTGGGGTTGACGGTCTTGTAGGCCTCAATGAGCTTTTCCATCAGAGGAGAAACGGAGGAAGAACCGCCGACCGTGATGCTGCCGCTGGGCTGGGTGGAGGTGAACTCGGTGCCTTCGCCGCCGATGTAGCCTTCCTCGGTAGCCAGGGCCTGGCCGTCGGGGCTCATGCAGTAGGC